>JBBSMS010000067.1:0-18198 GCA_038233055.1 Nitriliruptorales bacterium
CCACCTCCCTCGACCCCAAGGACTCCCCATGAGACGCCTCGCCGCCGGGCTCGCCCTGGCACTCGTCGCCACGGCCGCCGCGCCGGTCATCGCCCAGGACGCCCTCCCACAGGCCGTCACCACCGACCGCGAGATGGTCGTCACGGCCAACCCGCTGGCCACCGCCGCCGGCGCGGACATGCTCCGGCGAGGTGGCACGGCCGCGGACGCGATGGTCGCCGTGCAGACCGTGCTGGGGCTCGTCGAACCCCAGTCCAGCGGCCTTGGCGGCGGGGCGTTCCTGGTGTGGTACGACGGTGACACGGGCGAGGTCACGACCTACGACGCCCGCGAGAAGGCGCCGTTGGCCGCGACCGAGGACCGGTTCGTCGGGTTGGACTTCTTCACCGCGTGGCAGAGCGGGTTGTCCGTCGGCGTCCCGGGCACCCCCCGGTTGATGGAGGTGGTGCACGACGAGCACGGCGGCAAGAACTGGAACAGCCTGTTCACCGACGCCAATCAGCTGGCCCGGAGTGGCTTCGAACTGACCGCGCGGACCGCGGACCAGGTCGACGCCCTGTTGGCGCTCAACCCGTCCTGCACCGACCGGCTGTTCTTCCGTGACCCGGTGGCCTTCGCCTACTTCACCAACGGTTCGACCACCGACTGTGCGTCCAAGCCGGCCGGCACCCGCATCCGCAACCGGGACTACTCCGTGACCCTGCAGGCCCTGCGTCGACGCGGCGCCGACGCCGTCTACGAGGGCGAGTTGGCCGCGTCGATCGTCGACGCGGTGCAGACCGACCCGGCGATCCCGGGCGACATGACGCTGGCCGACCTCGCCGCCTACGAGGTCATCGAACGCGAACCCGTCTGCGAGGACTACCGCACCTACGACGTCTGTGGGATGGGCCCGCCCTCGTCGGGCGCGCTGGCCGTCGGCCAGCTCCTGGGGATCCTGGAGAACTTCGACCTCGGTGACGACCCGCTGGGCGAGGACTTCGTGCACCTGTTCGCCCAGGCCGGTCGGCTTGCCTTCGCCGACCGCAACCTCTACGTCGGCGACACGGATTTCGTGACCGTGCCGGTCGAGGGCATGCTCGACGACTACTACCTCGCGTCACGGGCGGCGCTGATCACCGACACGGACATGGGCATGGCCCAGCCCGGCACCCCACCGGGCGAGTTCGACCCCACCGGCCCGCAGACCACCGACACCGAGAACGGCACCAGCCACGTGTCGATCGTGGACCGGTACGGCAACGCGTTGTCGATGACCACCACGATCGAGAGTTCGTTCGGCAACGGCGTGATGGTCGACGGCGGTGGGTTCCTGCTCAACAACGAGTTGACCGACTTCTCGTTCACCCCGGTGACCGCCGACGGTCAGCCGGTCGCGAACCGGGTGCAGCCCGGCAAACGCCCGCGCAGTTCGATGTCGCCCACGATCGTGCTGGAGGACGACGAGGTCGTGCTGGTCACCGGTTCGCCCGGTGGGTCGTCGATCATCGGCTACACCGCGCAGTCGATCGTCAACGTGCTCGACTTCGGGCTCGACCCGCAGCAGGCCGTGAACGTGCCGCACCACCAGAACCGCAACGGCGCGACCAACCTCGAGGCCCCGATCCCGGGGGTCACGTGGGACTACGACGTCGAGGCGCTCGCGGACGCGTTGGAGGCCCGGGGCCACCCGGTGTCCATCGGTGCGCTGACCAGCGGCCTGTCGGTGATCCAGGTCACCGACGACGGGTTCGTCGGTGGTGCCGACCATCGCCGCGACGGCACGGTCGGGGGCCGCTGACGAGTCCCGTTGCAACACGACCGGTCCGGTCCTCCGCGTGGGGGACCGGACCGGGTCGTGTCGGGGACGAGCCCCCCGGCGGATCAACCGCTGCGGTCGCGCCACGGCACGAGCAGTCGTGCCACGCCCAACAGCACCACCGCCATCGCGCCGAGCCAGTACCACACCGACTGCGACACCGGCAGGCCGAGCAGCATCAGTTCCTGCAGGCCCTGGAACGCATGCGTCGTCGGCAACAGCCACGACACCCAGATGACCGGGACGATGATCCGGTCCAGCGGCAGGAACAGGCCGGAGAAGAACACGGCCGTCAACAGCAGCAGCATCGAGAACTGGACCGCCTGGCTGTCGGACTTCGCGGCCGACGCCACCAGGAACCCGTACCCCAGGGACGCCAGCAGGCTCAACACCACGATGCCCACGAACGACGGCCAACTGATCGGTGCCGGGACCTGGAAGGCGGCCACGATCAGGCCGATGAGCGTCACCGCGACGCCCAGCCCCAGCAACAGGTGGGCCGTGGACGTCCCGATCAGCCGCTCGGTGGTGCCGACGGGCGTGACCCGCAGCAGTTCGGAGGTCCCCTGGCGTCGTTCGCGCACCATCCCCAGCGCGACGAAGGTGATCGCGACGTGCTGCAGCATCAGTGCCAACAGCCCCGGGGCGTAGAACCGGTCCAGCGTGATGGCGACCGGGGTCTGGCGGTAGACCTGGACGTCGAAGGGTCGGGCGAGCACGGCCGGGTCCGCACCGTCCAGCACCGACATCGCCTGGTCGGCCTCGTCCAACGATGCCCCGATCTCGTCGAGGTTGGTCAGGGCCTCGGTCTCCTGCAGGGCACGCAGCGCGGTCGCGCCGGTCCGCAGTTCCCGGGCCGTCTGGGCAGGGTCGTCGATCCCCAGCGGCGCAACCGCGGCACCGCCGGCGCCAACACGTTCCGCCAGCGTGTCCAGGCGGTCCGCGGTCGGGCCGGCGTCACGCTGGATCGTCGCCAGTTCCTCGTCGGTGTAGGAGTCACGCAGGACCTGCAACTGGTCCCGGATGGCGGCGACGTCGTCGACCATGCCACCACCCTCGTCCTGCACGGCGGCCAGCGCCTGCGCCACGATCTCGTCGTTGATCTGGGCGACCGCCGTCTGTGCCGCAACCTCGATCTGGGCGGTCGTGACCGGGTCGGGTGCGCGCTGGTGGACCTCGATCTCCAGTCGTTCGTCACCCTGCTCGGACAGGTCGTTGACCTCCGGCAGGATCACGACCAGGTCGATCTCACCCCGCTTGAGCTCGGCGATCGCCTGGTCGCGGTCGGTGGCCGTGCCCACGTAGTCGATGCCTGTGACCTCGGCGTCCGCGACGTACTGGTCGACCTGCTGGGTGAGTTCGCTGTCCTCGGGTCCCACGACCAGCGTCGTCAACGTCGGGAAGTCCTGGCTGTAGCCGAGTCCGAAGACGAACAGGATCAGGAACGGGCCCAGCACGAGCGTCGCGATCAGGCGTGGCTGGCGCAGCGTGCTGACCAGTTCGCGCCGGGTGAAGGCCGAGATGCGGACCAGGCGCTCACGCACCGACGGCCTCCCGCTCCCGGTCGACGCCACGTTCCTCGTCGCTGGCCTGCTCGGCCCGGTGGGTCTCCACCAGTTCGACGAAGACGTCGTCGAACGACGGCCGGTGCCACGACAGCACCGGGGCGGACTTCTCGTTCTCGGCGAACAGGTCGCTGATGCGTGACTGCACCCCCTCGCGGTCCGAGACCAGGTAGCGGACCCGGCGCGGCCCCAGCCGCTCCTGCATCGACTCGACCCCGTCGACGTCCTCGAGGTCGATGCGACCGGGGTCGACCGACTCGTGCTCGACGTCAAGGAGGTCGCCGCCGTAGGCCGCGCGCCGGAGCCCGTCGGGCTCGTCGACCCGGATGATCCGGCCGTCCACCATCAACGCGACCTCGTCGCACAGGTCGGCCTCGGTGACGTACTGGGTCGTGATGAACAAGGTGTGGCCCTCGTCGCGCAGGTTGGTCAGGTGTTCCCACAACTGGGCGCGCAGGACCGGGTCGATGCCGGCCGTGGGCTCGTCGAGGATCAGGAGTTCGGGGTCGTGCACGATCGCGGCGGCGATGGCCAGGCGCCGCTGCTCGCCGCCGGAGGCGCGTCGCAGCCGCGTGTTCTGCTCGCCGGTCAGGCCCACGAGTTCGAGCACGTCGTCGATCCGCTTGCGCGCGACCTTCGCGTCCTCGCCCGGCCACCAGCGCGCCCGCCACGGCAGGCCCTGCAACGAGGCCATGAAGTCCAGGTTGTGGCGCAGGGAGAGTTCCGGGTCGAGCGCGTTGCCCTGGGGGAGGTAGCCCAGGCGGGTGTGGTGGTGGCGGCCGGCCTGCCACGGATCCACGCCCAGCACCTCGATGGTGCCGTCGTGGGCCGGCAGCAGCCCCAACACGAGCCGGGCCAGCGTGGTCTTGCCCGACCCGCTCGGGCCAACCACGCCCAGGATCCGGCCAGCCGGGACGTCGAGGTCGACGTCGGTGATGCCGTGCTCGTCGTCGTAGCGGTGGGTCAGACCACGGGCGTGCACGACCGCGTCGTCGCGGCTGCGGTCCGGCGCCGGTGGCGTGTAGGGGTCCGGTCGCCCTGTTGCCGCTCCGGATGTCGCCGCTCCGGATGTCGCCGCCTCGGATGTCGTCGCTCCGGATGTCGTCGCCTCGGATGTCGTCGCTCCGGACGCCACCGCTGCGGACGGCGCCGGGGGGGGCGAATCGGCGGTCGCCGGGCTGTCGGAGGTCACGGGTGCCGGGGGTGGCACGGCGTCGGGGTCGCGCTCGGTCGGGGCAGGTTCGGACATGCGGTGGCCTCGTGGCTGGACGTGCGGGAGCGACCGCGGCACGGCCGTGTGGTCCCCGCAGGGCAGGATGGTGCCGCATCGTTGCCCCTGCAACGCCCGTTCGGCAGGGCGATCGCCGCTCCCCGGCCCGAATCCGCGAACGGGTTGCACCACCGGCGAGCGGCGTGCTACCCTTTCTCTCATGCCCGGCATCCCTGATGCCGGGCATTCACGATCCCGCACCGTTTGCCGCTGGCCGAGCGCGTGCCGGGCACGTCATCCCACGTCGCCGCCCACTGGACGAACGTTGCGCCACCTCGCCTGACCGCCATCGGTTCGGTTGCGTCCCGAGTCGGACGCGTGTGAGGTCGGTCGTGACTGATCCAACCGCGGGGCGAACCCGGGTCTCCCTGTACCTGCACGGTGCATCCTGCTCCCATTCGGCCGCCATCCCCGTGCTCGACGGGGTGGACCTGCACTTCGGTCCGGGGATCCACGTTGGTCGGTGCCAACGGCGCCGACAAGTACCCCAGCGCCTGGGTGTTGGTCAGCCACGACCAGGCCCTGGGCCGACGCGATCACCGACACGACCTGGCAGGCGAGGGGTGGCACGGTGGAGGCGGACCCGCTGCGGATAGCGTCGGGGCCATGATCGCCACCAACGACACCCGTCCACCGACCGAACCCGTCCGGCAGTACCGCTTCCGGCTGCCGCCCGGCGCCTGCGACCTGCTGTTGGTCCGCCACGGTGAGTCGCGGGCGGCCGTGCCCGGGGAGCCGTTCCCGTCGTGGGAGGGCCAGTCAGACCCGCCGCTGGCCGACGTCGGGGTCGACGAGGCCCAGGCCGTGGCAGATCGGCTCGAACATGCCGGGGTCGAGGCCATCTGGACCACGCCGCTGGTGCGCACGCAGCAGACGGCGGCGCCACTGGCCGAGCGATTGGGACTGGAGCCTCAGACGGCACCGGACCTCCGCGAGGTTTTCATGGGCGACTGGGAGGGCGGCGAGTACCGCCACCGAGCCGCCGCAGGGGATCCGCTCGTGGCCCGGGTCGTCGAGGAACAGGACTGGGGACTGATCGACGGCGCCGAATCGATGGCGGACTTCGCCGCCCGGGTCCGACGGGGCATCGAGGCGATTGCCGCCGCTCATCGCGATCAGCGCGTGGTGGCGGTCGTACACGGTGGCGTCATCGGCGCGGCCCTCGCCATGGCTGCCGCCAGCGCGCCGTTCACCTTCGTCGCGGCCGCCAACGCCTCCATCAGCCACCTGGTGGTCACACCGGACCGGTGGATCCTGCGGCGGTTCAACGACACCGCCCACCTCGACACCGACCTGGACGCGCCGGTCTGACGGCAGGCCGGCGCGCGGGGTGACGTGAGGCAGCCGTGCTCAGACGTCGCGGTTGGACACTCCAGCGGGTGTCGCCGCGACACGTTCATGTCGACCCACTCGCCGTTCACGAACCACACGGCCGTGAGGTCGAACGCCTGGGCCGCGCCGTGGTTGCCATCCTCGATGGCAGAGGTGCCGGCACTGCCCACGTAGTCGATGTCGGTGCCCATCGAGGCGCGCGCCTCGTCGTTGAGGTGCTTCGCCCAGTCCGATGCCATGGCACGGCGGAGATTCACGAGCATGAAGGCCGTTCGGAGGCGGCCGGTCCCGTCAGGTTCGGAGCCGTTCACCCGCTGTGACGGGGATGTCCAGTCGGTTGGCCGGTGGCGCCAGCGGGCACGACCAGCGGTCGTCGTGGACGCAGGACGGGTGGTAGGCGAAATTGAAGTCGAGCACCATGCGGTCACCGTCATGGCCCAGGTCGGCGCCCTTGACGGTGTCGAGGAGGTAGCGCCCGCCGCCGTACGTGGTCTCACCGTTGGTCGCGTCGCGGAAGGGCAGGAACACCCCACCGCCATACCCGGCCAGCCACAGGACCTCGAGGTCGTGGCGATCGCTGTCGCGGTCGAACCGGACGGTCCCCAGCGTCGTGAATGGCGTGGCGCCCGCACCGGAGTGGGCCACGTCCTGCGGGTCGCCGTCCGCGTCCGTGTCGGTCGCGGGAGTGAACGTGGCGACCAGTCGCCACGACGGGTCGTGGTCGAACATCGGGAGCCCGTCGAAGGCATCACCGTCCGCGATCGGGGACTGCGGGTGAGTGGCGAACAGGCGGTCACGGTCGACCACCCACTGCCGCCAGGCCGCGACGGGGTCGTCGGCCGCGCGGACCCGGTGGTAGCCGTCCGCCACTCGGCGGCGATAGTCCAGCAGGCTCAGGTCCATCGTCGTTCCCGACGTCGACGGCCGGTGCGTGATCGCCCCGGCCACCATCCACGATAGGCCCCCGGTCGCGGCACCCGCACGCCCGTCGGGGGACAGGTGGCGTGACCGCGCGCACACCTCCTGATCCGGACAGGCCACCGCCGATCGCGGCAGGATGGCGGGCCCGAGATCATCGGACGAGAGGAACCCGGATGGCGACGTTGGAACAGGTGGCGCCGGCCTTCCGCGACATGGCCCATGGGATCGTGTGGACGACGGTTGCCACGGTGGCGACGAACGGTCGACCGCGGACACGCATCCTGCACCCGTTGTGGGAGTGGGACGGCACCGACCTGGTGGGCTGGAACCTGACCAGTCCGTTGTCGCCCAAGCGGGCGGATCTGGATGCCGTCCCGCAGGTGTCGCTGACCTACTGGGTGCCCGAACAGGACACCTGCACGGCCGAGGCCGACGTCACCTGGGTCCTGGACGACGCCGGCCGACGCGAGGCCTGGGAGCGCTTCGTGTCTGGACCGGAACCGGTCGGCTACGACCCCCGGATCATCCCGGTGTGGACCGCGCCCGACGTCGAGGCGTTCGGGGCGCTGCGACTCGAGCCGACGTCCCTGCGCGTCATGCCGGGGTCGGTCCTGCTCACCGGCCAGGGCGAGGTCCTGACCTGGCGGGCCGGATGATCGACGCCGGTGGTCTGGACGTCGTCACCTTGGCCGAGCGGCCCGACCTCACCGACCGCATGTGGGCGGTCGGGCCATCGATCTGGCCGGCCTTCATGCTGGAGGACCCGGTCGCCAACCACTACTACGGCCGCGTGACCGCCGATTTCGCCCACACCTGCCTGCTGGTGTTCGACGGTGACGAACTGGTGGTCCGGGCGTTCTGGATCCCGTTCGCCCGGGACGGCCTGGCCGTCGAGGACCTCCCGGACCGTGGGTGGGACGCGATCGTCGAGCGCGGCGTGGCGGCCCACGACGCGGGGCGGACACCGGACGCGGCCTCGGCGCTGGAGATCGGGATCGTGCCGACCCACCGCGGCCGCGGGCTGAGTGGGTTGACGCTGCAGGCCATGCGGCGGGAGGTTCGGCGTTGTGGGCTGCTCGACCTCGTCGCCCCGGTCCGTCCGTCCGGCAAACATCACCTCCGCGACGTCCACGTCGGCTGACGGCCGGGGGACTGGACATGCCGGCCGGAGCCGGCCGGCCGGACGCGAGGCCGCGACGGCCCGCACCCAGATCGTTCGTCGAATCCGGGCGGGGCCGCGGGGCCCCGTCGTCCACAGATTCGTGAGTTGTCCCCAGACTGCCTTTCAACCCTTGCCGCAGCACTACATCGAACATTGTTTGAGTCATGAACTCCACGCCCGCTCCGCCACCGCACAGCCCCGACACCGACGGGTCCGCCGGGCCTGCCCGCACCGTCGTGCCGGTGGCCGACGGCGTGCCGCCCGTGCAGTTCGTCGCCGCATCGATCGACTGGTCGGCCGACGCGGCGTCGGCCGCCATCGGGCAGGTGGTCGAATCCGCCGCCGCCATCGACCGGCTCATGGTCCGACTGGTCGAGTCGCTGATCCGCATCCTCGAGACCGGCGCGACCGAGGCCGTGCTCGGTGTCGCACCCGAGCTGGTGTTGTCCCAGACCTGCCGATCGGCTGGGTTCGACCGGGCCGACCTGCTCCGTGCCGCGACCACCCTGCCGGCCATGCCCGCCACCCGCGACGCGTTCCGCCGGCTCGACGTGTCGTGGTCGCAGGTCCGCGCAATCTGCCTGCATGTCCGTCGACGGCCGCGCACAGGTCGACGCGCTCGTCGACCGGCTCGCCCCCACCCATGCCGACATCGAGGCCGACGCGTTGGTGTTCGAAGTCGAATGGCTCGTCGCACAACTCCAAGCCCAGGCTGGAACGACACGTGACACGACCCCGATCGAGCACAACGGGGCCACCTTCAAGCCCCGCCTCGACGGGTCCGGGACCATCATCAGCGACTACGCCGCCACCCACTTCCCGTTGATGGCCCACACCGTCGACACCCACACCACCACCCACGACCCGCTCGAACCCGATCCCGCTCTCGGACTGCTCACCGCTGGTGGCACCACGACCGCCACCCCGACGGCCCGGTGACGTGGACCGCCAAACGCTCCGGCTGGACCGTCCGCACCACCCCACCAGCCCACCTCCCCACCCTGTTCGACCCCGACCCGTCGGGATCCGACCCGCCCCGCGCCACCAAGGACACCACGCTCAGCGGCCCGAGCGGCGATCACGACCCACCCGAACCACGCGGACCCTGACCCAGCTGGTCCTCGCGCTCCTGCCACGACCCGCCGTTCCCCGACGAGACCTTGGCTTGGCGCCCCCACGCGTCGGCCCCCAAACGTCGCACACCGACAGTGCCCACCCCCATCCCTGAGCCGCCGGTCCCCCCGCGACCGTCGGCCCACACCCCTGTCGTCCGTCCATGGCGTCGGCGTGGACAGATGCCGCGTCACGGATGACTGGTCGCCAACGGCGCGCGCGGTTCGGCCGCGACCGGCCGGTACCGGATCAGCCGCCGTCGGCCGGTGACCGGGTCAGCCGCGTCCGGCCAGGCCGGCATCGACCGAGGGGGCGGCGTCGTCGGAGTGCGTGGCGAGGTACCGACGCAGCGAGCGCAGGGGGAGCAGGGCCAGCGCGGCCACTCCGGCACCCACCAGCGTCGCCGTCGCGAACCCCGACTCGATCGCGGCGGCGACGGCCGGGGCGGCGTCGAGGTCACGGCCGCCCTCGGCCAGGACGTCGCGGACCAGTTCGACGTCACCGGTGGCGCGTGCGACGACCAGCAGCAGAACGGCCCCGACCAGGGCGTTGCCGATTGCGAACCCCTGGTTGCGGATGAACTGGTGGGCCGCGGTCGCGCGCCCCAGTTCCTCGCTTGGCACCAGCGCCTGCAACAGGGTCAGCCCCGAGTTGGTCGCCGCGCCCACGCCGCAGCCGGCCACGAACAGGAACGCGAAGATCACCACCAGGGATGTGGAGGCCCCGGCTGCCAATCCCACGGCCAGCAACGCCGGGGGGACCAGCACCGCGCCACCGAGCGTCACGGTGAACGGTTCCCAGCGGTCCATCAGGCGACTCGCGACATTGGCCCCTGACGTCCAGCCGATGACGAAGAACAGAACTGACCAGGCCGTCAGCGCGGGCCCGGCGCCGCGGCCGCCGCTGACCAGCAACGGCACGAAGGACTGGGTGCCGATCGCGCCGACCAGCAACAGCGAGATCGCCCAGGCAAGCGGCCCGAGCGGTTGGGTGATCGTGTGGCGTGGGGCGACCAGCGCGTCGGCGCGCCCGCGGTTGCGACGCAGCACGACCGCGCCGCAGGCCAGCGCGCCCAGTGCGGCCGGTACCGACCACCAGTCCAGCGCGTCGACCGCGACCAGCGACAACAGCGTGAAGCCCGTCAGCAGGGCGAGGTTCAGCGGGTCCAGGCGCGCGGTCGGGCCGGTCTGGTCCGCCGGGCGTCCGGGCAGGTTGGCCCAGCCGACAGCCAGGGCGACCGCGCCCAGCGGCAGGTTCACCAGGAACACCCAGCGCCACGACGCCACGGCCAGCAGTCCCGCCGCGATCGCGGGGCCGGCGACGCCCATGACGCCCCAGACAGTGGTGTTGGCGGCGAAGGCTCGCCCGACCAGCGCCTTGGGGAACACCAGCCCGACCGCCGACAGGCCGACCGCGTTGACGGCTCCCGCGCCGATGCCCTGCAGCACCCGGGCGGCGACCAGCAGCGGCATCGTGGGCGCCACGCCCGCCAGCACACCGCCGACTACGAAGACGACAACGGACACCCGGAACACCGCCGACACCCCCACCCGGTCGACCAGCGCGCCGGCCGCGATCGTCGAGACGCCGGAGGTCAACAGGTAGGCCGTGATGACCCACGGCAACAACGACACGCCACCCAGGTCGGCCGCCACCTGTGGCAGCGCGGCCGCCACGGCCAGCCCCTCGAACGCCGACAACGCCACGATGAGCAGGATCGCCAAGGTGGCCCCGCGCAGGCGGGAGTCAAAGATCGAGGTGGGCTCGGTCACGGGTCAGGTCCGGTCGGTGGGCCTTGGCGGCGTATCCGGGCGACGGTCGCCGCGGCCCAAACGCGACGCCCGGCCGATCCCTTCCCGGCATCGCCATGACTGCTCAGACGGCCAGCATCGCCTGTTCGACGACCTCCGTGAGCGCCGGATGGATCCACCACTGCCCCCGGGCCAGCTGGTCGACGGTCTGCCCGAACTGCATCCCCTGGACCAGCGGCTGGAGCAGTGTCGGGGCTTGGGGACCGATGATGTGGGCGCCCAGCAGCAACCTGCTCGTCGGGTCGACGACCAGCTTGACGGCACTGGTGGTGTCCTCCATGGCCCAGCCGTAGGCCGCGTCCCCGAACTCCTGGACGGCCGTGGCGACCTCGCGGCCGGCGGCCTCGGCCTGGGGTTCCGTCATCCCGATGCTGGCCACCTGCGGCGATCCGAACACGGCATGCGGGACCGGCCCCAGCGTCGACGACCGCAGGTCGTCGGGATGGAGCAGGTTGTGCACGATCAGCCGGGCGTCGGCGTTGGCCTTGTGCTTGAGCTGTTGCGGGGAGGCGATGTCCCCCAGTGCCCAGATGCCCTCGACCGACGTTCGCTGGTGGGCGTCGACGACCACGTACCCGGCGTCGTCGACCGCCACACCGGTGGCCTCCACGGCGAGTGGTCCGCTGTTGGGCCTGCGACCGGTCGCCACCAGCAGGCAGTCGCCGCGGATCTTGGCCGCCCCGTCGGGGCCACGGGTGTCCAGCACGATGTCGGTCCCGTCTCGGTGCACCGCGACCACGTCGGTGGCCAGTCGCAGGTCGAAACGGTCGTGGTAGATCGCGGTCAGGCGGCGGGACACCTCGGGATCCTCGTCGCGCAGCAACGCGGGGCCGCGCACGACCATGGTGACCCGGCTGCCGAGCGCGCCGAAGACGTGCGCCAGTTCGACCCCGACGTAGCCACCGCCGATCACCAGCAGGTGCTCGGGGAGGTCATCGATCCGCATGATCGTGTCGGAGGTGTGGTGCTCGACCTCGGCGAGGCCGGGGAGGTCGGGCACGACGGCGTGGGCCCCGGCCGCCAGGACGATCTGCGGCGCCGAGATGACCCGATCGCCGACCGCGAGGCGGTGGTCCCCGACGAAGTGTCCGTACTCCCGCACCAGGTCGACGTTCGGGTTGGACTCGCGGTAGGCCCGTCCGGACTCGGCGATCGGGTCGATCCGCCCGAAGATGCGGTCCCGGATCGCCGGCCAGTCGGCCGACTCGAACGTGGTGTGCACGCCGAAGCGTTCGCTGGTCGCCGCGGCGTGGGCGCGATCGGCGGTGTACACGAACATCTTGGTGGGGATGCAGCCGACGTTCAGGCAGGTGCCGCCCAGCAGCCCGGGCTCGACCAGCGCGACGCGCCAGTCGTCCATCTCGTCGGTGATGACGGAGTTCCCCGACCCGGACCCGATGACGATCAGGTCGTGGGTGCACCCGGACGAGTCATCGGACAGGCGTGTCGAGTCGGTGGTGGTCGCGGTCACGTGAGGGTCCTGTCGGTCGGGCGTCAGGCGTGCGGGGTCGAGCGTCGATGCGGTGGTCAGGTCGAGGATGCGGCGGATGGGTGGGGATGTCGAACGGTGGGCGGGCCGGTTGCCGCGGCGAGGTGGGAGGGGGGGGGTGCGGCGCTCGGTGGGCGGTCGCACCGCCAGCACGCGACGGCTCGCGGACCGTCCCCCGCGGCCACGGTGCCCGGGGACCGGCCACGGGCCGGGCCACGGCCACGCCCGGCAGACCCGACAACGTGGAACGGGGTGGGCACTGTTCCCGCCCGACGGGACCGGCGAGCGGCGCCTTGCCATCGCCGCCGGTCGCCGCCATGCTGGCGTCGTCGCCGACCACGGGATGCCGCCATGTCCACGCCGGACGCCACCGTCGCCGCCCCGGTCCGCGTGGGAGCGGGTGGGGCCGGACGAATGGGCGCGATGGCGTGGGATCCGGCTGCGGGCGAGGCACCTGTACCAGCGGGTCGGGTTCGTCGACGAACCGGACCCGGTGACACCTGCACCGGGCGGCTGTGAGCAGGCGATGCTGCACGTCCTGGGACCCGACCTGACGGGCGAGGCAGGGCCGGGGATCGACGACGACCGGCTCGCGCGGGTGCTGGACGACCTCGGCGATCGGCTCGGTCGGGCCGGCATCGAGTGGTGCCTGGGTGGCAGTGCCGCGCGACGGGTCCGGGGGGCCGATCGCGCCCCGCGGGACCTCGACGTGGTGGTGGACGCCGGCGCCGCCGACGCGCTGGCCGCCGCGCTCGGGCACCTGCAGCCACCCGACCACCCGTCGCCGGGGAACTGGCGCTCGGCGTGGTTGCGCGCGTGGCACCGGTCCGACGGGGTGATGGTCGAGTTCATCGGCGGCGCGGCGGTGGTGCTGGACGGTCAGCAGGTCGACCTGCCCAGCACCCCCTCCACGTACGTGCACTGGCGTGGCCGGCCGCGACCGATCAGTGATCTGGCCGTGTGGAACCGGCTCGCCCCGGGCGGTCGGCCGTCCTCCCGCGAGCCCGAACGGTGACCTCGCCTCGGCGTGCCGGTCACCTAGGATTCGGGGTCCATCCCGTGGTCGAGCGGAACGGAGTGACCGGTGGACGACGACGTCGAGGTGCCCGGGGACGTCGCGGCAGCACGCGAACGTCACGACGAACTCGTGCCAGTCCTGCGTGACGCGCGCTACCGCTACTACGTGCTGTCGGACCCGGCCATGGCCGATGCCGAGTTCGACGTGCGCTGGCGCGAGTTGCTCGCCCTCGAGGAGGCCCACCCGTCGCTGGCCACGGCGACGTCGCCGACCGCCGAGGTCGGCGCACCGGTGGACAGCGCGTTCCCGCCGCATCGACACCTCGAACCCATGCTGTCGTTGGACAACGTGTTCTCGCGCGAGGACCTGCAGGCGTGGCAGGAGCGCGCGGCCAGCGGGCTGGCCACTGGCCGGGAGGGGGACGACCTGGCCCCCACGTGGGTCTGCGAACTCAAGATCGACGGGGTCGCGATCTCGCTGACCTACGTCGACGGCGTGCTGGCCACGGCGGCCACCCGCGGTGACGGGACCACCGGCGAGACCGTGACCCAGCAGGTCCTAACCATGGACGACGTCCCGTACCGCCTGGATGCCGGGTCGGACGGTGGGGACCCACCCGCCCTGGTCGAGGTGCGTGGCGAGATCTACTATCCGGTGGAGGCCTTCGAGGCGATGAACGCGGCCCGGGTCGGGGCCGGTGAACAGGTGTTCGCCAACCCGCGCAACGCGGCATCGGGGGCACTGCGCCAGAAGGACCCCTCGGTCACGGCAACCCGGCCGCTGTCGTTGTGGATCCACGGCATCGGTGCGCTGCAACTGGCGGGCGACGCCCCGGACGTGGACGATCCGGACGCCGTCGTCGACACGCCCGATCCCACCGAGGAGGCGGTCGGCACGACCGACTTCGCCACCCACTCGGCGTTCCTGGACTGGTGTGGACGGGTCGGCCTTCCGGTCGCGGGCGAGACCCTGGTCACCGACGACACCGACGAGGTGTGGGACTTCGTCGACCACTGGACCAGCCACCGCCACGACCCGACCTACGAGATCGACGGGGTGGTGGTCAAGGTCGACGACCTCGCCCAGCGGCAGGTGCTCGGGACCACCTCGCGGGCACCACGGTGGGCGATCGCCTACAAGATGCCGCCGATCGAGGCCACCACGTTGCTGCGCGACATCGAGATCAACACCGGCCGGACTGGACGCGTGACCCCGTTCGCGGTGGTCGAGCCGGTCACGGTGTCGGGCGTGACCATCACCTATGCGACCCTCCACAACGAGATCCAGGTCCACGCCAAGGACGTCCGCATCGGGGACACCGTCAGCGTGCGGCGGGCGGGCGACGTCATCCCGGAGGTGGTCGGCCCGGTTCTGTCGGAACGCCCGGACGGGGCCGAGACGTGGCACATGCCGGCCGACTGCCCGTCGTGCGGCACACCACTGGTCCGGCCCGAGGGCGAGGGCCACCACTTCTGCGAGAACGTCGACTGCCCGAACCGGATCCTCGAGTCGTTGAGCCACTTCGGGGGCCGCAAGGCACTCGACATCGAGGGGCTGGGCTACAAGACCGCGAAGTTGCTGCTGGACGAAGGCCTCGTGGCGGACCTCGCCGACGTGTTCGCGCTGGACGCCCGCCGCGACGACCTGGTGGCCCTGGAAGGCTGGAAGGAGAAGTCGGTCGACAACCTGCTGGCTGGCATCGAGGCTGCCAAGGCGCAACCGCTCGACCGCTTGCTGGTGGGCCTCAACATCCGCCACCTCGGCCCCACGGTCGCGAAACTGCTTGCCGGCGCCTTCGGGGACATGGCGGCGCTGGCGACCGCGGACGCCGAGGCGATGTCGGCCATCGACGGGATCGGGCCGGTCATCGGCGAAGCGGTCGCCGCCTTCTTCGCCGTCGACCGCAATCGCGCTTTGGTGGACAAGATGCGTGACCTGGGCGTGGACATGGCCGCCGACGAACCGGCAGCGACCGCGGACGTCCTCGTCGACATGTCGATCGTGGTCACCGGCACGCTGGAGGGATTCAGTCGGACCGAGGCCAAGGAGGCGATCGAGTCGCGCGGGGGCAAGGCCACCTCCAGCGTGTCCGGCCGCACCACGGCCGTTGTCGTCGGGGACTCGCCCGGTTCGAAGGCCGACAAGGCCCGGGACCTGGACGTCCCGATCCTCGACGAGGCCGCCTTCACCCACCTGCTCGACACCGGCGAGTTGCCGTGACCGAGCGACCGGACGACGCCGGATTGGCCGCACCAGGGTCACCGACGGGTCCGTGGTGCGACGTGGCGCTGACGTGGTGGTGGCCGAGTTCCGGGGACGCTCCCGACGGCTCGTGGGTCGCGTGCTGGACGATGACGACGCGCCCGGTCGATGATCCCCGGCGTCGATCATGGCGTGAACGCGCAGCGACCGTCCGGTGACCGTTGATGGACGCGGGCGCATGCGGCGGCCAGACTCGTGCCATGGCGCACCGGCGCCGTCGCCGTCGCCCACCGAGGATCCCCGATGTCGCCGTCTTCCCCGCGGCCGCCGCTCATCCGTGACCGGATGGGACGACGCCTGCCCCTCCTGACCGTCGGGCTGCTGCTGTTCGGGGTGTCGCTCGCCATGATGGTCCGGGCCGAACTCGGCGTCGGTCCGTGGGACGTGCTGCACCAGGGCCTGGCGCGCCACACCCCGTGGTCGTTCGGCACCGTCGTCATCGTGGTCAGCGTGGCCGTGCTGGTGCTGTGGATCCCGCTGCGGGAGCGGCCGGGCCTGGGGACCATCGCCAACGCGATCGTGATCGGGCTCGTGGTCGACGCGACCCTGGTCGTGCTGGGCACGCCGGCCAGCCTGCCCGGGCGGACGGCGTTGATGGTTGCCGGGCTGGTCCTGAACGGGGCCGCGACCGGCATGTACATCGGGGCCGGGTTGGGCGCGGGGCCACGGGACGGCCTGATGACCGGCTTGGCGGCACGCGGCCATGCCGTGTCGGTGGTCCGGACCGGGATCGAGCTGGTGGTGCTGGCCTGTGGCTGGTTGCTGGGCGGCACCGTCGGCATCGGGACGGTCGCGTTCGCACTGGCGATCGGACCGCTCGCCCAGTACTTCCTGGGCTGGTTCACGCTCACGGATCGCCCCGTGACAGTCGAGACGTCCAGCGCGACCACCTGACCCCGGCCGTCGACGGCCACTGCCCGGCGACTGGTGTCGGCCGGAGGTGGTCGGATGCGGGGGGAGGCCTCGCCGGGGTCCGGCTACCGTGGAGCCATGAACACATCTCCCCTCCACTTCCTGCACGTTGCCGGGGTCTCGCCCTGGCTCGACCAGATCTCGCGAGCGATGCTCGACGACGGTGACCTCCAGCGTCACGTCGACGAGGACGCGATCCGTGGGGTCACGTCCAACCCGTCGATCTTCGCTGCGGCGATCACCGGCTCGGAGGACTACGACGACCAGGTCGACGAACTCACCTCACGGGGGGCGTCGGCCGACGAGATCATCCGCACCCTGATGGCCGACGACCTGCGCCGGGCGTGTGACGTCCTCGCCCCGGTGTACGAGGAGTCGGACGGCAAGGACGGGTTCGTGTCGGTCGAGGTCACCCCGACCCTGGCCCACGACACCGACCTGACCGTGGCCGAGGCCCGTGACTGGTCCAAGACCATCGATCGCCCGAACCTGTTGGTCAAGGTCCCCGCCACCGAGGCCGGACTGCCGGCGATCGAACAACTCATCGCCGAGGGCATCTCGGTCAACGTGACCCTGATCTTCTCGCTGGAGCGCTACCGCGCCGTCATGGAGGCCCACCTTGCCGGCCTGCGCCGGGCGCACGACGACGGGCTCGACCTGTCCTCGATCGCCTCCGTCGGGTCGTTCTTCATCTCGCGCATGGACGTCGAGGTCGACCAGCGGCTCGACGACGTCGCGACCTCGCAGGCGCTCGCGCTCAAGGGCACGACCGCCATCGCCAACGGCCGACTGGCCTACGAGGCCTTCCTCGAGGCCTACCGCGGCGACGAGTGGGAGGAACTGGCGGCGGACGGGGCCCGCGTCCAGCGTCCGTTGTGGGCCTCCACCTCGACCAAGGACCCTGACTACCCGGACACGCTCTACGTCGACGCGTTCGTGGCCGCGCACACGGTGAACACCATGCCGTTGTCCACGATCGAGGCCTACCAGGATCACGGCGACCTGCCGGAGGCCTTCGGGCCCACCGAGATCGCCCTGGCCCACCGCACCCTGAAGGAGATGGAGGCGGTCGGCGTCGACTACGACGACGTCATGGTGGTCCTCGAGACCGAGGGCGTGGACAAGTTCATCGCGTCGTGGGAGGAAGTCGTCCAGGACGTCGCGGACGAGGCCGACAAGCACCGGTGACCGAACCACCACCTGACCTCCCACCCCCGCTGACGCAACTGCTGGCGGGGGTGGCTCGTGCGTTCGAAGGTGATGCCGACGCCATCGCGGAGATCGTCACCGACGACGTCGTGTGGGTGGACGACGACGACCGCTGTGACGGGGTCGACCAGGTCGTGGACCACTGACCCGGCCGGTCGGGAGCGACCTCAGGCCAGGTCGAGGGTGACCCCCGCCCGTTCGAGTTCGTCCAGGGCCGCCGACGTCGAATCGGGGGCGACGCCGGCCACCAGGGACAGGTCCACGGTCGTGGCGAGCCCGTTGGCGGCCGCGTCCAGCGCGGTTGCGCGCACGCAGTGGTCGGTCGCCAACCCTCCG
>JBBSMS010000068.1:0-18118 GCA_038233055.1 Nitriliruptorales bacterium
CGTTGTTCGGTGTCATGCTGCCAGTGTGGCCGGTCGGCCGTGCAGCGATCGTGGATGTCATCGTGGTCAAGTTCCCTCTCGCCCTCATGCTCAGTCATTGTCTGGGTGTCCCCGTCCCTACCAAGCTTGACACAGAGGGCTCCGTCGACACCAGGGCCGGCGGGCCGCCCGGCCGACCACCGGCCATCAGAACCTCGAGGGCCCTGACCAGCCCGGTCACCCCGTCCGACCTGCACCACTGCCGCCCCGACTGGACGCGCGGCCAACCCCTGGCCGCACCACCCCCTCCCCGCCACCCCAAACCCGCTGAGCCGCCGGTCCCCACGACAGTCGGGCCACATTGCTGCCTGCCGACCCACGGCTTCGGTCGCTCCGCAGGGCAGTCCTTCCTCCCTCGCCGCCGCCGAGCGTGCTTGGATGGGGGTCCGCCACCCGTCGAGAGCATCCATGCCATGTCCCGACGCGAGCCCGGCAGGCCCGCCGGCGACCCGGACCTGCCGTCCGTGGCGGCCGCGGCTCGCGCGATCATCAACCACCGCAAGGGCCGGGCCGGGTCGGACACCAGCGGCGCGGCCCGGCGGCGTGCGGACCCGCGTGCGGTCGATCCTCGCGGTGGGCGCGGTGTCGCCGGACGCCACGTCCAGCGAGATGATCCGATCGAGGGGCCGGCGACCGTGGTGGTGGTCAGCGGCGGGTCGCGGCGGCACCGGGCCCGAGTGGGCGAGCTCGTCGCTCGCGAGCTGGACCAGGACCTCCACGTCCTCGACCTGGCGGCAGTGGTGGCCAAGTACGTGGGCGAGACCATTGCACACCTCGACCGTGTGCTGCGACGCGCCCACCAGGCGGACACGGTGGTGCTGTTCGACGAGGCCGACGCGATCTTCGGGCCACGGACCACGGTGCGAGACGCCCACATCCAGCATGGCGACCGTGCCATTGACCACCTGTTCGACCGTCTCGGGACGTTCGACGGGGTCGCCATCGTGTCGACGCGCCAGGCGCCAGATCCCGACGACCAGCGGCTCCGTCGATTCCGCCTGGTCATCGACATGGACCCGCCCGGACGTCCCGAGACGATGACGTGACGACGCTCGACGTGGCCGAAACGCAGGTGTGGTCGGTCCTGGGCGTGGAGCCGATCGACCACCGGCTGCACCTGGCGGCACTGGACATCGACGTGCGGGTTCAGGAGGTCGGACCCCCCCGACGGTCGCCCGGCCGTCTTTGTCCAGGGTTCATCGGTGGCCGGGACGTCGTGGGCGAACCTCGCCACAGGACTCGACGGCATCCGCTGCCGCCTGCTCGATCGCCTGCTGCTGTTCGGGTGGTGCCTAGGGTCCGTCTCGTGAAGGTGCTCTGCACCGAGGCTGCCGTTGCGCTCGCGTCACGAGGCGCGGTTCGCGTGGTAGACCGGGTCTGTCAGCGAACGGATCGCCACGACGTGACGGCCAAGAACCCGATGAGCGCAGCGGCGACCGAATGCCAACGGAGTCCGCGAGACAGAGCCGAGCCTCGCGCATCCTCGACCACGGGCACCTGCCCGGACGACGGAGCCGCGATGGGCCAACGGGCATGAACCCAGGACCGCCCCGGGAGGTCGCGGACACGACGCTGGTGGCGGCATCCCGGGATGGTGACGACAGGGCTTTCGAGGAGTTGGTCCGGCGACATTCCGACCTCGCCTACGGCGTCGCCCTGCGCATGCTCCGCGACCCCCACGATGCCGAGGACGCCGCGCAGGCCGCCTTCGTCCGGGCGTGGCGGTCCCTCGACAACTTCCGCGGGGATGCCCGCTTCACGACGTGGCTGTACCGGATCGTCGCCAACACCTGCATCGATTACCTGCGCGTCCACGCCGGACGCACCACGACCCTGCCACCGTCCTTGGTGGAACCCGGCGCCGGACCGGCCGACCGCGCCGTGGCCGCCAGTGTCGCCGACGTGGTCGAGGACGCGATCGCGACGCTCGCACCTGGCGACCGCGCCGCCTTCCTGCTCCGCACCATGGAACAACTCAGCTACGCCGAGGTCGCCACGGTGCTCGAGATCAGCACCAGCGCCGTGCGCAGCCGCCTGCGACGAAGCCGGCGGGTGATCGCCGACGCCCTCGACGACGTCGAACACGACCAGGAGCGACCCGATGCCTGAGTCCCCACCCGTCCCGCTGCCGTGCGGGCAGGACCCCGACGACCTCGTGGACCAGGTCTGGGACGGCCATGGGCGTGACCTGACCGAGCACCAGCGGTCCTGCCCCCACTGTCAGCAACGGCTGCGTCGGCACCGTCGCGCCCACGCGCTGGTCACCGACCTGCGCCGGGTCCGCATCCAGGCGCCGACCGGTTTTGCCCATCGGGTCATGGGTCGGGTGCGTCACGACGATGCCGACGAGGTGGCCATCCACGTGGGGCGCACCGGGACCACCTCGGTGTCGGCGACGGTGGTGGAACTGGTGGCCACCGTGGCAGCCCACGACGTGCCCGGGATCGTGCAGGTCCGCAACGTCGGCGCGCGGGGCGCGACGCTCCGGATGACCGTGACCGTCGACTTGGATCGGCCCATCCCCGACACCATCGCGGCGCTACGTTCCGCCGTGGCACGAACACTTCTGCGACTGGTGGGGGTCACCATCGAGGCCATCGACGTGACCGTGCGCGACGTGGTGGAGTCCTGACGGGCCGGTGAGCCATGAGCCGGCGTGCGGACCGCGTCACCGCACCCGGGGAGCTGGCCGGTCGAGGACGTCGACCCGGACCGATGCGTCCAGTTGGCGCCCACCGAGCGCCTGTTCGGCCCGCTTGAGCGCATCCTGGATGCCGGAGTGGACGTGCTCGATCCGTTGTCCCTCGAACAGTCCCACGACCGCCTGCAGTCGGGTCAACTGGTCGTCCTCCCAGGTGACCACGCTGGCGGACTGGATCTCGTGGATCCGGGTGAGGTCGGTCGCCACCGCGCCGGACAGCGCCGAACCGCGGACCAGGGTCGCGTCCCGAGCCCCGTCGGAAACGTCCAGGTCGGCGCGTCGGCGGCGGCGGCGTCGACCGTCGCGCAGCTGGCCCTCCAGGACCGCCAGCCCGAGCAGGACCGCGATCAGTCCGGCCACCAGCGCAGCGAGGGGCCACAGGTCGGCGTGGGCCTCGACCAAGCGGCCGACGGGCGCCCACAGATCCGCGGGCGAGCGCAGCGGTGGGACCGCGTCGACGGTGAGGCCGCTGCCCGACCATGCGCCGGCGACGCCAGCCGCCAGCAGCGCCAACCCGATCAGCAGCAGGACGACTCGATTGACGACGGGGCGGGTCATCGCGTGCGCCGATCTCCGGGCACGACGGCCACCCGGACCCGCGGTGGCCGTTTCAGGTCCAGGCCGGCGAGTCCGTCCTGCACGCGTTGTTCGACGTCGCGGCGGGTCGCCCCGAGGGACGTGTCCACGTAGCCGCGGGCCGTGACACGGAGGTTGCGCCGATGGAGCGCGACACCATCGACGGCAGCCACGTCGGGATGGTCGTCGGCGATCTGTCCGGCGAGCCGTGCCAGTCCGTGGCGCTCGTAGGACAGGTGGCGCGTGGCACTGGCCCCCTGGGACGGGTAGTCCACCGGTCGGCGTGGCTTGAGCTGGGCGATCACCAGGCCCAGGCCGACGACCACCAGCCCGAGCGCGACCAACCTGGTCGTGGTCGACGTCCAGGTGGCGCCCTCCAGGGTGGCGGCGACGGTGCCCGGGTCCAGCAGGACGGCATCCTGGCTGGCCAGGTGGGCCACGGACTCCGCGATGGCCCAGCCGCCGGTGGCAAGCAGCGCCACGGCGATCAGCACCAGGATGATGCGGTTGGCGACCTGCATGTCGACTCCTGGGATGGACGGTGGGGATGGACGGTGGGGATGGACGCGGGGAAGTGGACGGGGACGCCGGGACGGCGCCGCCCGGTCAGCCTCCCACGGTGCCATCGAGGGCAGGTTGGTCGACGGGATCGACCACCACGTCGGCGACGTGGACATCGAGGACCCCGATGCGGTCACCGAAGTCGGCACGCAGGCGACTTCGGACGCGGTCGCCCAGGCCCACCACCACTTCCGGTCGTGTGGCCACGACCCGGACCTGGACGCGGGGTGGGTGGTTCCGGTCGACCACGACCCCGGGGCATCGTTGCCCCCGGCGCCAGGTCGCGTGGACCCCGACCGGGCCGGCACTGAGGCGAGCGACGTCGTGGAACGAGACCGTGGTGCGCGCGATGGACCATGCGAGCGCCAGGTCCGGGTCGACGTCGTCGTCGAGGTCGACGTCGTCCACGCCAGGTCCGGACGCGGCGGTCACTCGACCCGCGGGGAAGTGCCGTCGGCCTGCTCGTTCTCGTCGCCGGGGAAGAACAGGTCGGTGACGACGATGTTGACCTCGACCACTTCGAGGCCGGTCAGCGACTCGATGCGGCTGGTGACGTTGTCGCGGACCGACCTGGTCAGTTCCTGCAACGGGACGGGGTACTCCGCGACCATGGTGATGTCGACCGCGGCCTGGCGGGTACCGACCTCGACGCCGACGCCGGCGGTGCCGTGCTCGTCACCGCGGATGCGCTTGACGACGCTGGCGACGGCGCCGGAGATGGCACCGCCGAGGTGGTGGACACCGTCGACCTCGCGCACGGCGATCGAGGCGATCTTGGACACGACCGCCCGGTCGATGGTGGTCGTGCCGCCATCGGTGCTGGCCAGCGAGGACCCGCCGGAGGAGGGTTCGACCGACGCGTTGGAGCTCGTGCTGGTCGATGTGGTCTTGGTGTCGGTCGTTGTTGCCATGGTCAGTTCTCCTTGGTCGAGTTGATGGTCTGGGGGCCGTGCTCGTCGTGGCCGAGGAACCTGGTGAGGTCCAGGCGGCCGTCAACGACCAGGCCGATCGTGAAGCCGATCGCGGCCAGGACGACGGCCAGCAGGGCCCACCATCCGCCGGCCAGGGCCCAGATCGCGGCCAGTCCCAGGCCGATGAGGGCGCCGATTGCGGGGGTGGACATGCGGGCTCCTGAAGTGTCGAGTGGAAGGGCGGGGTTGTCGTGGCCGGTACGGGGGGTTCGTTGGTGCGTTCTCATGGATGAGACGAGCCACGGCCCCGACATGGTCCCTGTCCGTTCGGACAGGGGATCACTCGAGGTCGCGGCCCCGCCGGTGCCGCCACGAACGGGGCACCAGCCCGGTCAACCCGTCCAGCAGCCTCGTGAGCAGGCTCCGACGCACCACTCGGACGGGGGCCGCAGGAGCCCGCATGGCCCCGCGGGCCGTGAGCACGTCCCGCGCCTCTCGCAGCCGACGGAAGTCATCGGGGTCACCGCCCCGGTCCGGATGGTACTCACCGGCCCGGCGACGGTAGGCCCGGGCGACCTGCTCGGGCGTGGCCGCGACGTCGACGCCCAGCAGCCCTGCGGCACGTCGGCGATCCACGTCACCCTCGCCGGTCGTTCGTGGCGAGCAGGCCCGCCACGGCGGGAGCCGGCCACGTCGGGCTCGCGGCAGCGGGGCGGACCGATTCCCACCAGGCCACGGCACGCAGGACGGCGAGGTCGGCGAAGCGAGGTCCGACCATGTGGACGCCGACGGGGCGGCCGTCGGTCGTCAGCCCGGCGTGGACCGCCACGGCCGGCTGGTGGCTGAAGTTGGCCGGCATCGTGAAGGCGATGTGGTCCATGGCGGTGTCGGGATCGTTGGTGGGGCCGGCCCACGTGGCCGGGAACGTGGCCACCGGCGACACCGGTGACAGCACCAGGTCGAACCCACGGGTCGCGGCCAGGGCGTCGCGGCCGACCGCCAGCATCGTCTCGGCTGCCCGCACCGTCTCGACCCCCGACACCTCGGCGCCGCCCCGGACCCACTCCACGATGTAGGGCAGGATCCGGTCGCGCGCGGCCGGGTCCAGGCGCTGGTAGTCGCTCCAGCCACGGACGCGCCAGAAGCGGTCGAGGTCCGCCAACCCGTCCGGGGTGAGGAACGGCGGGACCTGCTCGACCTCGGCCCCGGCGGCCGCGAAGGCGTCGGCGACACGCCGGACGGTCGCCGCCACCTCGTCGTCGACCGGCAGCCCGGCCCCGGCGTTCAGCTGCAACCCGACGCGCAGGCCGGCGACGTCGGCGGGCCCCAGTGTCGGCTCGGCGTCGACCTCCCACGGTGGCAGGCTGAGGTGGTCCCGGTCGTCCGGATCGGGCGCGGCCAGCACCGCCAGCAACAGGGCCGCGTCCGCGGCCGTGCGCGTGATCGGGCCCACGACCCGGCCCCAGTACGACGGCTCGATCGGCACCCGCCCCCACGACGGCTTGAGGCCGACCAGGCCACACCACCCGGCCGGCAGCCGGATCGACCCGCCGATGTCGGACCCGACGTGCAACGGCCCGTACCCGGCGGCGGCCGCGGCGGCGGCACCCGCACTCGAGCCGCCCGGGTTCCAGTCTAGGTCCCACGGGTTGCGGGCGAGGTCGTGGAAGCTCGACAACCCCGACGACAGCATTCCCCAGTCGGGCATCGTGGTCTTGCCCAGCAGCACCGCGCCGGCCTCGCGCACGCGGGCCGCGGGCGGGCCGTCGACCTCGGCCGGGACCAGGGCGGTCGCGGCCGTCCCGCCCGGCATCGGCGTGCCCCGGGTCGGGATGTTCTCCTTGAGGGTGATGGGCACGCCGTCCAGCGGCCCGATCGGACGACCGGCCGCCCACCGATCGGTGCTGGCCTCCGCGTCGGCGAGGGCGGCCGCCGGGTCGGGCGCGTAGAGGGCACACACCTGGTCCTCGACCGCGTCGATCCGATCCTGCACGGACGCGACGACATCCACGGGCGTGAACGACCCGTCGCGATACCCCGCCACCAGGTCGACCGCGGTCCGGTCGCACAGGGCGGGGGTTCGTCCTTCTCCTCGGCTGGTCACGGCGCCTCCTCCGGCTCTACGGTCGTTCCATGGGATGGGTCGCCGTCCGACGACTCTGCGCGAGCCCGCCGTGCCAGGGTGGCGGCGTCGCGACCGGCCAGGGCGCCCTGCAGGGTCGGGACCGCACCCAGCAGTTGGCGTGTGTACGGGTGCTGGGGGTCCTCGGCCACGTCGGCGGTCGGGCCGGTCTCGACCACCTCGCCGGCCCGCATCACGGCGATCGTGTCGCACAGGTGGCGGACCACGGTCAGGTCGTGGGACACGAACACCAGGGTCAGGTCGTAGGCGTCGACCAGGTCGGCCAACAGGTTCAGGATCTGGGCCCGCACGGACACGTCCAGCGCCGACACGGGCTCGTCGGCCAGCAGCACCTTCGGGCGGGTCGACAGGGCGCGGGCGATCGCGATCCGTTGGCGCTGCCCACCCGAGAACTGGTGCGGCCAGCGACGACCGGCGTCCTTGGCGAGCCCGACCGCGTCCAGCAACTCGGCCAGCCGGGCCTCGCGGTCGCCATGGCCCTGCGCCACCAGCGGTTCCGTGATGATGTCGGCCACCCGCATCCGGGGGTCGAGCGACCCCATCGGGTCCTGGAACACCACCTGGAGGTCGTCGCGCAGGAAGCCCAGCCGTCGCTCTGGCACGCCGGACACGGTCCGCCCGCGAAACGACACGGTCCCGCTGGTGGGCCGGTCGAGTGCGGCCATCAGTCGCAACAGGGTGGACTTGCCCGACCCGGACTCGCCCACGATCCCGAAGCGCTGGCCGGCATGGACGTCCAGCGACACCCCGCGCAGGGCATCGACGGCACCTGGCGACCGGAACAGCGACGTCCGTGGGCGCCGGAACGACCGCACCAGGTCGACCACCTCCAGGATCGGCCCGTCACCGAGCGCCACCCCGCGAGGTCCCGCCACCCCACGTCGAGTGTGCGCGTCCGCCCGGTATCCCGGGCCAGGGCGCTCACTCGACGTGGGGTGTGGGGTGGCATCGGTCACGAGGTGACCTCCGAGACGCCGGGTTCGGGGTGGGGGTCGGGGCGGGGGTCGGGGCGGGGTTCGGGGTCGCGCGCCACCGGCTCGTCGCCGTACGGGTGGATGCAGGCATGGCCGTCGTCGTACTGGCCGGTCCACGGTGGCGGCTCGGCACACGCCTCGGTGGCTCGCTCGCAGCGGGTCCGGAACACGCACCCGGCCGGGAACGTGCCCGCCGCCGGGACCACCCCCGGGATCGTGGGCAGCCGCCCGGCCGCATCGACGGCGTCGAGGTCCGACGACGCCACGAGTCCCCGGGTGTAGGGGTGGCGCGGCGCGGTGAACAACTGCTGGACCGGGCCGGCCTCCACGATCCGCCCCCCGTACATGACCAGCACGCGATCGCAGACGGTGGCGACGACCGCGAGGTCGTGGGTGATGAACAACAGCGAGGCGTCGCGGTCACGGGCCCCTTCGACCACCAGGTCCAGCATCTGGGCCTGGACCGTGACGTCGAGCGCCGTGGTCGGCTCGTCACAGATCAGCACGTCGGGCTCGTTGGCCAGTGCAATCGCCAGCATCACCCGTTGCCGCTGCCCGCCCGACAGTTGGTGCGGATAGCGCCGCCGCACCAGTTCGGGCTCGTGCATCCGCACCGCGTCCAGCAACTCGAGCGCGCGCCGATCGCGGTCCCGCCCGGATCCGCCGAGCCCGTGGATCGCCAGCACCTCCGCGACCTGGTCGCCGGCCTTCATCAGCGGGTTGAGCGCGGTCATGGGTTCCTGGAACACCATCGACATCCGCCGTCCACGAAGGTCGGCCATGCGGACGTCAGCGGCGTCCAGCAGGTTGCCGTCGGTGCCCGCCAGGCCGACGTGCCCGCTGGCGACCAACCCGTCCGGCAACAGGCCCATGATCGCCAGCGCCGTCAGGGACTTGCCCGAGCCCGACTCGCCGATCAGCCCGACCCGTTCGCCGGCTCCCAGCCGGAACCCGACATCGTGCAGGAGCCCCACCAGACCGACCCGCACGTCCAGCCCGTCGACCACCAGGCGGTCGTCTGACGCGGCTGCGGTGTCGTCGGCCCGCGTCACCACCGTCTGGTCCGCCATCACGAGTGGCCCGCCAGGCGCGGATCGAAGCGGTCGCGCAGGCCGTCACCCAGCAGGTTGAAGCCCAACACCGCGACCGCGATCCCGACACCCGGCCACACCGTCAGGCCCGGGTTGACCGCCAGCACCGACTGGGCTTGGAAGAGCATCAGTCCCCACGACGGGATCGGGGCCGGCGTGCCGAACTGCAGGAACGACAAGGCCGCCTCGGCCAGGATCGCGATCGCGAACGACACCGACGCCTGCACCAGCAGCAGGCTCGCGATGTTCGGCACGACGTGCCGCACGGCCAGTCGCACGCCGCGGCGCCCGGCCGACCGCGCCGCCAGCACGTACTCGCTGCTCATGACCTGCACCGTGCCGCTCCGCGCGATCCGCGCGAACACCGGGATCGTCCCGATCCCGATGGCGACCATCGCCGTGGTGGTCGACGGCCCGAACACGGCCGCGAACATGATCGCCAGCAACAGGGCCGGGAACGCCAGCAACAGGTCGTTGCCACGCAGCAGGACCCGGTGCAGCCACCCCGGGGCCATGCCCATCAGGATTCCCAGCGGGGTCCCGACGACCCCGGCCACGCCCACCGACACGACCCCGACGAACAGGGTCGTGCGCGCTCCGACCATCAACCGTGACAACACGTCCCGCCCGAACTGGTCGGTGCCGAACAAGTTCGTGGGACTGGGCCCGCCGAAGCGGTTCGTGACGTCCACGAAGTACGGGTCGTAGGGCGTCCACAGGAACGAGACCAGGGCCATCGCGGCCACCAGCCCGACCAGCGCCGCACCGATCCACAGCGACCAGTTGACGTCGCCGATGGACTCGTCGGCGACCACGACCGGCGCACCGGTTGCGTCGACCACGTCGCCCGCGGCGCTCACGGACACGCCTTCATGCGCGTGCCCGCAGGCGCGGGTCCAGCACGGTGTAGAGCACGTCGACCGCCCAGTTGATGCCCAGGATCATCACGACCAGCACCATCACGACCCCCTGCACCAGCAGCAGGTCGCGGTTGGCGACCCCGTCCAGCAACAGGCTGCCCAGCCCCGGCACGGTGAAGACCCGTTCGACCACGACCGCGCCCACCAGCAGCACCGACAACTGCAACCCGAGGACGGTCACGATCGGGATGGCGGCGTTGCGCAGGCCATGGCGAACCAGCGCCTGCCACCGGCGCAGGCCCTTGGACCGGGCCGTGCGGATGAAGTCCTCGCGCTGGATGTTGAGGACCGTCGAGCGCACGTAGCGGGCCAGCACCGATCCCTGCACCAGCCCCAGGGCCAGGGCCGGCAGGAACAGGCCACGCAGGAACGCCACCGGATCGCGGGCTGGCGGCGTCCACCCGCCGGACGGGAGCCAGCGCAACTTCACCGCGAACAACGCGATCAGCAGCAGCCCCGCCAGGAAACTGGGCACGGCGACCCCGACCTGGCTGATCCCGGCCAGCACGGTTCCGCTCGGGCGCTGGTGGCGGACCGCCGCCAGCGTGCCGAGCGGCAACGCGATCACCAGCGCGACCACCATCGACGCCCCGACCAGCCACGTCGTGACCAGCAGTCGGTCGACGATCGCCGGGCCGATGACCCGTCGGGTCACGTAGGAGGTCCCGAAGTCGCCGGTCGGCAGTCCTCCGGCCCAGTCGAGGTACTGCACGGGCAGCGGCCGGTCAACGCCGAAGTCGGCCTCGACCCGGGCGATGGCCTCCGGGGTGGCGTTCACACCCAGAGACACCCGGGCAGCAGAGCCGGGCAGGATCGCCATGAAGGCGAACACCAGCACGGACGCCAGCACGACCGTGACGACGAACGTCGCCGTCCGCACCAGCAGTTGGTAGGCCATGGCAGTCCCCTCGGGCCGGTGGGGCACGCGGGCCCGGCGCACGGACCCGGCGCGGGGGTCGACTCAGGCGGGTTCGAGCACCGTGACGTCGAACGCCTCGCTGACCTCGTTGACCGGCAGGCCCGTCACCGTCCCGTCGGTCACGATCAGCGTCGGTGCGAGGAACAGGAACTCCGCGGCCGCGTCGCTGCTGAGCAACTCGCCCGCCTCCTTCAGCGTCGCGGCCTGGTCGTCGGCCGGGCCCTGGTCAGCCTCGGCCAGCAGGTCGCGGTACTCCTGGCTGTCGTACTGGAAGTAGTACTCCGGGTCGGTGAAGATGCCCATGTCCCGCGGCTCGACGTGCGCGATGATCGACATGTCGTAGTCCTTGTTGGTGAACACGTCCTCCAACCACACGGCCGGGAACTCGACCGGCGTGATCTCGGCGTCGATGCCGACCTGGGCGAGGTTTGACTGGACGGTCGTGGCGGCGTTCACCGCGTAGGGGAGGTTCGGGATCCGGAAGTCCAGCGTGACGTCGGTCGCGCCGGCCTCCTCCAACAGGCTCGTGGCCTGGTCGAGGTCGGTCGGGTAGTCGTCCACTCGTTCGGATGCGAACCACGGGTCGGTGGGCGCACCCATGGTCCCGATCATCTCGCCGTACCCGGCCCAGGCGGTGGCGCGCACGGCTTCGTTGTCGATGGCGTAGCGGATCGCCTGGCGCACCCGGACGTCGTCCAGCGGGGGCGACGCGTTGTTCATCGACAGGATCACCTCACCGTTGGAACTGCCCTCGATGATCTCGTAGTCGCCGCCCTCGAACTGGCTGATGGCCTCCGGGGCCTGCACGGTCGCGATCACGTCGATGCCCTCGCTCAGCAGGGCCGAGTTCAGGGCGTTGCCGTCGGCGAAGTAGCGGAAGGTCACCTCGCGGTAGGCCGGCGCGTCACCCCAGTAGTCGTCGCGACGAGCGAAGTCGATCTGCTCGCTTGGCACGAAGTCGATCACCTCGTAGGGACCGGTGCCCACGGGGGTGTTGGCGAGGTCGTCGACCCCGTCGGTGGAGAACATCGCGCCGATCCGGGTGGTCATCGCGAACAGCCACGAGTTGGACGGGTTGGCGAGTGTCACCACCAACTCGGTCGGCGACGTCGCCTCGACCGACTCGACGACGTCCATCTGGGCCTTGAGCGAGATCGTCCAGGCGTCGGACTGGACCTGCTCGATGGAGAACTTGGCGTCCTCGCTGTCGAAGGTGTCGCCGTTGGAGAACGTGACGCCCTCAGCCAGCGTGAACGTGTAGGTCAAGCCGTCGTCACTGACGGTCCAGTCGGTGGCCAGCGACGGCACGATCTCGCCGTCCTGGTCGACCGTGACGAGGCCCTCGTAGACGTTGGTCAGCAATGCCTCCGGGATGGCCGCGCCGTCGGTGGTGGTGAAGTCGAGGTTCAACGGGTCGGCCGCGAAGCCCAGCACGACCGCGCCGTCTCCGCCACCTGCCCCGCCGTTCGGCTCGGGTTCCGGTGCTGCGGAGCCACTGGTCGCCGGGGCCGAGGTCGACGGTGCGGTCGACTCGGACCCGGCTGCCGTCGTGGGGTCATCGGCGGTCTCGCCGGCGGCACAGGCGGCCAGCACGAGTCCGGCGACCGCCACGGCGACCACCGCGCGGACGGGTCGACGGATGTGGTGGGGTGTCGATGCGGCCATGGCGGGCTCCTCACGTGGGGAGCCGGCGGCCCGATCAGGACGCGGGCGCGCCGACTCGGTGCACGCGTGACGATAGCCCCTGCCGGGACCGGAGCGGGCGGCCGGCCCGCAGGCTGGACGGGTCAGCGCAGCAGGGCGAGGGCCGGGTTGTGGGCGTCGGGGACGACCTCGTCGGCTGGCGGGGGCGGCGGCGGGGTCCCGTCGCCGAACGGACGGCCGCCCAGGTCCTCGCGGCCGTGCGGACCGGCCCAGTTCTCCAGGGACGGTCCGGCCGGCACGATGCCGGACGGGTTCACGTCGAGGTGGACCTCGTAGTAGTGCGACTTGATCTGGTCGAAGTCGACGGTGTCACCGAACCCGGACGCCTGGAACAGGTCGCGGGCGTAGGCCCACAGCACCGGCATCTCGCTGAGCTTGGAGCGGTTGCACTTGAAGTGGCCGTGGTAGACCGGGTCGAAGCGCACCAGCGTGGTGAACAGCCGGATGTCGGCCTCGGTGATGGTGTCGCCCACCAGGTACCGCTGCGTCGACAGCCGTTCGGACAGCCAGTCGAGGCGCTCGAACAGGGCCGTGTAGGCCGCCTCGTAGGATTCCTGCCGACCCGCGAACCCGCACTTGTAGACCCCGTTGTTGACGTCGTGGTAGACCTTCTCGGCCACCGACTCGATCTCGTCGCGGCGGTCCGCGGGATACAGGTTGGGCGCGCCCTCGCGGTGGTGGGAACTCCACTGGGTGCTCATGTCCACGGTGATTCGGCGGAAGTCGTTGGTGACGACCTGGCCGGTCGGCACGTCCACGATCGCGGGGACCGTGATGCCCTTCGAGTAGCCCGGGAAGGCCTGCTCATAGGCGTCCTTCAACTTGGGGATGCCCAGGACCGGGTCGACCTCGCCGGGGTCGAGGTCGAAGGTCCACGAGTCCGCGTCATGCGTGGGTCCCGCCACGGCCATGGACAGCGCGTCCTCAAGGCCGAGCAGGCGCCGCACGATGATGGTGCGGTGGGCCCATGGGCACGCACGTGCGACGGCCAGTCGGTAGCGGTCAGCCTGAACCGGCCACTCGGCATCGTCGTCGTCGAGGATGCGCCGCTGGATGTAGTCGGTGTCGCGGTCGAAGTCGTCCTCGACGTAGGTCCCGGTGGAGCCACGGGGCCGATCGTCCGACAGCGAGGGCTGGTCGGCCGCGTCGGGGGTGGAAGCATCGTCACGAGCCATGGGGGGCCTTGGTTGTGAGTGCAACCATCCTACGCCCGGGCATCGGCGTGCCGGTGGCCATCCGGGCACAGGGGGCAGACTGGCGAGTTCGGCCGCGTGGCCTATCGTCGGTGGCCGTGTCCACCCGTCCACCACGACCTCCGGGAGTTCCACCGTGCCCACGGATCCCCGTCCGTTCGACGACCTCGCCGACCTCCGCCACGACCTCCACCGCCACCCCGAGCTGGGACTGGATCTCCCCCGCACCCAGGGCCGCGTGCTGGAGGCGTTGTCGGCCCTCGACCTCGAGGTCGCGACCGGGACGGCGTGCTCGTCGGTGACCGCGGTCCTGCGTGGCAACGGCGCGGCGGGCCCGGACGACCAGCGCCCGACGGTGCTGCTGCGCGGCGACATGGACGCCCTGCCGGTCCACGAGGACGTCGCGAGCCCGTTCCGCTCGATCGTCGCGGGCCACATGCACGCCTGTGGCCACGACCAGCACATGGCGATGGTCGTCGGCGCTGCCCGGCTGCTCCACGACCGCCGTGACGACCTGCGCGGCGACGTCGTGTTCATGTTCCAGCCCGGCGAGGAGGGCTACAACGGCGCCGAGGTCATGATCGACGAGGGTGTGCTGGACGCCGCCGGACGCCGCGCCGACGCGGCCTGGGCACTGCACGTGATGTCGGGACGGGAACCCCGCGGCATGGTCGCCGCCCGCCCCGGGGCGATGCTGGCCGCGTCCAACGAACTGTGGGTGACCGTGCGCGGCCGTGGTGGCCACGGGTCGGCGCCGGAACGGGCGCGGGACCCGATCCCGACCGCCGCCGAGATGGTGACCGGCCTGCAGGTCGTGCTGTCGCGGGTGACCTCGCCGTTCGACCCGGTGGTGCTGACCGTCGGCCAGTTCCATGCCGGCAGCCAGCCCAACATCATCTCCGACCAGGCCCGGTTCGGGGCCACGGTCCGGTGCCTGGATCCCGACGTGCTGGACGTCATCGAGCACGAGGTCGTCCAGTACTGCCACGGGGTGGCGGCCGCCAACGGCGTCGAGGCCGACGTCACCTTCGACCGCAAGTACCCGGTCACCATCAACGACCCGGCGGCGATCGGGCAGGCGCAACAGGTCGTCGGGCGCGTGCTCGGCCCCGATCGCTGGCACACCATGCCGCATCCCTCCAGCGGGAGCGAGGACTTCTCGCGCGTGCTGGAAGCAGTGCCGGGCGCGATGCTGTTCCTGGGGGCGTGCACGCGCGACGACCACCGGACCGCCCCGGACAACCACTCCTCGCTCGCCACCTTCGACGATCGCGTGCTGGCCGACGGCGCCACCCTGCTGGCCGAGCTCGCCGAGGCCAGCATCGACCGCCTCACGGCCTGACCGACCCCTGGTCACCACGCGGATCACCATGCGCGGCCGATGCCGGACGCACGGCCAGCCCGGTCACCGCGCCCACCGACCCTCGGGTTGGTGTCCGCGGTAGTCGGGCGTCACCGTCCACCGACGGGGTCCCGTCGTCCATCGACGGGATGCCTCGCAGCCCGCACGCTGGTACCACTGCAGGACCACCATAGGAGCCCCACCCATGGCCTCATCCGACCGCAACGGGTCGTCCCACGAGGACGATCCCGTCCCCACGTCCTTCACCGCCGACCCGCTGGTCGGCCTGCGGCCCACCTTCCTTGGCGCGGCCGCCGGACGACTCGCGCGCCGCGTCCTGGGCCGCCCCGCCACGCTGGCCCGCACGGGGATCCGCCTGACCGGACGCCTGGCCAAGATCGCGGCCGGCGGGACCGAGGCCACGCCGGAACCCGGTGACCGCCGCTTCAGCGACGACGCCTGGGAGGACAACCCGCTGTACCGGCGGCTCGGGCAGGGCTACCTGACCACGCGCGAGGAGGTCTACCGGTTGATCCGCGACGTCGAGATGGACGACAAGAGCGAGCAGCGGGCCGAGTTCGCGCTGGGCATCGCGATCGAGACCCTGTCGCCGACCAACAGCCTGCTCAACCCGGAGGTGCTCCGCAAGGCGCGCGAGACCGGCGGGTCCAGCCTGGTGTCGGGGGCGAAGAACTTCGTCGACGACGTCCGCCACAACGGCGGCATGCCGTCCATGGTCGACCGCAAACCCTTCTCGGTCGGCGAGAACGTCGCGGTCACGCCCGGTCGGGTCGTGTTCCGCAACGACGTCCTGGAACTGCTGCAGTACGAACCCAGCACCGACCAGGTCCGCGAACGCCCGATGGTGTTCGTGCCGCCGCAGATCAACAAGTACTACATCCTCGACATCGGCCCCGGGAAGTCGATGGTCGAGTACCTGGTCGGCGAGGGCCACCAGGTGTTCGCCGTCAGTTGGCGCAATCCCACCGCCGACAAGCGCGAATGGGACCTCGACCGCTACGTCCAGGCCCTGCTCGACGCGGTCGAGGCCGCGCGCGAGATCACCGACAGTGACGACGTCAACATCACCGGTGCCTGTGCCGGCGGCATCACGGTCGCGTCGCTGCTGGGCTATCTGACCGCGGTCGAGTCGTCGCTCGTGCACGCCGTCACGTTCCTGGTGACGGTGCTGGACATGGCCGGGGAGACCGCGGTGTCGCCCTTCGTCAACGACGAGACCCGGGCCGCCGCCATCCGGCGCTCGCAGAAGGACGGGATCCTCAAGGGCAGCGACCTCGCCAAGGTGTTCGCGTGGTTGCGACCCAACGACCTGGTGTGCAACTACTGGGTGAACAACTGGCTGTTGGGCAACAAGCCACCGGCCTTCGACCTGCTGGCATGGAACGCCGACGTCACGAACCTGCCCGCCAACCTGCACGCCGACTTCCTCGCCATGAGCAAGGAGAACCCGTTCGTGCACCCGGGAACGCTGAAGGTGCTGGGAGAACCGGTTGACCTCACCACCTTCACCGGTGACACCTTCGTCGTCGCCGGCGTCAACGACCACATCACCCCGTGGGAAAGTTGCCGCCGCACGATCGACCTGGTCGGCGGGGAGGCCGAGTTCGTGCTGTCCGCCAGCGGCCACATCCAGGCGCTGGTCAACCCGCCGACCCGGGAGAAGTCGCGCTACCGCTTGAATCCCGACGGCGACCGCGCACTGGACGCCGACCACTGGCTGGAGGGCGCCGAGGAACACCAGGGCTCGTGGTGGCTGCACTGGGCCGAATGGCTGTCGACCCGGTCCGGTGACCAGGTCGACGCCCCCGACGAGGTCGGCTCCGCGTCGAACCCGCCGACCGACCTCGCCCCGGGACGCTACGTGCACAACCTGTGACCCCGACGGCCGGGACGGCGACTGACTCGCCTGCAGCCACCCGTCGCCTGGTCGCGCTCGGCCGCCAGACCATCCGGGTGGACCAACGACCCGGGGTCGGCGACGTACCCCTGCTGCTGTGCAACGGCATCGGCGCGAACCTCGAACTGTGGGACCCGTTCGTGGCCGAGGTGGGACGTCCCACCATCGCGTTCGACGCCCCGGGGGTCGGCGGGTCGTCGGTCCCGGTCTATCCCCCGACGATGCGCTGGCTGGGGCGCCTGGTCGGCCGCCTGCTGGACGAAATGGGCGTCGACCGGGTGGACGTGCTGGGACTGTCGTGGGGTGGCGCACTGGCCCAACAACTGGCGCACGTCAACCCGACCCGGGTCCGTCGACTCGTGCTGGCCGGGACCACCGCCGGGTGGACCGCCGTACCCGGGTCGCCGAAGGTGCTGTCGCGGCTGCTGAGCACCAAGCGCTACCGCTCCCCCGAGTACCTCGAGTCGATCGCCGCGGAACTCTACGGTGGGGAGGTGCGCCAGCATCCGGAGTGGCTGCGCGAACACGGCCACCAGCGCTACGTCCGCCAGGCCGGCACCCGTGGCTACCTGTGGCAACTGCTGGCCGGCCGTCGGTGGACCAGCCTGCCGTGGCTGCACCGCCTGGCCCAGCGCACGCTGGTGCTGTCCGGTGACGACGACCCGATCATCCCGCTGGTCAATGCCCGCCTGCTGGCCGGTCGGATTCCGCGGGCAGACTTGCACGTGGTCCCCGGCGGCGGCCACCTGTTCCTGCTCACCCGCGCCGACAAGTACGGCCCGATGGTCACTCGCTTCCTGGCCGACCCTGCCGACGCTGCCAGCCCGGGCGTCGTTGCCGGCCCGGGCGTCGTTGGCAGCCCGCCCGACCCCGTCCATCCTGCCGAGGATCCCCAGCCATGACCGACCCGACCGAGGGTCTGGGCCGATCCCAGGGCACCGACTACTTCCTGATCGGCGAACAGTTGACCGACGACGAGGCTCGGGTGCTGGCAATCGTGCGCGACTTCGTCGACGACGAGGTCCTGCCGGTCGTCAACGACCACTGGGAACGGGCCGAGTTCCCGCGCGACCTGGCCATGCGACTGGCCGACCTCGACCTGGTCGGGGACGGCATCGACGGGTAC
>JBBSMS010000069.1:0-18032 GCA_038233055.1 Nitriliruptorales bacterium
ACGACTACATCTATTGACACCGTGAACGGGGCCGGCCAAGGTGGGGCGCACAGGGGCGACTTGGCAACGTCGCCGCGACGGACCTCGATCCTGGGCGGGAGGTTCGTGGCAGCCCCGCAGTCGAGCCCTCCTGTGACCGCATGGCGGCTCACGACCGAGGACTCGACGATGACGACCACGCAGGTGCCGACGCAGCGCGACAAGCCGGACATCATCGACGCCAAGGTCCACGTGCTGTGGATCAATGCGGGGTTGTCCTGCGACGGCGACTCGGTGTCGCTGACCGCCGCGACCCAGCCCAGCATCGAGGACATCGTCCTGGGCATCCTTCCGGGCCTGCCGGAGGTGGCCGTGCACTGGCCGTTGATCGACTACGAGAACGGGCCGGTCGGCGTCCGCGACGACTTCATCCACTGGTTCCACGAGGCCGACAACGACGAACTGGACGGACCCTTCGTCCTAATCGTGGAGGGGTCGATCCCCAACGAGGCGCTCAGTGGCGAGGGCTACTGGGCGGCCTTCGGCAACGACCCCGACACCGGGGAACCGCGCACGACCACCGAGTGGGTCGAGCGCCTGGCCCCCAAGGCCGTGGCGGTGGTGGCCACCGGCACCTGCGCCGCCTACGGGGGCATCCACGCCATGCAGGGCAACCCCACCGGGGCCATGGGCGTCGCCGACCTGTTGGGGTGGGACTTCCGCACGCCGGCCGGGATCCCGATCGTCAACATCCCGGGCTGCCCGGTCCATCCCGACAACATGTCCGAGACCCTGCTGTACCTGCTCTACCAGGCCACCGGCCAGGCCCCGATGATCCCGCTGGACGAGCAGTTACGGCCGACGTGGCTGTTCGGTTCAACGGTCCACGAGGGCTGCCACCGCGCCGGCTACTACGAACAGGGCGAGTTCGCCGAGGACTACAACTCCCAGAAGTGCCTGGTCAAGATCGGCTGCTGGGGCCCGGTGGTCAAGTGCAACGTCCCCAAGCGCGGGTGGATCAACGGCGTCGGTGGCTGTCCCAACGTAGGTGGCATCTGCATCGGCTGCACCATGCCCGGGTTCCCGGACAAGTTCATGCCGTTCATGGACGAACCGCCCGGGGCGACCGTGTCGAGTGCGGCCATCAAGGCCTACGGCGGCATGATCCGCCGGCTGCGCACGATGACGGCCAAGACGGCCGACAAGGAACCGTCGTGGCGTCACAACCGGCCCGAACTCACCACGGGTCACAAGCCGATCCGCTGACCGTCGGTCCCGCCCGTCCCACGCACGTCGATCGTCCCGACCAACCGCGAGGGATCCCGAACGGGATCCACTGGAGCACGAGATGTCGCACACCGCGAACTCCACCAAGGCCAGCATGCGCAACGTGGCCGAGGAGGGCCTGGTCGAGATGGCCTGGGACCCCATCACCCGGATCGTGGGGTCACTGGGGATCTACACCAAGATCGACTTCAAGCAGAAGGAGGTCAAGGAGTGCTATTCGACCTCGTCGATCTTCCGCGGATACAGCGTGTTCATGAAGGGCAAGGACCCACGAGACGCACACTTCATCACCAGCCGGATCTGCGGCATCTGCGGGGACAACCACGCGGCCTGCTCGGTCTATGCCCAGAACATGGCCTACGGCGTCGCGCCGCCACCGGTCGGCGAATGGATCATGAACCTCGGTGAGGCTGCCGAGTACATGTTCGACCACGCCATCTTCCAGCACAACCTGGTCGACGTGGACTACTGCGCCCAGATGGTCCAGGAGACCAACCCGGGCGTCTGGGAGAAGGCCAAGAAGACCGAGGCCCCCAACGCCGGCATCCATGGGTACCGCACCATCGCCGACATCATGACGGCGCTCAACCCGCTCACCGGCGAGGTCTACCTCGAGGCCCTGCACGTGGCGCGCTACACCCGCGAGATGTTCTCGCTGATGGAGGGTCGTCACGTCCACCCCTCGACGCTGTACCCGGGCGGCGTCGGCACCCAGGCGACCGTGCAGTTGTTCACTGACTACCTGACGCGCCTCATGAAGTACGTCGACTTCGTCAAGAAGAACGTCCCGCTGCACGACGACCTGTTCGACTTCTTCTACGAGGCCCTGCCCGGGTACGAGGAGGTCGGCCGGCGCCGCATCCTGATGGGCAACTGGGGGGCGCTGCAGGACCCGGACCACTGCGACTTCACCTACAAGAACATGGAGGACTGGGGTCGCAAGATGTTCGTGACCCCCGGGATCATCGTGGACGGCAAGTTGCTGACGACCAGCCTGGTCGACATCAACGTGGGGCTGAGGATCCTGCTCGGCTCGTCGTACTACGACGACTGGGACGACCAGGAGATGTTCGTCACCGAGGACCCGCTCGGGAACCCGATCGACCGGCGCCACCCGTGGAACCAGACCACGATCCCCCAGCCGGCCAAGCGCGACTTCGCCGACCAGTACACCTGGGTGATGTCGCCGCGCTGGTTCGACGGCAAGGACCATCTGGCCCTGGACACCGGCGGCGGCCCGCTGCCCCGGCTGTGGATCACGGCCCTGGCCAACCTGGTCGACATCGGCTACGTCCAGGCGACCGGCCACAGCGTCAAGATCAACCTGCCGAAGTCGGCCACCGCGGGCGAGACCACCCTGGAGTGGAAGATCCCGGAGTGGTCCAACGCGCTCGAGCGCAACCGCGCCCGCAGCTACTTCATGGCCTACGCGGCCGGCACCGCCCTGCACTTCGTCCAACAGGCACTCGACGAGGTCCGGGCCGGCAACACCGACACGTGGTCGCCCTTCGAGGTGCCCGACGACGCGATCGGCTGCGGCTTCACCGAGGCCGTGCGCGGCGTGCTCAGCCACCACATGGTCATCCGCGACGGCAAGATCGCCAACTACCACCCCTACCCGCCGACCCCGTGGAACGCCAGCCCGCGGGACATCTACGGCACCCCGGGTCCGTACGAGGACTCGGTCCAGGGCATGCCGATCTTCGAGGAGAACGACCAGGACAACTTCAAGGGCATCGACGTGATGCGGGCCGTGCGCAGCATGGACCCGTGCCTGCCGTGCGGTGTCCACCAGTTCCTGGGTGACGGCAAGTTCGTCGAACACCTCCACAGCCCGTCCGGCGGAGCCGCATGACCGGCCGGCAGGACTCCGGACCCGGTGCGGGCCAACCCGTGGCCCAGCGCGAGGATCCCGCGCCCCATCGCGAGGATGTGCCCGCGCACCAGCGCACGGAAGTTGATGTCGACGCGGTGGGGCGCCGGGTGGAGGCCCTGCTGGACGAGGTGACCGCGACCGACCCCACGCTCGCGCGGGTCGCCGAGGAACTGGTGGCCGAGTTGGTCGGCCTGTACGGGGCCGGGCTGACCCGACTGGTCGACCACCTCGCCGCCATCTCCCCGACGGCGTTGGAGGAGTTGAGCACGGACCCGCTGGTCGCGGGCCTGCTGGTCCTGCACGACCTCCATCCCGGTGCGCTCGAGGATCGGATCGAGGCGGCCCTCGACGAGTGCCGGCCGTACCTGGACTCCCACGGCGGCGGCGTGACGCTGGTGGGCATCGACGACGGCACGGTAAGACTGCAGTTGGAGGGCACCTGCGACGGCTGCGGGGCGTCGGAGCTGACCATGACCAACGCCGTGGAGGCGGCGATCCTGGTGGCGGCCCCCGAGATCGTGGCGATCGACGTCGCCGGCATCCCGGCACCGGGTGAGGGGCACGCGCCGCCGCCGGGCGGACCTCCGCCCCCGCTGGCCGGCGTGGGTGCCGGTGCCCCGAGCACCCCTCAAACCCTGCCCCCCCAAACCCTGCCGATGTACCCGTCGGCCATCCGGGGCGGGTGATCGGGCGTGGGCCTGGATCGTTTCGCCGCCGTCGCCCGGGCCCGTCCACGTCCGCGCTCGGTCGAGGACGGCGACACGTCCGAAGTCGATGGCGTCGCGCCGACCCCGACGATGGACGACGCCCCGGCGCATCACGGCGACCTGCCGGCGCCGGTGGCGCGGGCACTCGACCCCGCCACGTCGCGCGCCGAGGACAGCTGTGAGCTGTGCACCCGGCCGATCGGGGACCGCCATCGCCACGTCGTGGACCTCGCTGCGCGAAGCCTCCAGTGCGCCTGTCGACCGTGCGGCCTGTTGTTCGACGGCGACGTCGCGGCCGGTGACCACTACCGCACCGTTCCGGAGGACCATCGTCGGGTCGAACAGTTCGTCCTGGAACCCGCACAGTGGACGCTGCTGCGCATTCCCGTCGACCTCGCCTTCGTGATGGAGGACACGGTCGCGGGCGGCACCGTCGCGTTCTACCCCAGCCCGGCCGGCGCGACCGAGTCCGAGTTGTCCCTGGCCGCGTGGCAGGGCATCGTGGCGGCCAACCCGATCCTCGCCGACCTGCGTCCCGACGTGGAGGCGGTCCTTATCCGGGTCCGCGACCACCACCAGCCCGAGGCCTGGTTGGTCCCCATCGACCGCTGCTACGAACTGGTGGGACACCTGCGGCTGAAGTGGCGCGGCTTCGGCGGTGGCCAGGAGGTCCGCGAGGCCATCGACGCCTTCTTCGACGAGGTCGGGGCCCGCGCCGGGTCCCGGGTGGCCACGTCCGGGGCGGCAGCCCGATGACCCTGGACTTCACGGTGACCGCGGCCCAGCCGGCACAGTCGATCACGCCGCTGCTGCGCTTCACCTGTCGGGTCGACGGCCCGACCGACCGCCGGGTCCACACGGCAGTGGTGAACTGCCAGGTCCGGATCGAACCGGATCGTCGCCAGTACGACGACGACGAGGCCGGCCGGTTGCTGGACCTGTTCGGTGAACGCGAGCGCTGGGGCGACACCCTGCAGGCGTTCCCGTGGGCCTCGGTGACGTTCACGGTGCCGCGCTTCACCAACCGCACCGAGACCACCATCGACGTGCCGTGCAGCTACGACCTCGAGGTCGCCGCCGGCAAGTACCTGCACGCGCTGCGCGACGGCGCCATTCCGCTGCTGTTCCTGTTCAGCGGCACGGTGTTCCTGCGCGAGGGCGACGGGCTGTCGTTCCAGCAGGTGCCGTGGGACCGCGAGTCGTCCTTCCCGCTGCCGGTCGCGACGTGGCGTGGCCTGATCGACCAGCACTGGCCGGGCAGCGGCTGGCTGCGACTGTCTCGCGAGATCCTCGACGACCTCCAGATGCACAAGTCCCGCCGGGCACTCGCCACCTGGGACCAGACCGTCGCCGACCTGCTCGCCCACCAGCCCGACACCGTCGGCGGTGCGGCAGGCGAGGCACGACCATGAGCGCAGACGTGGACCCCGCCGAGCTGGCCCCAGACCTGGCCCCAGACCTGGCGAGCGACCTCGACACCGCCCGCGAGGTGGCCGACACCGTCCTGTACGAGGGCTACGTGCTGTTCCCGTACCGGGCCGACGCGACCAAGAACCGCTACCGCTGGCAGTGGGGCGTCATCGCCCCCACCGACCACGTCACCGCAGGCGGTGGGGCCGGCGAGGGCGCAGTGGTCGTGAGCCAGACGGTGCTGCGGGCGGACCGGGCCGCCAGGATCCTCGTGACGGTGCGATTCCTGCGTGCGCGCCGCCGCCAGGTCCATGACCGCGACGACCGGCCCGTCGAGGAACTGGAGGTGGACGGCGAACTGCTCACGACCTGGGACGAGGGCGAGGAGCACACCGCGTCCACCGATCGCGTGCTCGTGGCCGACCTCGTGCGCGAATCCTGCCTGGTCGACATCGACCTCGCAGCCACCGAGGACGTCGAGGAGGTCATCGACGACGACGGCGCGATCGCGGCCCGGGTGGTCCGACGCAGCGAGGCGGTCCGGGGCCGGCTCACGGTCTCGGCCGAGCCGTTGCCCGGCGGCGTGTACCGGGTCACGGCCAGGGTCGACAACCCGACCGACTGGTCCGATCCCGACGCACCTCGCGAGGAGATGTTGCGCCACAGCCTGCTGGGCGTCCACCTGTTGGAAGTGGCCGACAACGCCGTGTTCGGGTCGGTGGTGGACCCGCCCGACTGGGCCCGCGCCGCCGTGGCTGGCGCCCACAGCCAGGGCAGTCACCCAGTCCTGGTCGGCGACCACGACCGGGTGGTCCTGTCGGCCCCGATCATCCTGGCCGACCACCCCGAGATCGCCTCGGAATCCCCCGGCCAGTCCTTCGACGCGACCGAGATCGACGAACTCCTGACCCTGGCCGTGCATGGGCTGTCCGACGAGGAGAAGCGACGTGCCCGGGCCACCGACCCCCGCGCGGCGGCGATCGTCGACCGGGCCGAGATCCTGCCACCTCGCCTGCTCGCCCACCTGCACGGGACCATCCGCGACTTTCAGCCGAACCGGGACCGTGACCCCGACCAGGTCGGCCCCGAGCCCGCCGGCCCGCAGGTCGGTGGCTGGGACGCGGGTGGCTGGGACGGGGGCGACGACCACGGGAGCGACGACCACGGGGACGTGATCGACGTCGGCGTGACCCGCGCAACCGTCGCAGACCCGCGCGGTGATCCCCGGTTCGCGCCGGTGTCGCCCGATCTCGGCGGGCCCTCGATCGACGACGACACGTTCGAGACCCTCGGCGTCGACGAAGCGCCCATCGACCACGTGGTGGTGGCCGGCGAACGCATTTCGGTCGGCGCGCGCGTCCGGGTGACGCCGGGTCGTCGTGCCGATGCCCAGGACATCTTCCTGGTCGGACGCACGGCAACGGTCGCGCGCATCGTGGCCGATGTCGACGGCGACACCCACATCGCGGTGACCATGGACGACGACCCCGCGGCCGAACTGCACACGTGGTACGGCCGCTACCTGTACTTCCGGACCGACGAGGTCCATCCGCTCGACGAGGAGGAACGACCATGAGCGACGACAACGAACGTGCCGGCAGCGGTGCCCAGGTGGAGAAGTGGATCCTGCGATCACTGGTATTCACCATGCTGGGTGCCGTGGTGACGGCGCTGGCCGCGTCCGTCGACGACATCAAGCGGTACATCCGGATCAAGCGGATGTGACCGAACAGGTCCGACGGCCGCATCGACGCACGCCCGGATCATCGACGAAAGCGAGACGACATGCCGAACCGACGAGGAACCATCGACCCGTCCACCTCGATCGAGACCGCCCACCCGTGGGGGCCGGAGCGCTTCGACGAGGCCGAGGAGCAGTCGGCGCGAGGTGCCGTCGGCAGCCGCGACCTCGGTGAACCCATCCGACCCCGCGAGCACCACACCGCGGACGAGTGGGCCGGCGTCGACCCGCTGCCACCGATCGACGCGGACATGCCCATGATGAAGCCTGGCGACCAGGGTGGCTGAAACCGAACCCACCGGGTCCCCCGGCATGCCGGCCACCACGACGACGATGCGGCCGCCGGACGACTCCCGGGTCTCCCCGGCCATCCTGGTGGCCGGGGTGGGCAACCTGTTCCTGGGCGACGACGGCTTCGGCCCGGAGGTGGCGCGACGCCTCGCGACCACCAGCCTGCCAGACGACGTGCGCGTCACCGACTACGGCGTCGGGGGCATCCACCTCGCCTACGACCTGCTCGACGGTCCGGCGACGCTGGTGCTCATCGACGTCTCGCCCCGCGGGGAGGAGCCCGGCACGGTGTCGGTGGTGGAGGTCACCGCGGCCGGCGAGGACGCCCCGCCCATGGACGCCCACGCGATGGACCCGGCGATCGTGTTGGCCACCGTCCGACGCCTGGGGGGCGAGATCCCCCGCACGATCGTGGTGGCCTGCGAGCCGTCGGACCTGCAGGAGGGGATCGGGCTGTCCCCACCTGTGGCTGCCGCCGTCGAACCCACGGTGGCGGCCGTCATCGAACTGATCGACCGCGAGCGGGCCCGCATCGCCAGCGACGCCGATGCAGCGGACGAGACCGGTCCCGGCCGAACTGACACACCACAAGAGGCCTGACATGCACGTTCTCGGATGGATTCTGGTGGCGATCGTGGTGCTGGTCATGGTGGGGAGCCTGGTGGCCCTCGTCGCATCTGCCAGCGACATCCGGCGCTACCGCCGGATGTCACCGATGTAGGACGTCCGACACCAAAACTGCCCGTCGAAACCAGGAGCAACCATGCACGAGATGGGGATGTGCCAGTCCGTCGTGGCGGCCGTGGAGCATCGCGCGCACGGACGCGAGGTCGCCGCCGTGGGCGTGCGCGCCGGGACCCTGCTGCGCGTCGTCGACGAGGCCTTCGTGGCCTCGTTCCACATGGCCGCGACCGGCACGGTGGCCGAGGAGGCCGAGGTCGACCTGGAGGTCGTGCCGCTCCAGGCCACCTGTCGGTCCTGTGGCGAGGCGTTCGAGACCGACGACCCGTGGCCGGCCTGCCCCTCCTGCGAGGCCGTGGAGGTCGATCGGGACGGCGGCCACGAACTCACCCTGGTGTGGCTGCGGTACCGCGAGGGCGCCCCGGCCCCCGACGACGGGCCCACGCCGGTGCCGGTCGAGGCCGACGACCACGATCACGAGCACTGACGTGTGCTTCCGCATCCCCGGACGGATCGTCGAGATCTCCGGCCCACAGGACATGCGCGCCCGGGTCGACGTCGAGGGCTCCGCGCGCGAGGTCAGCCTGTCGATGGTCGCCGAGGACGGCCCGGTGGTGGGCGACTACGTGTTGATCCACATGGGCGTGGCGGTGGAGATCATCGACCCCGACCGCGCCGCAGAGGTACAGGAAGGCCTGCAACTGCTCGGGCGCGCCCAGGAACGTGCGCTGGCCGACCTCGAGGAGTCGTGGTGGAACCGACAGGGCCGCGACCACGCCGAGGACCATGACGTGGCGCCGGCCGACGACGACCCACCCCGGGGCCCGGATGACCAGCCCCCCGACCACGAGAGCGACGACCAGGGGGCGACACCATGAACGACGCCGAGGGACGCTTCGTCACCGACCAGGTGGTGCCCGATGCCAACGCCGCCGCGACCACCCCACCGGGGATGCGGGGCCTGCAACTGTTCGCCAAGTACGCCTATCCACCCAACCAACTGGGCTACTGCGGTCCGGAGGACCACGGGATGCTGTTCGACTACGCCACCACCGGGACGACCGACCGTGGCCTGGTGCAGTTCGCGTCCGGGTTCCCCGGTCCGTGGCCCTACCTGACCCTCATGGCGGGGACACTCGGGATCGACAACCCCTTCGACGCGCGCCTGGTCGAGGCCTACTGGATCGGCAACGACGCGCTCGACCGGGTCCGGATGGCAGACTTCGGCCGGATGGTGGAAACCTGGTTCCAACCGCGGGCCGGTGACGCGTTCGGCTACCTGTCCGAAGCCGTCGCCGGGGGCGCCGTCTGCCACCACAGCTTCCACGTCTTCGGGGTCTACCCGTGGGTCGGCCTGCTGCGCACCGGCCGGGTCGAGGAACCCCTGCACCACCTCGACCGCTGTCGTATTCGGTGGGGCCGGGTCGAGGCCATTCGGGGCGACGAGGTCGACGTCCAGTCACGGCTGCTGGCCTTCGACGGCACCAACCTCACGCTGGGACCGGCCCAACCCGAGACGGTCGTCCGCGCGATCGGGGGCGCGGGGTTCGTCCAGGACCTGGTCGTAGGTGACTGGGTGTCGATGCACTGGCACTGGATCTGCGATCGACTCGACCAGCGTCAACTGCGCAACCTGCAGCGCTACCACCAGCACCACCTCGACATGGTCAACCGGCGCGTGGCCCACAGTGGCCCCGGGCTGGCGATGGCCGGCGACTTGGCCTGACCGCGCCCGCCGATCCGTCGACCCGGGAGGGACCCACGATGCGTCCGACCCGGCGCTGCCCGAGGGCCGGACGGCTGGTCCCGATGGTCCTGGCCGTGGCCACGGCGCTGGTCGCGTCCGGGTGCTCGACAAGTGGCCAGCAGCCCGACGACGAGCCGACGGCCTCCACGACGGTCGTCGCCCCCGCCGACTCGTCGGCGCCGCCGACCTCGCCGTCCGAACCGGGCCCCACCACGACCACCTCACCCGGGACCTCCGAACGCCTGGTGGTGGCCTTCCCGTCCGACGAGGGGCCACTGAACCTGTTCGCCCAGCACGAGGAGGCGCTGACCGAACTCGTCTACGACAAGTTGCTGGCCCCGTCGCCGTACGTGGACCAGCCGCAGCCGTGGCTGGCCAGCTCGGTCGAACAGCTCGATCCCGTGACTTGGGAGGCCAGGCTGCGTGACGACGTGACCTGGCACGACGGCGAGCCGTTCACGGCCGCCGACGTGGCCTTCACCGTCGACCTGTTCAAGCGGTCACCCTCGGGTCGCTGGACCCACCACGTCACCGACACCCCACGCATCGACGAGGTCGAGGTCGTGGACGACACGACCGTGCGGTTCCACTGCGGCTACCCGTGCCCGTTCCTGGGCACGGTCACGCTGGCCGACCTGCCGATGCTCCCCGAGCATGTGTGGTCGGACGTCGAGGATCCTCAGGCCGTCGTGGACCTCCCGGTCGGCACCGGTCCGTACCGCCTGACCAGCTACGACGCCACCAGCGGGTACGTGTTCGAGGCCAACGGAGACCACTTCGCGGGCGCGCCGATGGTGGACGAACTGGTGATGCCGATCATCGAGGACCCGGCCACGGCCTTCACTGCCCTGCGCACCGGCGAGGTCGACGCCGTCGCCCGGCTGGTCCCGCCGGAGCTGGTCGAGCCCTTCCGTGCGGACCCCGACATCACCGTGGTGGACACCAGCCCGCTGCTGTTCCCGGAACTGCGGCTCAACTTCGGGCGCCCACCGTTCGACCAGCCCGAGTTCCGGGCCGCGCTGTCGGCGGCCGTGGACCGGCAGGCATTGCTCGACACCGTGTGGCTCGGCCAGGGCCGGTCTGCGGACCAGGGGTACATGCACCCGGACACGCCGTGGGCGGCGCCCGACCTGTCCACCCCGACCGACCCGGCCGCGGCCGAACGCCTGCTCGACGGCCTCGACATGGTCGACGACGACGGCGACGGGGTCCGGGAGGTCGACGGGGCACCGGTCGCGTTCACGATCAAGGTGGCCGCCAACGAGCCGACCTGGATCCGGGCCGCGGAGTTGCTGGTCGAGCAGTTCGGCGCGGTCGGGCTCGAGGCCTCGGTCGAGCGGTTGGACCCCGGAGCCATGGGCGACCTGTTCTCCTCGCGCGACTTCGACAGCTACGTCATCGGAGCCCCCACCCACGGTGTCGCGGACCCGACCCAGTTCGTGATGTCGCAGGAATCCGGTTACCTGTGGGACCTGCCCGAGGTCCCCTACCCCGAGATGGCCGACCTGGTCGAGCAGTGGCGCGCCAGCGACACGATCGAGGATCGCACGGACCGCCTGTTCGAGATGGAGCGCCTGCTCGAGTCCGCGCCCACCTCCATCCCGTTGTACTACCCGAACGGTCCCATGGCCTTCCGCCCCGGGACCTGGGCGGGATGGGTCGAGTCACCCGGATACGGGCTGTTCCACAAGTGGTCGCTGGTTCCGCGCGAGGCCGCCGTGGCCGCCAACGCGCTCGTGAACCCGCCCGAATGACGGCCGCGCCAGCGAGGTGGACGTGCGCGCGGTGATGAGCCGGGTGGCACAGTCGCTGCTGGTGGTGATCGTGGCGACGACCCTGAACTTCGCACTGCCGCACCTGGCCCCCGGGGACCCGGTCGAGTACCTCTACCAGGGCTCGGCCGGTTCACTGACGGCCGAGCAACTCGACGACCTGCGGGCCGGCTACGGGTTGGACGCCTCGCTGCCGGAACAGTACGTGGCCTACTGGGGTGGGCTGTTCCGCGGGGACCTGGGCGTGTCGGTCCAGCACAACCGACCGGTCGTCGACGTGCTGCTCGAGCGGTTGCCGTGGACCCTGCTGCTCGTGGGGACCTCGACGGTCATCGCGGCCATCGTCGGCACCCTCGCCGGCGCGTTCGCTGCCTGGCGACGCGGGTCACGCGGGGACGTCGGCCTGGTCACCGGCGTGCTGGTCGTGGACGCCATGCCGGGGTTCTGGATCGGGATGGTGCTCGTCGCGGTGTTCGCCGTGCAACTGGGCTGGTTCCCCTCCTTCGGGGCGGCCGCGCTGGGTGGGCCGACCGCCGGCTGGGCCGCGGTGGCCGCCGTCGCCCACCGGCTCGTCCTGCCGATGACCACGCTGGTCCTGGCGACCGTGGGTGGCACCTTCCTGCTGGCGCGCGGGGCGATGTCGACCACGCTGGGCGAGACCTGGCTCGCGATGGCCCGCGCGAAGGGCGTGCCACCACGACGACTGGCGACCCACCATGCCCTCCGCAACGCGCTCCTGCCGGTGGCGACCACCCTCGGGCTGAACGTGGCCGTGATGCTGTCGGGTGCCGTGGTCATCGAGACCGTGTTCGCCTATCCGGGCCTCGGCAGCCTGGTCTACGACGCCACGATCGCACGCGACTACCCCCTGTTGCGGGGCGCCTTCCTGCTGGTCACGCTCGGGGTGGTGGCCACCAACGCCCTGGTCGAACTCGCCTATCCGCTGCTGGACCCGCGCGTGCGCCGGACCGGACGGGGGCGATCGTGACGACCGCAACCGGCAAGATCGAGCCTGGTGGTCGTGCCCGGTCGGCCACCCCGGCCCGTCGCCCGATCGAGGCCGATCGGCTCGGACTGGTGGGGCTCGGCCTGCTGGTCGCGCTCGTCGTGATCGCGGTGGCGGCGCCGTTGCTGGCCCCGTTCGATCCCCTCGCACGCGTGCGCGTGCCGTTCGCACGACCGGGTGGCGGGCACCTGCTGGGGACCGACGACGTGGGCCACGACCTGTTCAGCGTGCTGGTGTACGGCTCGCGGGTGACCCTGGTGGTCGGGGTGGCTGCGGCCGCGGTCGCCACCCTGCTCGGCACCACCGTCGGACTGGTCGCCGGGTGGGCGCGCGGGTGGGTGGACGCCGTCGCCATGCGCGCCGTGGACGTCGTGCTGTCGCTGCCCTTCCTGCCGCTCATGATCGTCGTCGGGGTGTTCCTGGGACCGGGCCTGCGCACCGAGGTGCTGGTGATCGCCGCGGTGATGTGGGCGGGGCCGGCGCGGGAACTGCGCTCGCAGGTGTTGTCGGTGCGCGAGCGTGACCACGTGCAGGCCGCCCGGTCCATGGGGGCGAGCCACGCGCGGGTGCTGGCCCAGCACATCTCCCCGACCGTGGTCCCGATCGTCGTCCCCCAGTTCGTGCTGGCCGCCAAGCGGGCCATCCTGTTCGAGGCGGCCCTGTCCTTCCTCGGCCTGGGCGCCGCGAGCACGCCCAGTTGGGGCACGATGCTGTCCACCGCCCAGGCTCGCAGCGCGTTCCTGACCGACGCCTGGCTGTGGTGGGTGGTCCCGCCCGGCATCGGCATCGCGGTGGCCGTGCTGGCCTTCGCGTTCCTGGGCCACGGCTTCGAGGAACGCACGCGGGTGCCCTCGCGACACCGGGGCATGGCCGCGCGCGTCGCGACCTCGCCGACGTCCGGCCCGGCCCCGACCACCCCGCCGTCGCCGGTGGTGCCCGGGCAGGACCGGGGGGCGACGTCCATCTCGGCCGGCCGAGATGGGCGCGGCGAGGACCGGCTGGTGGTCGACAGGTTGGTGGTCACCTGGCCGGAGGCTCGGGACCACCGGGCTGTCGATGAGGTGTCACTGACCGTGGCCGTCGGCGAGGTCCTCGGGCTGGTCGGCGAGTCCGGTGCCGGCAAGTCCACGCTGGCCGCCGCGATGGCGGGGTTGCTGCCGGCCCGGGCCGAGATCGAGGCCGGGACCGTGTGGTTCTCGGGCCGGGATCTGCTCGCGACCGCCCCCCGGGCCCGGCGACGGCTGTGGGGCGACCGGATCGCCGTGATCCCCCAGGACGCCGCCGACGCGCTCGACCCCGTCCACCGGGTCGGCGCCCAGGTCGCCGAGGCGATCACCACCCACTACGACCGGCCGGACGAGGTGGTGCGGGCCCGCGTCACGGACCTGCTGGGGCGGGTCGGGCTCGACCCGGCCCATGCCACGGCCTGGCCCCACGAACTCAGTGGCGGCATGCGCCAGCGAGTCGTCATCGCCATGGCCCTCGCCAACGACCCCGACCTGCTGATCGCGGACGAGCCCACGAGCGGGCTGGACGTGGTCCTCCAGGCCGAACTCGTCGACCTCCTGGCCAGCCTCCGCGCCGCCACCAGGCTGTCCCTGGTGCTGGTGACCCACGACCTGCCACTCGTGCTCGCCATGGCCGACCGGGTCGCGGTCATGCAGCAGGGTCGCCTGGTGGAGGTCGGCTCCGTGGCCACCATCGCCCACGCGCCCCGGCACGAGCACACCCGGGCCCTGCTGGCCGCCGTCCCGCGGCTCCCGCGCAACGTGGTGCAGCCGTGACGCCGGCCGCACTGGTCCTCGACGGCGTCACCCGGACGTTTCCGTCCGGACGGCACCGTGGCACGGTCGTCGCCGTCGACAACGTCGACCTCGCAGTGGGCCCCGGCGAGGTCGTGGGACTGGTCGGCGCCAGTGGCGCGGGCAAGTCCACCGTGGCTCGACTGGCGGCGGGCCTGGTGACCCCGGACCGGGGCCGGATCCTGCTGGGTGGAACGGCGCTGCCCGACCTCGATCGTCGCTCGCGCGCGCGCCGCCTGCACCTGGTCTTCCAGGACCCGTGGACGGCCTTGGCCCCGCACCACCGGGTCGGCTGGATCGTGGGCGAACCCCTCGCGATCCACGGCATCGGCGACCGCGACCGGCGCGTCCGCGACGCGTTGGAGGAGGTGGGTCTGGAGCCGGCCGAGCGCGTCGTGGACCGGCTGCCGCGGACCCTGTCAGGGGGCGAACGACAACGCGTGGCATTGGCACGGGCCCTGGTCCTGCGACCGGACCTGGTGGTGGCCGACGAACCGACGCAGATGCTGGACGCGTCGCGTCGGGCCGGGTTGGTGGACCTGCTGGGCCGGCTGCGCGACCGCCACGGCACGGCGTTCCTCTACATCACCCACGACCTCGCGCTGGCGCAGGCGTTCTGTGACCGGATCGCGGTGATGGAGGACGGGCGGATCGTGGAGGACCAGCCCACGGCCCACTTCATGGCGTCACCGGACAGCGAGCCGGCACGACGACTCGTCGCCGCGATCGAATCACTGCACGCCGGGCTGGCCTGATCAGCTCGGCCCGTTCACCCGGGCCAGTACGTGACGGGTCCCACGAAGACCTCCTCGGCCACCGGCGACGCGGAGGTGGCCGGATCGCACGACGATCCTGCGGCGGCCTCGTTCCGCCAGGACGTGGGTCAGGGCTTGTCGTCGACGGCCAGCAGGATCGCCAGCACGTCCTCGAGCGCCGTCACCATCGGGGAGGACGGCCTCGCGTCCACCAGCGGCCGACGATCACGGTCGGCGTCCAGGGCCGCGTCGTCCCACGGGATGCACCCGACCTGGTCGAGACCGTGTCGGTTACAGAACGCCGTGATCGCCTCCGCGTCACGGTCGTCGCGCACCTTGTTGGCGACCACGCCCACGTGTGCGATCTCGAGTTCGCGCGCGAGGTCGGCCATCCGACGGACCGTCTCCAGCGACCGGAAGTAGGGTTCGGCCACGAACAGGAACCAGTCCACGTGGCGAGCGGTCCCCCGGCTGAAGTGCTCGGGCGACGCCTCGAGGTCCAGGAACGTGGTGGTCTCGGCATCGCCCAGGTCGGCGAGCACGGCTCGGACCACGGCGTGGGCGGAGCACAGGCAGCCCTCTTCCGCGTGGCCGGGCATGCCCAGGTGGGTCAACAGGACCCCGTCGGGGCCCGTCGCCGTGTGCGCCGCGAGGACGTCGTCGACCGGCCGGGACAACGCCGGGCCGTCCAGGCGCCGGGACACCAGCGACGGCGGCAGCGTGGTGTCGGCGGGCGGAGCCGCCGGCATCCCGAGTGCGATCGCGAGGTTGGGGTTGGAGTCGGCGTCGATGCAAACCACGGAACGGCCGGTACGCGCGGCCGTCCGGGCCAGCGTGGCCGTCACGGTGGTCTTGCCGGCCCCGCCCTTGCCGGCGATCGCGACCCTCACGTCCAGGCGCCGTCGTGGGGCGACGTCGCCACGTTGTCCCGGACCGCGGCGTAACGGTGCAGGTACGCCGCCACGGACGCCGCCGTGTCCTGCAACGATCCCGCCGACAGGTGCAGCCACTCCACCCCGTCCGTCGTGAGGCGGTAACTCCGACGCGCCGGGCCAGCAGTGGAATCCTCCCACCAGGACTCCACCAGGCCGTCCTGCTCCATGGCGCGGAGGGTCCGGTACAGGCCGCCGGGATCGAGTCGATCGAGGCCGAACTCCGCCACACGTTCGAGCAGGTCGTAGCCGTGGCTCGGTCGTTCTGCCAACAGCAGCAGCAGGATCGGTCGGACGAAGACACGGGGCAGGCCGCCGGAGAGCTCGTCGATGGCGGCCATCAGTGGTCGGAGTGGGGTGCGCGCTCGGCCGCGCACGCCTCGGCCTCCTCGACCGATGCGTGGCACCAGCAGTCGGCGCTGCACTCGCCGTGGGTGGGGCGCGTCAACTGGGCGAAGGCCGCCTCGAACTCCTCGGCACCCTCGGCCGCGCCGCGCTCCGACAACCAGTACCGGCCGGTCACCGCCTCCAGGAACCCCTCCTCCACAAGACGGTCCATGTAGGTCACCGCGATGCTGGCCTCCACGCCCAGGAAGCGCTCCAGCACCTCCGGCGTGACGTCGTCGCCCAGGCCTTCGCCACGGAGCCAGAACATCACCTGCAGGATCTCGCTGCGCCAGAACAACGACTTGAGCGCCTCGGACTTGGGTGCTCGGAGTTGTTCGCCCACGCCATCGCTCCTGTCGCTCCGCCGGACTGCCGGACTGCCGGTCAGCATACGGGCCACGCCCATCCGCGGGCCGGACCCCCGGACCTGGGCCTGGACCCGGACCTGGACTGGACCGGATCGAAACCCGGACCTAGTGGTCCGTGTCTGAAGTGGTTTGTCGGTTGGCTTTGACGAGGATCTCGTCTGCGGTCTTGGTCCAGACGAAGGGTTGACAGCGTTGGTTCCAGGCATCGATGAACCGGCGGATGGTGTCGGTGAGATCGCGCACGGACGAGTAGCTGCCCCGTTTGATCGACTGGCGGGTGATGATCCCGAAGAACACCTCGACCAGGTTCATCCACGACGAGTACGTCGGGGTGAAGTGCAACGTGATCCGCTTGTTGCGTGGCAACGCGAGCCACTTCTTGACGTCGGCGTGCTTGTGAGCGGAGTAGTTGTCGCAGATCACGTGCAGCTCCACACCGGGGTAGGCCTTCGCGACCTTGTTCAAGAACTTCAGGAACTCCACGCCACGGTGACGGTCGTAGCACTGGTCAACGATCCGACCGGTCGCGACCTCAAGGGCAGCGAACAGGGTGGTGGTGCCGTGCCGGCGGTAGTCGTGGGTCTGGCGTTCGGCCAGACCCGGCGCGAGCGGCAGGATCGGAGCAGTGCGTTCCAACGCCTGGATCTGGCTTTTCTCGTCCACACACACCACCACGGCGTTCTCCGGCGGGTTCAGGTACAGCCCGACGATGTCGGTGACCTTGGCGACCAGCTCCGGATCGGTAGAGAACTTGAACGTCTCGACCCGCCACGGTTGGACCCCCCAGTCCTGCCACAACCGTGCGATCGTGGCATGCGACACCCCACCGACATGACGGGCCAGCAGACGCGACGACCAGTGGCTGATCCCCAGCTTCGGCGGTGGTGGAGTCAACGTTGCGACCAGGATCTCGTCACGTCGGGCCTGGTCGATCTCGGGCGGCCGACCCGACCGGGCCGCATCGCCGAGCGCGTCGATCCCACCCGCCTCGTAGCGCTGCCGCCAGGTCACCACTGTCGGTCGGGACACACCCACACGATCGGCGATCGTCTGTGCCGGCAGCGCCTGCGCAGCCAGCAACACGATTCGTGCACGCTCGACATCGCGTGTCGGCAACGTCCGCGATCGCAGCCGACGCTCCAACTCGACGCGGTCTTCTGGCGGGACATCGAGCACCTTCGCGTGGTTGGCCATACCCGTCTCCCGTCCGGTCAGACGAGTATCCCACCACCTCCCCGAACTGTAAAGGAACTTCTGCGACGGACCACTAGCCCCGGATCGGGACCGATCT
>JBBSMS010000070.1:0-17935 GCA_038233055.1 Nitriliruptorales bacterium
CCCCGGCCCGACCGCGCCGACCTGTTCCGGCGTCCACCGGGCCCGGTTCGAGGTCCCGTAGGCTGGCGTTGCGGCCCTCGGTCCCATCCACGGAAAGGCTGGTCGATGTCGTCGCTGCACGTGGACCAGCGCCACCGGATCCCGGACTACGAACTGGACGTCCGGGCGGCGAAGGCGTCCGGCCCCGGCGGCCAGAGCGTGAACACCACCGACTCGGCCGTGGAGTTGCGGTGGTACCCGGAGGCATCGCGTGCCTTCAGTTCCGAGGAGAAGCAGCGCATCGCCCGCACGTTGTCCAACCGCATCAGCAAGGACGGCTGCCTGATCGTGCGGGCCAGCGAGCACAAGAGCCAGCACCGCAATCGCCAGGAGGCCCGCGAGCGCCTGGCAGCCTGGCTGGTGGACGCCATCCAGGTCCCGAAGCGGCGCCGCCGCACCAGGCCCAGTCGTTCAGCCAAGCGGCGACGGGTCGAGGCCAAGCGTCGTCGCGGGGAGAAGAAGCGCCTCCGCCAGAATCCGAAGCCCCCGCTGTAGGTCGGCCGGCGAGGTGGCGCGAACGGCCGCCGAGTCGACCGGCGATGCGACTTCGCATACTTTGTGCATGAAGTTGCAACACGCCCCGTGGTGGGGCTAGCATGCGTTCGGACGGACAACCTGGAGTGGGCGTGGCAAGGGTCGGGATCGTGGGTGCGTCCGGCTACGGCGGGGCCGAGTTGGTCCGGCTGTTGGACCGTCACGACGGCATCGAGGTGGCCGTGCTGGCCGCCCACTCCGCAGCCGGGCGCCCGGTCGTCGACCTGTTCCCGAACCTTCCCGACCACGGCACGTTCGACGACATCGACGTCGATCGCCTCGGCGACCTCGACCTGGTCTTCGTCGCCACCCCGGACGGCCCGGCACTCGACCTGGTGCCGCAGTTGGCGGCGGCCGGGACCAAGGTCGTTGACCTGTCCGCGGCCTTCCGACTGCCAGCCGACGTGTACGAATCGTTCTACGGCCGTCCGCACCCCGACCCGGCGTCAACCCCGGCCACCTACGGGTTGACCGAGTTCGCCCGCGCCGAGGTGGCGGCGTCCACGATCGTGGCGAACCCGGGCTGCTACGTCACGACGGCGCTGCTGTCGCTGGTGCCGTTGGCGGGCCTGCTCGACCTGTCGACCCTGGTCGTGGACGGCAAGTCGGGCACCAGCGGCGCCGGCCGCGGACTGGGTGACGACATGCACGTCTCCCACGTCCTGGGCAGCATCGGCGCCTACGGGGTGGCCGGCCACCGCCACACGGGCGAGATCGAGGTCCACCTCGGCGCACTCGGCGGCGTCGACCGTCCGACCATCTCGTTCACGCCCCACCTGGTGCCGATGGTGCGGGGGTTGCTGACCACCTCGGTCGCCGCGCTGGCGCCGGGCGTGGTCGCCGACGACCTCCACGACGCCCTGCACGACGCCTATGACGACGAGCCCTTCGTGACCGTGCTTCGGCCGGAGCGCCAGCCCGTGACCAAGGCCGTCGCCGGGTCGAACAGTTGCCACGTGGCCGTGGCCGTCGACCCGCGCACTGATCGGGCAACGGTGACCTCGGTCACGGACAACCTCGTCAAGGGAGCCGCCGGACAGGCGATCCAGAACGCGAACCTCCTGCTCGGCCTGGACGAGGGCATGGGCCTGCCGACCCTCGGCACCTACCCATGAGCGGCGACACGCCCACCTCACTGGTGCTCGGTCCGGGCCACCGCCAGGCGCTGCGCCACTGGGGTCCGGCCGAGCGGACCGGGCTCGATCCGGTCGACGGTGGGCTGACCGCCGTGCCCGGCATCCGCGCAGGCGCCACCTCCAGCGGGGTGAAGGCATCCGGCGCACCGGACCTCGCGGTCGCGGTCACCGACGGCCCCGCGACCGTCGGCGCGGTCACGACGTCCAACCGGGTCAAGGCGTCCAGCGCACGCCGGACCGACGTCGTCGCCGGCCGGGGGGCCGCACGAGCGGTCGTGGTCAACGCCGGCAACGCCAACGTCGCCACCCGCGACGGGGCGGAACACACCGAACGCATGGCCGCAGCCGTCGCTGCCCAGGCCGACGTCCCGGTCGACGAGGTGCTGGTGATGTCGACCGGCATGATCGGCGTCCCGCTCCCGATCGAGCGGATCGAGGCCGCGATTCCGGCCGCGGTCGCCGACCTGTCCGACGACGGCGGCCCGCGCGCCGCCACCGCCATGATGACGACCGACTCCGAACCCAAGCAGGTGGCCGTCACGGTCACCGACGAGTCCGGGGGTACCTGCACCGTGGCCGGCATGGCCAAGGGCGTCGGCATGATGGAACCGAACATGGCGACCCTGCTGGTCGTGATGGCCACCGACGCCCCGCTGCCGGCCCCGGTCGCCCGCCAGGTCGTGCGTCGCGCGGCCGACGCCACCTTCAACCGGATCAGCGTCGACGCCGACCAGTCCACCAGCGACCAGCTGGTGCTGTTGGCCACCGGCACGGCGCCCGATCCGCCCAGCCTGCAGGCGCTGGCCACGGGCGTGCACGCGGTCTGTGCCGACCTGGCCGCGATGGTGGTCGTCGACGGCGAGGGCGCCAGCCGACTGGCCGCCGTCACCGTGGCCGGCGCGATCGACGAGGACCAGGCCGAGGCGCTGGCCCGGTCGGTCGCGACGTCCAACCTCGTGCGAGCGGCGGTGCACGGTGCCGACCCGAACTGGGGCCGGATCCTGATGGCGATGGGCAACGCCGGCGTCGACTTCGACGTCAACCGGGTCAACATCACCTGCAACGGCATCGCCGTGTGCCGCTTCGGGGTGGCCGCGTCCTTCGACGCCGGCCAGGCCGCCCGCGCCATGGACCGCGACGCCATCACCATCGAGGTCGACCTCCAGGTCGGCCGCGCCGAGGCCACCATGCTGACCTGCGACCTGACCGAGGAATACGTCCACTTCAATTCCGCCTACTCGACATGAGCGAGGGTGACGCGATGACCGAGCTGGACGTTGTGAGCGAAGCATCCAAGGAGCCGCGCGAACGAAGTTCGCGCAACAACTCCATCGTGCCCGGAGGGCACGCGCTGACCCCGCGCGAGGCGGCGGCCCAGTCCAAGGCGGCCGTGCTGCGCGAAGCCTTGCCGTGGATCACCCAGTTCCACGGTGCCACGATCGTGATCAAGTACGGCGGCAACGCGATGGTCGATCCCGACCTGAAGCGCTCCTTCGCGGCCGACATCGCGCTGATGCACGTGGTCGGCCTGCGTCCGGTGATCGTGCACGGTGGCGGGCCCCAGATATCGGCCATGGCTGAGCGGCTGGGGGTCGAGTCGCGTTTCGTCGACGGTTTGCGCGTCACCGACGACGCCATGATGGACGTGGTCCGGATGGTGCTGCTCGGCCAGGTCAACCCGGAACTGGTCGGGCTGGTGCAGGCCGCCGGTGCCGCCGGCGTCGGGGTCGCCGGGACCGATGCCGGGCTGTTGACCGTGAAGCCGGCGACAGCCCCCAGCGGCGAGTCGTTGGGCCGGGTCGGCGACATCGTGTCGGTCGACACCACCATCCTGACCGACCTGCTGGACGACGGGTTCCTGCCCGTGGTCGCCACGGCCGGGCGCGACGCGGACGGGCGGGACCACAACGTCAACGGTGACGTCGCGGCCGGGGCGATCGCCGGCGCACTTGGCGCGGCCAAGCTGATCTACCTCACCGATGTCCCCGGGCTGTACCTCGACTTCGGGGATGCCGACGCCGGACGTGCCCCCGATCGTGGCTCGCTGATCGGGCAGGTCAGCCCGGACCGGCTGCGGGCGATGCTGGACTCGGGCGACCTCCACACCGGGATGCTGCCCAAGATCCGCTCGGTGCTGGCGGCGCTGGACGCCGGCGTGCCCCAGGCCCACCTGCTGGACGGCCGCGTCCGCCATGCCTCGTTGATCGAACTGTTCACCGACGAGGGCATCGGCACGATGGTGACCAGCGACGCGGCCGGCCCGGCCGGACTGACCTTCGCCGCGGACCATGACCCCGAACACCCCCAGCCGCGCGAGGACACTCGCGCCGCGGCCGGGGTGTCGGCCGCCGCCGACATCCCGACGCACCGCAAACGCGCAGCCGACGCCGCCCCGGTGCCCGACCGCGACGCGAGCCCCGACGCGAGCCCTGGCGCGAGCCCTGACGAGAGCCCCGACGCGAACTCCGACCCCGCCGCGATGCCCGACCCCGCCCCGACTCCACGATCCCCGACCGGTGAGTACCCATGAGCACCGACACCGCCCTGTCCGACGCGGCCGCGGCCGCCCACGATCGCGACGCCGCGCACGTCATGGGCACCTACGCCCGTCGTCGTCCCGTGTTCGTTCGCGGCCAGGGGACCGTCCTGTTCGACGCCGACGGGGACACCTGGCTGGACTTCCTCGGCGGGTTGGCAGTCAACGCGCTCGGGCACTCCCACCCGGCCGTCGCCGCGGCCGTGCGCGAACAGGCGGGAACGCTCCAGCACACCTCCAACCTGTTCGTCACCGAGCCGATGCTGGGCCTGGCGGAGCGTCTGGCCGACATCACCGGCTGGGACGACGCCCGCGTGTTCTTCGCCAACTGCGGGGCGACCGCCAACGAGGCCGCGATCAAGCTCGCACGTCGCCACGGCAAGTCGATCCACCCCGACAAGGTCCGGATGGTGACGCTGGACCGGTCGTTCCACGGCCGCACGATGGCGACCCTGGAGGCGACCGGGCAACCCGAGAAGCACGACCGGTTCGAGCCACTGCTGGGCTACGTCGACACGGTCTCCCATGACGACCCCGCGGCGCTGGCGGCGGCGGTGACCGACCAGCACTGCGCCGTGATGCTGGAGGTCGTGCAGGGCGAGGGTGGCGTGCGGCCGATCGACCCGGACGTGCTGACCGCCGCCCGGACCGCCTGTGACGACCACGACGCGTTGTTGATCGTCGACGAGGTCCAGACCGGGATCGGCCGACTGGGGGAGTGGTTCGGGTTCCAGACGACCGAGGTCGTCCCGGACGTGATCACGCTCGCGAAGGCGCTCGCCAACGGCCTGCCGATCGGCGCCTGCGTGGCCCACGGCCCGGCGGCCACCGTGTTCGGGCCCGGCGACCACGCGACCACCTTCGGCGGCAACCCGGTCACGGCCGCGGCCGCCAACGCGGTCATCGACACGATCCGTGACGACGGCCTGCTGCACACCGCCCGGGTCCGGTCGGGGCGGCTGACCGGGGCGCTGGACGGACTGGCCGGTCGCCACGACCTGGTCGCCGGCTGGCGTGGCCGCGGGCTGTTGCTGGCCGTGGAACTGACCCAGCCCGTCGCGAAGGAGGTCGAGGCCGCCGCCGAGGCCAGCGGCCTGATCGTCAACGCCGTCGGCGCCGACCTCGTCCGCCTCGCCCCCCCGCTGACCGTGAGCAACGCCGAGATCGCCAGCGCCATCACCGCCCTGACCCACGCCCTCGACCACGCCCTGTCCACCACCACCTGACCCACGTGTGCGCGCTTCTTCCCGCATCCGGGCAGAGGCGCGCACGCCGCCGGCAGACGCGGCCATATGAGCCGCCAGCGTGCGCGCTGGTTCCCGCATCCGGGCATCGGCGCGCACACGATGAGTCACCGACAAAAGAGGAGCCCACACGATGCAGGACTTCCTGTCCATGGCCGACGCAACGCCGGACGACCTGGCCACCATCCTCGACCGGGCCGAGGCGATGAAGGTGTCGCGCACGACCGCGCTGGCCGAGGGTCGTTCGCCCGTGACCCCCGAGGTGCTGGACGGTCGCAGCGTGGCCTTGGTGTTCGAGAAGCCCTCGCTGCGGACGCGCGCGTCGTTCGAGGTCGGCGTGCACGAACTCGGTGGCAAGACGCTGCCCATGTGGAACACCGAGATCAACCTTGGCGGGCGCGAGGAGGTCACCGACGTCGCGGCCGTGCTCGAGCGCTACGTGCAGGCGATCGTGATCCGGACCTTCGCCCACGACAACCTGGTCCGGATGGCCGAGGTGGCCGACGCACCGATCGTGAACTCGCTGTCGGACCACGAGCACCCCTGCCAGGTGCTGGCCGACCTGCAGACCGTCCGCGAGGAGTTCGGCGAGACCACGGGCCGCACGCTGGCGTACGTGGGGGACGGGAACAACGTGGCCCACTCGCTGGTGCTGGGTGGTGCGCTGGCGGGGATGGACGTGCGTATCGTCCATCCCGACGGCTACGGGCCCGACGAGGACGTCATGGCCCGGGCGGCCGACCTGGCCGTGGACGGCGCCACCGTCGCCGCCACCACCGACGTCCGCGACGGGATCGCGGGGGCCGACGTGGTCTACACCGACGTGTGGGCCTCGATGGGACAGGAGGACGAGGCAGCGGCCCGCCGTGCCGCCTTCGACGGCTTCCGGATCACCATCGACCTGATGGTGTCGGCGTCGGAGCACGCGATCTTCCTGCACTGCCTGCCGGCCCACCGCGGTGAGGAGGTGGACGCGGGCGTGATCGACGGTCCGACGTCGCGCGTGTTCGACCAGGCCGAGAACCGCCTGCATGCCCAGAAGGCGTTGTTGGCGCACCTGCTCGCCCCGACCACCTCGACGGGATCGGCGCCGTGAGCGCCGACAAGTCCCACCGCCAACGAGTCCTGCGCGACCTGTTGGCCACCCGTGACCTCCACTCGCAGGTCGAGGTGGTGGAGGCCCTGGCCGAGGAGGGCATCGACTGCAACCAGGCCACCGTGTCGCGCGATCTCGACGACCTGAAGGCGGTCAAGGTCCGCGGCGTCGACGGGACCCAGTCCTATCGCGTGCGGGCCGACCTGGTGGACTCCGGGTGGGCCAGCGTCGAGGCCACGATCCGCCAGTTCGTGGTCGACATCACGTCCAGTGGGAACCTGGTGGTGCTGCGGACCCCGCCGGCCTGTGCCCACCCGGTCGCGTCGGCCATCGACCTGGGCGGGGTGCCCGGCGCCATCGCGACCGTGGCCGGCGACGACACCGTGCTGGTCGTCGCCGAGGAGGGCCTGACCGGCACCGCCCTGGCCGACCGCATCCGCCACCATCTCGCCGCCTGACCCACCACCACCTCGCCGCCTGACCCACCACCACCTCGCCGCCTGACCCACCACCACCTCGCCGCCTGACCCACCACCACCTCGCCACGTGACCGGCCCACCCTGCCCGTACGCCTCCCCGAACCGAACCCCCGCCAGGTGGGCGTGGATCCGGCCACATGCTGCCGGATCGACACCCAGCTGCGACCTGGTCCGGGGGTGGGGGACTGCATGAACTTGCAGGAATGATGCATGCCGGGGTATGGTCGCCGACGTCGTCGAGGCAAGGACTGGTCACCCATGAGCAAGGTTCTCACGCGCCTGCCGGTCGGTGAACGCGTCGGCATCGCGTTCTCGGGTGGGCTGGACACCTCCGTGGCCGTGGCGTGGATGCGGGACCGGGGAGCCGTGCCGTGCGCCTACACCGCGGACCTCGGGCAGTACGACGACCCGGACATGACCGGCGTGCCGGCCCGCGCCACCCAGTACGGCGCCGAACTGGCCCGGGTGCTGGACATCCGACACGAACTGGTCGAGGAGGGGTTGGCCGCGCTCGCCTGTGGGGCCTTCCACATCCGTTCCGGCGGACGGACCTACTTCAACACCACCCCACTCGGGCGCGCGGTGACCGGGACCATGCTGGTCCGCGCAATGCAGTCCGATGACGTCCACATCTGGGGAGACGGGTCCACCTTCAAGGGCAACGACATCGAGCGGTTCTACCGCTACGGCCTGCTGGCCAACCCGGGACTGCGCATCTACAAGCCGTGGCTGGACGCCGACTTCGTGGCCGAACTCGGGGGCCGGACGGAGATGAGCCAGTGGCTGCAGGCGCGCGACCTGCCCTACCGGGATCGACAGGAGAAGGCCTACTCGACGGACGCCAACATCTGGGGTGCCACCCACGAAGCCAAGAGCCTCGAGCACCTCGACGCGTCCCTGGAGCAGGTCGAGCCGATCATGGGCGTGGCGTTCTGGGATCCCGACGTCGACATCCCCACCGAGGATGTCACCGTGGGGTTCGAGGCCGGACGCCCGGTGACGATCGACGGTCACCGCTTCGACGACCCGGTGGCGCTGGTCATGGCCGCCAACGCGATCGGCGGACGGCACGGCCTGGGCATGTCCGACCAGATCGAGAACCGGATCATCGAGGCCAAGTCCCGGGGCATCTACGAGGCGCCGGGGATGGCGTTGCTGTTCATCGCCTACGAGCGGTTGCTCAATGCCGTGCACAACGAGGACACGGTGGCCATCTACCACGCACAGGGTCGCCACCTCGGCCGGCTGATGTACGAGGGCCGTTGGCTGGACCCCCAGGCACTGATGATGCGCGAGTCGATCCAACGCTGGATCGCGTCGCTCGTCACCGGCGAGGTGACGCTGCGACTGCGACGTGGCGAGGACTACACGATCCTCGACACCCAGGGAGAGAACTTCTCCTACCACCCGGACAAGTTGTCGATGGAACGCGTCGAGCACGCGGCATTCGGCCCCACGGACCGCATCGGGCAGTTGACCATGCGCAACCTCGACATCGCCGACTCCCGCGAGAAGCTCGAGGTCTACGCGTCCCAGCCGATCGACCAGGGCACGGTGCTGGTCGAGCACGGCACCCTCTTCGGCGAACTGCCGGCGGGCGAGTCCGACCGGATCTCGATCGACCCCACCCTCACCGGCTCCGAGGAGTCCGCGCTGGACGGGGCCGCGATGGAGTCGGGGACGGACTGACACCGGGTGTGCGGTCGGTGATGCAGGAATGGTGAGGTACGGGTGACCGACGATTGGAACGGGGCCGCCGGCCCGTCCACGGACGGCTCGCGGACGTCCGACGCGGTGGGCCCGAGTCCCCCCACGGACCGGCGATCGGCGGTTCGGACGGCCGCGAGGACGCATGTGGCGGTCCGGCCCGGACGACCGCGGTCACGAACGGCTCAGCGGCGCCAGAGGTCCGGGGTGAACAACAGCAGGAGGGGGAAGATCTCCAGTCGACCGACGAGCATCAGCCCGGACAGCAACCACTTGCCGGCACCCTGGATCGGGGCGAAGTTCTCGGTCGGTCCCACCAGCCCCAGGCCCGGGCCGATGTTGCCGAGCGCGCTGGCCACGGCCGACACCGACGTGACCAGGTCCAACCCGGTCGTGCCCAACTGGCGCGGCTCGATCACGCTGAGCAGGAACGTCCCCGTCATGAACACGAACATGTAGAACAGGAAGAACGACTGGATGTTGCGGACCAGGTCGGGCGGGACCAAGGTGCCGTCGAAGCGGGTCACGAACACGCCGCGCGGGTGCACCAGGCGCCGCAGGTCGGACGAGGCCGACCTCGTCAACACCCCGACGCGGAAGGTCTTGACGCCCCCCGCGGTCGACCCCGCCATGCCGCCCAGGAACATCAGTCCCACGATCAGGATCTGCAGGCCGGGGACCCACTGGCCGAAGTCGGCGGTGGCGAACCCGGTCGTGGTGACGATCGTCAGGGCGGTGAAGATGCTGTCGCGGACCAGCGCCTCCAGCCCGGTCTGGGCGAACACGACGTCGCCGCCGTCCAACAACCCGATCAGGATCAGGACCGTGGCCCCCGCCGCCAGGCCGGTGTAGAGCCGGAACTCGCCCGAACTGCCGTACACGCGTGGGTTGCGCAGCGCCCGGAAGTGCAGCGCGAACGACGACCCGGCCGCGAACATGAACAGGATCACCACCCACTGCGTGTAGGGGCTGAAGGTGGTCAGCGACGTCGCCCGGGTGCCGAAGCCCCCCGTGGACATCGTCGTCATGGAGTGCGCGACCGCCTCGAACAACGACATGTCGCCCACCGCCAACAGGACGATCTCGGCCACGGTCAGCCCGACATAGACCAACCACAGGCGCTTGGCGGTCTCGCGGAAGCGCGGGGTCAGGCGGTCGGGTCGAGGGCCGGGGGACTCCGCCCGGGCCAGTTCGACGCCCCCGACACCCAGCAGCGGCAGGATCGCGATCGACAGGACGATGATCCCCATGCCGCCGATCCACTGGGTCAGCGAGCGCCACACCAACAACCCGTGCCCGAGGGCCGCGGGATCGGCCAGGATCGACGATCCGGTGGTCGTGAACCCGGACGTGGTCTCGAACACGGCATCGGTGACGGACGGGATCGCCCCCGTGAACAGGTACGGCAGCGAGCCGACCAGCGACATCCCGATCCACGACAGGCCGACGGCCGCGAAGCCCTCCCGGGTGGTCAGTTCGCCGGGCGCCCCCACGCCCCGCCACATCGCGGCCCCCACCACCATCGCCAGGACCGCCGCACCTGCGATCCCCCTGGCGTCGGACCACTCGCGGTAGAGCACGGCGGTCAGGGCGGCGAGCAGCATCGCCACCCCGGTTGCCCCCACGACTGCGCCCACGATGTAGACCAGTCGGACGAACATCTGGCGCTTGCTGCGTCGCATGCGGCGTCGTCGCAGTTGCACGCGGACGGGGATGTTGTCGTCGGGTGGACGATCACTCAGGCCGTGCACATCGCCTCGATGTCGTGGATGGCGTGTGCAGGGGCAAGGACGATCAGGCGGTCGCCGGCGGCGATCGGGGTGGACCCGGTCGGCACGGTGGCGTGTCCGTCCCGCGCGATGCCGCCGATCACGGCCGTGGTCGGCAGGTCGAGGTCCTGCACGCGGACACCGTCGGCGCGGCTGCCGGGCGAGACCTCGATGTCGAGCGCTTCCGAGTCGGTGTCCTTGAAGGTCGCGACCGAGTGGATGCGGCCACGACGGACGAACTGCAGGATCGCGTTCGCAGCGGCCAGGCGGCTCGACACGGAGGCGTCGATGTCGGATCCCACCATCAACCCGACATAGCTGAGCCGGTGGAACCGGGCGAGCACGGTGGACGCGCCCAGCGCCTTGCCGAGCAGGCTGGCGGTCAGGTTCACCTCGTCCCAGCCCGACAGGGCGGCGACCGCGTCCCCCTCGCCCAGCGACAGGTCGGACAGCACGGACGGGTCGGTCGGGTTGCCGTGCAGGACCAGGGCCTTGGGATGGCGGTCGGCCAGTCGACGGCAGCGGGCCTCGTCGTTGTCGACCAGCACGACCTCGAGGTGGTCCCCCAGCAGCAGGTCGACGGCCAGTTCGGCCATCCGGGTCGCTCCCAGCACCACCACGCGCTGGATCGGGTCCCGTTCCCGCCGGAGCAGGCAGCGCGCACGGGGCAGGTCCTCGGTGCGGGACACCAACAGGACGTGGTCGTGTTCGTCGATGACCGTGTCGCCGCGGACCGCCATCGTCTCGCCGTGGCGGACGATCGCGGCGATCGCCCAGTCGAAGCGATCGTGGCGCTGGCGCAGGTCGGACAGGCGCTGGTCCAGCAGCTCGCTGTCGCGCCGGACGATCCCGCCGACCAGGGTCAGTTGGCCGTCGACGAACTGGACGAGGTCGGAGACCCCGCGCTGGCTGACCAGGTCCAGGACCTCGTGCGCGGCCATCTCCCCGGGATCGATGACGACGTCGACGCCCAGGTCGGCGACCCCGTCGATCAGGTCGGGGTCCTCGATCCGGGCCACCGTCCGCTTGGTCCCCAGGACGTGGGCGGCATGGCACGACAGCACGTTGACGCCGTCGGAGTTGGACACCGCGATCAACAGGTCCGCACGCTTGGCCCCGGCTCGGGTCAGCGTCGCCGGGCTGGCGCCGTTGCCCACCACCACCAGCGCGTCCAACTCGTCCTGGACGGCGGCGGCCCGGGCCTCGTCGTTCTCGATGACGACGACGTCCTGGCCCTCGTTCGACAGCCGTTCGGCCAGGTAACTGCCGACGGCGCCGGAGCCGACGATGACGATGCGCACGACGCCCTCGGAGTGGAGTGGCCGGGTGGAGTGGCCGGGTGACCTGGTGCGGAGGATAGGCGGCGGCCGCGACGGCACGGGCCGAACGGGTTGGTGTCGCGGTCGAAGTAGGATCGGGCGGACGAGGGTGCCCGATCGGGCCGGGGACGGACGTCCCCGGACGCCACCGGTGCGATCCCGCTCCGACCCCGACCGACAGGACTTCGACATGGCCGCCACGGCGCCCGGACCCGACGACGCGACCGCCGCCGGTCGGTTGTGGGGCGCGCGGTTCGAGGCCGGCCCGGCCGAGGCGGCCTGGGCGCTGGGCGTGTCGACCGGCTTCGACGCGAGGCTGTGGTCGCACGACCTGGCCGGATCACGCGCCCACGCGGGGGAGTTGCACCGCATCGGCGTGCTCGACGACGACGAGCACGAGCGCCTGCAGCATGCCCTGCGGCGCTGCGGCGACGCCTTCGCCGACGGCACGTTCGCCTTCCGCGACGACGACGAGGACGTCCATGGGGCGATCGAGCGCTGGCTGGTGGATGACCTCGGCGTCCTGGGCGGCAAGTTGCGGGCCGGGAGGTCACGCAACGACCAGATCGCCAACGACCTGCGCCTGTTCCTGAAGGACGCGTGCACGACCACGATCGACGGCGTGCGGGCCGTCCAGGCCGCCCTGGTGGACCAGGCCGAGGCCAACCTCGACCTGCTCGCGCCCGGGATGACCCACCTCCAACGCGGACAGCCGGTGCTGCTGTCCCACCTGCTGCTGGCCTGGTTCTGGATGCTGGACCGCGACGCGGGCCGGCTCGCCGACGCCCGTGGCCGCCTCGACGAGTCCGTCCTGGGGGCGGGTGCGCTGGCCGGCCTGACGCTGGACCTCGACCCCCGTGCCTATGCCGACGCCCTGGGGTTCGACCGGGTGGCGGCAAACTCCATGGACGCCGTGGCGGCGCGCGACGGGGCGACCGAGTTCCTGGCCGCGGCCGCGATCCTCGCGGTCACGTGCTCGCGGATCGGGGAGGAGGTCGTGCTGTGGTCGACCGCGGAGTTCGGCTTCGCCCGGGTGGGTGACGCCTACTCGACCGGCTCGTCGATCATGCCCCAGAAGCGCAACCCCGACATCGCGGAACTCGTGCGGGGCAAGGCCGGGCGCGTGGTCGGTGACCTGGTCGCACTGCTGACGATCGCCAAGGGACTCCCGCTGACCTACAACCGCGACCTGCAGGAGGACAAGGAACCGGTCTTCGACGCGGTCGACACCCTCGACCTGGTCCTGCCGGCGCTCGCGGGCACGCTCGCGTCGCTGCGCTTCGACGAGGACCGCCTGGCCACCGCGGCCGCCGGGGGGTTCTCCCTGGCCACCGACCTGGCCGAGGAACTGGTGCGCCGCGGCGTGCCGTTCCGCGAGGCCCACGAGGTCGTGGGCGGGCTGGTCCGGGTGGCCGAGGAGAACGGGACAGACCTGGACGGCGTCGACCCCGAGCGGATCGCGGCGGCGCACCCGGCGCTGGACACGGGCGTCGCCGACCTGCTGGACGTGCGCGCGGCGATCGAGCGACGGTCGTCGTCGCTGGGGACCGCCACGTCCAGCGTGCGGGCCCAACTCGACCGGGCTCGTGCCGCCCTGGACCACTGAGCTGAGGAGGCTCCGATGCCACGGATGAACGACGACGTCGCGACCGCGCTGGACGAACTGGCGCGGTTGACCACGGTCGACGAACAGGACCCGAACTCCTTCCGGGTCCGGGCCTACGAGAAGGCCGCTCGTGCCATCGAGTCGCTGTCCGGCGACGTCACGGAGATGTCGGCCAGCGCGCTGACGAAGGTGGACGGCGTCGGCAAGTCCACGGCCGCCAAGATCCGCCAGTACGTCGACGAGGGCCGCATCGACAAGCTCGAGGCGCTGCGCGAGCAGTACCCGCCCGGGCAACTGGAACTGCTGGACGTGCCCGGGCTCGGTCCCAAGATGCTGGCCCTGCTGGACGACGTCCTGGGCGTTCGCGACCTCGCCGGGTTGCAGGCGTCGCTGGCCGACGGGCGCTTCGCGGACCTGCCCGGACTGGGGGACAAGACCGCCGAGAACCTCGCGCACGCGATCGACCGGATGCACCTTGCCTCCAAGACCCGGCGCCGCCCGATCCACGCGGTCCTGCCCGTGGCCGAGCGGCTGGTGGCGGACCTGGCGGAACTGCCGGGTGTCGAGCAGGTGGCCTTCGCCGGGTCGTTGCGCCGGTTCCGGGACACCATCGGCGACGTCGACCTGCTGGTCACGGCCGCCGAGGCCGCGCCGGTCATGGCCGCGCTGCGCGACCACGACCTGGTCAGCGAGGTCGTCGGTTCCGGGGACACCAAGACCTCGGTGGTCACCCGCGACGGGTTGTCGGTCGACCTGCGGGTCGTGCCGGCGGCGTCCTTCGGGGCGGCGCTGGTCTACTTCACCGGTTCCAAGGGCCACAACATCGCGCTGCGCCAACGAGCCATCGAGCGCGGCTGGACGCTGTCGGAGTACGCGTTGTCGGACGCCGAGACCGACGAGGTCGTGGCCGGCGCGACCGAACAGGACGTCTACGACGCGCTGGGGCTGGCCTGGGTCGCACCGGAACTGCGCGAGGACAACGGAGAGGTGGCACGAGCGGCCGACGACGACCTGCCGCGGCTGGTGGAACTTGACGACCTCCGCGGCGACCTCCATGACCACACCGACTGGTCCGGTGACGGTCGCAACACGATGGCGGAGATGGTGGCTGCGGCGGCCGCGCGGGGGCTGGACTACCTCGCCATCACCGACCATGCGGAGGACCTGCGGATCAACGGGATCGACCGCGACGGGATGCGACGCCAGCGCCGGGAACTGGCCGCGCTCGAGGAGGAACGCGGCGACCTGCGGTTGTTGCACGGTGCGGAGCTCAACATCGGCACCGACGGCATGGTGGACTACGACCGGGCCTTTCTGGCCGAGTTCGACTTCGGGGTGGCGTCGGTCCACAGCGCGTTCACCCGCTCGGTCGCGGACCAGACCACTCGGCTGGTGACCGCGATCCGCAATCCGGCCGTGAACGTCATCGGCCATCCCAGCGGCCGCAAGCTCGGGCGGCGGCCGGGCATCGAGTTCGACCTCGACGCCGTGATCGAGGCCTGCCTGGCGACCGGCACGGCGCTGGAGATCAACAGCAACCTGCACCGGCTCGACGCGACCGCCGAGGTCGTCCGCGATGCCGGTCGGGCCGGCGTGCTGTTCGCGATCTCGACCGACGCCCACACCACCCGCGAACTCGACAACGCGCGCCACGGCGTGACGCAGTCTCGTCGTGGGGGACTGCCGGCCGACCAGGTCGTCAACACCTGGCCGCGTGCCCGTTTCCTCGACTGGGTCGAACAGGTGCGGTCGGGATGACCGCGGGCGAGGGCTCGACCGACCTGGCCGCCGTGCTGGCCGGATCGGCGACCGATGCGGCCGCCGGGTTGCTGGGCTCCCACCTGACCTGCGACCACGACGACCGTCGGGTCACGGTCCGGATCGAGGAGGTCGAGGCCTACGACGAGGATGACCCCGCGTCCCACACCTTCCGCGGGCCCACGCCGCGCAACCGGGTCATGTTCGGACCGGCCGGTCACCTCTACGTCTATCGCAGCCATGGCATCCACCTCTGCGCCAACGTGGTCTGTGGACCGCCCGGGCGCGGAGCGGCGGTGCTGGTGCGCGGCGGGACCGTGGTGGCCGGCCGACCCGTGGCCGTCGCGCGTCGCTCGGGCCGGGACGGCGACGGGTGGTTGGCGGCCGGTCCCGGACGGCTGTGCCAGGCGCTGGGGATCCGGGCCGACGACGACGGTGCCGCGCTGTTGGCCGACGGGCCGGTCCGGCTGGAGCCCGGACGCACCGTGGCCGACGCGGTCCTGATCGGCCCACGGGTCGGCGTCAGCCGTGCCCCCGACCGCGCGTGGCGGTTCTGGCTCGACGGGGCCCGCGGCGTGTCGACCTATCGCCGTAGTCCGCGGGCGGATCCCTGACCGACCACCCCGGCCGGATCACGTGGGACCGTGGTCCTCCGTCCGACCGGCAGATGGGTCATACGGTGGCGATCGTTGCTGAAGAGACCCCAAGTACCCCGTTGCGCGCACCCACCCCCCGATGGTCTCCGAGCTGCTGGCACGGTCGAACCCCGACCAATCCGGACACGTTCGCGGCACGAACCACGGGTACACGCCATGACATCCACGATGGAGAAATCGCATGCGCAAGTCATTCACGACCATGGCCCTTGCGGGCGCCGCGTTGCTGATCGCAACCGGCCCTGCTTCGGCTGCCCACGAGGGGACCTCCTACGAGGGCACCCTCAACGAGCTCAACGCCTCCGGCGGTTCCGGTGATGCCTCCATCACCGTGTCCGAGGACGGCGAGACCTTCGAAGTGGCTGTCAACGCCACCGGCCTGAACCTCGACGGCCCCCACGCCATGCACATCCACGGCGTGCTTGAGGGCGACGAGATCCAGGCGTCCGCCTGCCCGACGATGGACGACGACGCCAATGGCGACGGCGTGCTGGACGTGGCCGAGGGTGTTCCGCTCTACGGCGGCATCCAGGTCTCGCTGACCACCGAGGGCGACACCTCGCCCGACTCCGCCCTGGCCGTCGAGCGCTTCCCCGCCGGTACCGAGATCAAGTACCTGCGCGGTGAGATCGACATCCCGGACAACGTCAAGCCCGCGCTCGACAAGGTCCACATCGTCGTCCACGGCCTCGACGAGAACGGCAACGGCACGCTGGACATGGACCAGGAAGAGCGTTCGTCGCTCACCGACGACCTGCCCCGCGAGGCCACCGCTCCCGTACTGTGCGGCGAGCTGACCGCCGTCGCCTCCGGCGCCGTCCAGACCGGTGGCGGTGGTACCGCTGACACCGGCGGTATCGACACCGCTGCGCTGGCGGGCCTGGGCGTCCTCGGCCTGGCCGGGCTGGCCATCACCCGTCGCCGTCACCTGGGCTCCAAGGCCTGAGCGACTGCACACCGTCGCGCCGGGCGGCAACGCCCGGGCGACATCGCACCACGTGACTGGTGGGGTGGGTTCGCCCACCCCACCAGTCCTGTTTCCGCCACGGGCCCGTGACACCCGGAAGGTTCTCCCATGAATCGCTCGACATCCGCTCGGCGCGTCGCCGGCCTGGTGACCGCCCTGGCCCTTGTCGGGGCTGCCTGCGGCTCGCCCTCGTCGGACGACCAGGGCGTCGAGGCCGCCGCCTCGCCGTCGCCCACGGCCGTCGCGAGCCCGACGCCGGCCCCCACGCCCAGCGCCTCGCCGACACCGACGGCCACCCCGTCGCCGTCACCGTCCGCGACCGCGTCGCCGACGTCCGAGCCCACCCCGACGGCATCGCCCACGCCCAAGCCGTTGTCGACCCCGACCTACTACGACGGCGTGGAGCCGGTCCGGATCGAGATCCCGGCCATCGGGGTGGACGCCACGGTCGTCGACCTCGCGATCGGCCCCGGGGACCCCGAGGTCCCCGAGCGATGGGAGGACGCGGGCTGGTACACCAACACCCGCAACCCCGGCGAGATCGGCCCATCGGTCCTCGCGGGCCACATCGACTCCAAGTCCGGCCCCGCGGTCTTCTACCGGCTCGACGAACTGGTCGTCGGTGACGAGATCATCGTGTCCGGCGAGGACGGTGAGTCCCGCACGTTCGTGGTCCAGGACTCGGGCCAGTACCCCAAGGAGAACCTCCCGGACGAGGTGTTCGGCTACGGCGAGCGCGTGCCCGAACTCCGCGTCATCACGTGTGGTGGCACCTTCGACCGCTCGGTGGGCCACTACCAGGACAACTTCGTGGTCTACGCGGCCATGGAAATCTGAACCCGTCCACCTGCTCGATCCCGGCGCCGGGCCCCTCGCGGGTCCGGCGCCGTCGCGTGTCAGCCGTCCCGTGCCCATTCAGCCACGGCCGAATGCCACCGGAGTCCAGGCCCTAGTGTTCCGTCTCGTAAATAACTGAGGATTGTGGTATGGTTCGGGAATGAGACCTCCCACACCGCCCCTGCCCTTCACGACCGGCCAGCGCGAAGTGCTGGAAGCACTTGTGCGAAGATCCAGCGCCCAGCATCGCGA
>JBBSMS010000071.1:0-17843 GCA_038233055.1 Nitriliruptorales bacterium
CCGCGGCGCCGACACCCACGCCAGCCCCAGAACCCGATACCACGCCCCCGGCCACGGTGCCGGCGATGCCGTCGCCGCTGGTGCCGGTGCGGGTGCCGGCGTCCCCGACCCCGACCGCCGTCCCGAATCCGGACGCCACGCCCACGCCGCCCCTCGATCCGAAGCCCGCGGACGTGGTCGACCGCGCGCAGGACCTCGCCCAGGACGTGGTGGAGGACCTGGCTCGCGACGACCTCGCGCTCGACGACGGGCTGGGGGCCGCGGGCATGGATGGCGAGGACGTGGCCACCCAGTCCGACGAGATCCCGGTGGACGACGCCATGCTGGTCGGCGCCACGTGGACCTCGGACGCGCGCGTGGAGGTGCGGTCGGGCCGATCGGGTGACTGGAGCGAGTGGGTGCCGCTGGTCCGTGACGTCGACGAGCACGTCCCGGACCCCGACTCGGCCGAGTGGGACGGGGCCCGCGCCGGTGTCGCCGAGCCCGTCTTCGTGGGTGGTGCCGACGCCGTGCAGTTCCGCAGCGACGACCTGACCCGGGTCGAGGCCACCTTCGTGGACACGGTGGGTGGCGAGGGCGTGTCGTGGACGCCGGAGTCGACCAACTCGGCGGCCGCCGCCACGGCCCCCGGGGTTCGGACCCGGGCCGACTGGGGCGCGAACGAGTCGTGGCGGGACGGTCGGGTCGAGTACTCCTCGACCGGGAGCGTGCGCTTCTCGGTGGTGCACCATGTCGGCGCCGGCTACTGGTCGCCGGGCGAGATCGCCAATGGCTGCGCCCGGTCGGACGAATCCGGAGCATCTACGCTTACCACACCCAGACCCACGGTTGGTGGGACATCGGCTACAACTTCATCGTCGACCCCTGCGGCACCATCTGGGAGGGTCGTTGGGGTGGCATCGACAAGCCGGTCGACGGCTCCCACGCCGGGGGCTTCAACGACGGGTCCGTTGGTGTCCTCGCGCTGGGCACCTTCTCGGGTTCGACCCCGGACCCGGTCATCTCGGCGATGGTGAACAGCATCGAGCGGATCATCGCCTGGAAGCTTGAACTCGACCAGGTCAACCCCGGCGGTTCGACCGACGAGGTGTCGGGCGGCGGCAGCGCCCGGTGGCCCAGCGGGACCGAGGTGACGCTGCCGATCCTGTCCGCCCACCAGGTCTCCAACACCACGACCTGCCCCGGTGACGTGCTGATGTCGCAGCTGTTCGAGGGCACGAACGCCAACGGCACCCCGCGGTCCGCCTACGTCCCGCGACGTCGGCGACCGGATCACCTTCCTGCCCGACGGCTTCTACCCGAAGGAGGCCCGCGTCAACGGCACCTACGAGCCGCTGGCCGGGGACTTCACCGGTGACGGCCGCGACGACGTCGTGTGGTACGCGGCGGGGTCCACGCCCGACGTGCAGTGGACGGCTCGGGACGGCCAGCCGTTCTCGTCGTCGTCACTGTCGGTCTTCGGCACGTATCGACCTTCGGCACGTATCGACCCGTGGTCGGGGACTTCGACGGCAACGGGGTGGACGACATCTTCTGGTACGGGCCCGGCTCCGACCCGGACGTGCTGTCGTTGGGCCACACCTGGGGATTCGACTCGAGTCCCCAGCGGGTCTCCGGTACGTATCGACCCGTGGTCGGGGACTTCGACGGCAACGGCCGCGACGACATCCTGTGGTACGGGCCCGGACGCGCGCTGGGCATCGGACGGGGACGGAACCTTCACGTCCGAGCCCGCGAACGTCAACGGCACCTACCTCCCGGTCGTGGGGGACTTCGACGCCAACGGGCGTGGGGACATCCTCTGGTACGGCCCCGACGGCCCCGACGGGCTGTGGTACCACGACCGGGCGGGTGGGGTCGAACGCGCGTCCGCGAGCATCGACGACATCGGTGACCGTCCCGCCAGCGGCGACTTCGACGGTGGTGCCGGCGACGACCTGCTGTTCCACCAGCCCGGTCGGGCCACCGACCACCTCTGGTTCCGCCGCTGACGGCGGGCCATCCGGCGGGTGTGCCGATGGGTGCACCGCCACGCGGTCAGTTGCAGGCCGGGGGCTCCCACGGTGCGCGGGGGGCGTCCAGCACGGCGTCCAGTTCCACGTCGCTGATCGCGTAGGCCGTGGTGGGCGCGTCCGGCGCGATGGCAAAGGCGGTGGCCACGATCGCCCCCTCGACGTCGGCCACGGGGGCCCCGGAGTCGCCGGGCCGCAGTTCCGCGGCGAGGAACACGACCTGGCGGTCGGCCACCCGGCCGTCGGTGGTGCGCCCGATCGTGGACTGGACCCGCTCAACCCGCGCCGGCGCCACCCGGACCTGGTCCTGGCCGTCCGGATGCCCGGCGACCACGGCCTCCTCGCCCACGACCGCGGTGGCCCGGTGCAGCGCGGGGCGGCGCAGGCGGTCCACCGACAACAGCGCGAGGTCGCGGCGCTGGTCGATCGCGACGACCGTGGCCGGCCGCACGGACCCGTCGTCACGCCGGACCGTCACCTCCACCAACTGCTCGACCACGTGTGCGTTCGTGACGACCACGCCGGGTTCGACCACCCAGCCCGATCCTTCGCCCAGCAGCAGTCCACACCCGCGGCCCTCCACGTTGACCGTCGACCGCGTGACCCGCGCCAGCACGTCGGTGGCCAGCGGGAGGTCGGCCGGCGGCGGACCCAGGTCCGGTGCCGGCTGGAACGGTCCGAGCACGTCCGGGAACGGCACCAGCGAGACCGCGTCGGCCAGGGTGTCGACCAGGGGAGGAGGCGGCGGCAGCGACCCCAGGACGACCGCCACGACGGTGGAGCCACGGACCTGGCGGGCGATGCCGCCGGGGATGTCGGCGGCGGCCGGGGCCAGCAGCCACGTCGTCGCGACCAGTCCGGCCAGCCCGGCGACTGCACCCGCCGTGCGGTCGGGTCCCCCCAGCACGGTGTCGGCCACCGCGGCGCGCAGGCGCCGGCCGATCGCGCCGCCGATGCCGGACACGATCGACACGGTCAGGCCCAGCACGACCAGGGCCAGCAGCAGTCGGGTCCCGCCCGGCCGACCGTCGACCCGGCCCAGCACCAGCGGGACGGTGACCGTCGCCAGCCCCAGCCCGGCCAGAAACCCGATCCACCCGGTGATGCGGGCGAGCAGGCCCATCCGGAGGCCGACCGAGGCGGCCGAGACCGCCAGCAGCACCAACACGACGTCGAGGAAGTTCACGGTGTGCCCTCGGGGCGAGGAGGCCGCGACCGACGGAATGACGGCACGGAGGTCGGCCCGGGGCGCCGGGCCGGGAGGGTCGTCGCGTCACGTTCGTGGCCACGACCGGGGCGGTGTCATCCCAGGGCGATGGACCGCCCGGTGGCCAGGGCCTCGACGATGGTGGCCGCGCCGACGATGGTCGCTCCCGGAATCGTGTCGTCGCCCGTGATGCCGCGCACGGTGGCGCAGGCCGAGCAGACCCAGATCTCGCCGCCGTTGTCCACCAGGGTCGTGACGAGGTCGGCCAGGGCCGGGGTGCCCTCGGCTGCCACGTCGGCGTGGGCAGCGGTGCCGTTGTGGACGCCGTCGATGCTGCACACGACGATCGCGCGATGCCCCGACACGGCGGCCGTGGCGGCCGCGATGAACGGCACCGTCGCCCGTTCCGGTTCCTCGACGTGATGGGTGCAGACGAACAGCAGGGGCTCGCTGGCAGGGGCGTCGCTCATGGGGTGTCTCCGGGCGGGGTCGGTGGTGCCACGCTACCCCGGTCCGAGTCGCGCACCGGGGCTGGTCGGGGCTGCTGGCAGTGCCCGGTCCGGGTCGTCCACGACCGGCCCGGCACCGCTTCCCACCCACGACGCGAGCCGTCGGGGATGGTCGGCATCCGGGGGTGTGGGGGGTAGGATGCGGCCGTTCGCCGGGGTCCGGCACGCGCGGTTCGGGACCGGCCGACGCGGGGCCTCGACGTCCGCCGAACGCCGCGTCCACCGCCAGCCGCAGGGAGTTGTGATGGAGTTCTCCACCGAGTTGCTCGTCGCCGTGGCCGCGGCGGTGGTGGCGCTCGTCGCGATCGCCGTGGCGTGGTCGTCGGCCCGCCGGGTCGGCAAGGTCGACCGTTACATCGCCGCGATGGAGGGTGACGGTGCCGGGCTGGTGTCGACCATCCAGCACCACGCGGACCAACTCCGGGAACTGCGCACCGACCTGCTGGTCGTCCACGACAACACCACGCTGTTGCGCCGGATGGCCAAGGAGTCGCTCAGCCGGATCGGCCTGGTGCGCTACGACGCGTTCGACGGACTTGCCGGGGCGATGTCGTTCTCGCTCGCCCAACTGGACGAGAAGGGCAACGGGCTGGTCCTGTCGGCCATCGCCGGTCGGTCCGACAGCCGCCTGTACGCCAAGCCCCTTGTCGGCGGTCATTGCGAGTACGAACTGACGGCCGAGGAGCGCACCGCCATCGAGCGGGCCGTCGCCGGGAACCCGACCGAGACGGTCGTCGAGGTGGCCCGCCACCGCCCGGGCGTGCGCGCATCCTGACCCGCCGGCACCTGACGCCAACGCGCAACCGGCACCGGGAGGACCAACCGTGACCGTTGCCTACCTCGGGCCCGAGGGCACCTTCACCGAGACGGCCGCTCGCCTGGTCACCGGTGGCCAGGACCTCGCGCCCTGTGCCGACATCATGCAGGTGCTGCGGATGGTCGAGGCCGGGCAGTCGGACCGCGGCGTGGTCCCGATCGAGAACACGCTGGAGGGGTCGGTCCGGGCCACCGTGGACGCGTTGGCGTTCGAGACCGACCTGCTCATCCAGGCCGAGTTGGAACTCCCGATCTCGCTGGTGCTGGCGGCGGCACCCGGGACCGCCCTGGGCAACCTGACGGCCGTCCTGAGCCACCCGGTGGCACTGGCGTCGGCCCAGCGCTGGTTGACCGAGAACCTGCCCGACGCCCTGCGCCTCCCGTCCGCCTCGACCGCGCGTGCCGCCCAGCAGGTCGCCACCGGTGACGTGTCCGGCGACGTCGGGGGCGGCGCGGTCGCGGCCATCGTCAACCCCCTGGCGGTCGACCGCTACGGGTTGGAAGTCGTGGCCCGCGAGATCGCCGACACCTCCTCCAACACGACGCGTTTCGTCGTCGTGGGGGGCCGGGTGCCACCGCCCACGGGGTGGGACAAGACCTCGATGGTGGTGTTCATCGACGAGAACCGGCCGGGCGCGCTGCTGACGTTGCTGGAGATCTTCGCCGAGCGCGACCTCAACCTCACCCGCCTCGAGTCCCGCCCGACCAAGGCCGAACTGGGCAACTACTGCTTCTTCCTGGACGTGGAGGGACACCTCGCCGACGAGCGCGTCGGCGACGCCCTGGCGGCCGTACGTCGGACCCAGCGCGAGATCAAGCTGCTGGGCTCCTACCGGCGGTCCGGGGCGCGTGCGACGGCCGAGGCCGACCGGATCGCCTCTGATGACGCCGAGTACCGCGAGGCCGCCACGTGGCTGGCCGGGTGGCGCGACCGCATCAGCAACTGACGCCGGCGTGGGCGCGAGGCCGGCTCACAGGCCCTCCTCCAGGGGATTGCGGTCCGGCGTGGCGACGTCGTCGCCGGACCGGTCGTCGCGACCGTCCCGATGGCGCTGGTCGATCACGGCGTCGGCACGGCGAGCCTCGCCGACCGGGCCTGCGGGGCGTTCGTCGAGGTCGACGATCCGGTCCTGGGGGCCGTACAGCAGCAGGTTGTCGCCCGGCAGGATCCGCAGCGTGCCGGTCGGGGCACCCAGGTACGTCGAGTCTCGCTGGACTCCCAGCACCAGGATCCCCTCGTCGTTGGGCCGCAACTCGGCGAGCGTCTTCTCCGACATCCAGTCGTTGGGCCGCACCAGCAGTTCCGAGATGCTGTAGCCACCGTGGATCTCCAGCAGCTCTTCGTAGTCGCGCACCTCGAGGTCGGTGTAGCGATGCAGGCCGCGGCGGATGATGCGCGACAGGGCGCGGTCGACGGGTGTCAGTCCCATGATCCACAACAGCGTGGCGACGGACGCGACGATCAACAGGTAGGTGGACCACAGCGGCAGGCCACCGCCGACGCCGCGGGCCGCGACGGTGCGCGAGGTCGTCGCCGCCAACGTGCCGATGGTGGCGACGATGCCGGCGTTCCCGGTCAGCATCAGCATCATGATGATGCGGCGGCGAACCGGGTGGTTGACCACCGATTCGGCCTCGGACGTGGTGAACCCCGCGCCGCTCAGCGCCGAGCGGGCCTGGAAGCGCGCCGACTGGCGCGACATCCCGGTCAGGGTCAGCGCGATCGTGGCGATCCGGTTGATGATCATGGACAGCAGCACGATCAGCACGATCGGGACGATGCTGGTGAGCGCGAACAGCGGGGTCATGTCGGTCCTCCCCGGGGGTTGCCGGTCACCTGCACCACCGGCACGGTAGCCCCCCGGCATCCGGATCCGTTCCATCCGACGGCCCATCCGAACGGCCCGGGCCGTGGCTCCTGCGGCGGTGCTCGCCGCAGTGGCGACAGCGCCCGCGGATAGCCTGTCGCACGGCCACCGACAACCCTGCCCGACGCCACCGCGAGGCCCGACGATGATCGACCCCCGACTCCTGCGCGACGACCTCGACGAGGTCATTGCGGCACTGTCCCGGCGTGGCCTGGGCGAGGGCGAGGTCCGGGACCTGGCCGCGCTGGAGGAACGTCGGCGTGGGTTGGTCGGCACGGTCGACGACGCGCGCGCGGCCCAGAAGGAGGCGTCATCGTCGATCGGCCGTGCGGCGCCGGAGGACCGACCGGCGATGATCGAGCGGGCGTCGGACCTGAAGGCCGCGGTCACCGCTGCCGAGGAGAAACTGCGGGTCGCCGAGGCCGGCTGGCACGACGCGGCCGTGCAGATCCCGAACCTCCCCCACCCCGATGCCCCCGACGGTCAGGAGGGCGACGGGGTCGTGCTGCGGACCGTCGGCGAACGACCGACCTTCGACTTCGAGCCACGCGACCACGTCGAGTTGCTGGGACCGGCGCTGGACATGGAGGCCGGCGCGAAGGTGTCCGGCTCGCGTTTCGCCTACCTGACCGGTGAGGCCGTCCGGCTCCAGCTCGGGCTGGTGCAGTACGCGTTGTCGGTGGCCCAGCGCAACGGCCACCTGCCGGTGCTGCCACCGGTGCTGGTGCGGCGCGAGGCGATGTTCGGGACCGGCTTCCTGCCGACCGACGAACAGCAGATCTTCCGCACCGACGAGCGCGACGACCTCTACCTCACCGGCACCTCCGAGGTCGCCCTGGCCGGTCTCCACCTCCACGAGATCCTGGAGGAGGTGCCGCTGCGCTACGTGGGGTACTCGCCGTGCTTCCGGCGCGAGGCCGGCACCTACGGCAAGGACACCCACGGGATGTTCCGGGTGCACCAGTTCGACAAGGTCGAGTTGTTCTCGTTCGTCGGAGCCGAGGACGCCGCGGGCGAGCACCAGCGGTTGCTGGGCATCGAGGAGGAGGTGTTCGGCGGGCTGGGGCTGCACTACCAGGTCGTGGACATCCCGATCGGGGACCTGGGCGCGCCGGCCGCGCGCAAGTTCGACATCGAGGCGTGGATGCCGGTGCAGGAGGCCTACCGCGAGGTGACGTCGACCTCGGACACCACTGACTTCCAGGCCCGCCGCCTGAACACCCGCCGCCGGACCGACGACGGCACCGAACTGGTCCACACGCTGAACGGGACCGCGATCGCGCTGCCCCGGGCCATCATCGCGTTGGTCGAGACCCACCAGCAGGCTGACGGCACCGTGGCGATCCCCGAGGCGTTGCAGCCCTTCGTCGGGACCGACTTGCTGTTCGGGTCCGCCTGACGTCGGGTCCGGCGCCGAGTGCGGGCTCTCCGGGGCGGCTCCACGAGTCGTCCGTGCTGGCCCTCCTCAGGCCTCGACGGCCGCCCGGGCGGCACAGTCGGCGCAGCGGCCCCGGAAGATGACCTGGGCCTCGTCGATCTCGGCGCCCGGCACCGCCGCGTCCAGGCACGGCTTGGCACCGATCGCGCACGGCACGTCCACGACCGTCCCGCAGCCGAGGCAGACGAAGTGGTGGTGCCACTCGCTGGCGCGTTCGTAGAGGGCCCGCCCGGGCCCGGTGTCGGCGGGTAGCGCGAGCCCGACCCGGACCAGGTCGTCGAGGACGTTGTAGACCGACTGGCGTGGCAGTCGGTGCCCGAGGTCGGCCAAGGTCGATGACAGGTCGTCGACGGCATGGTGCCCGGCCCAGGCGTCCAGCAGCGCGAGCACGGTCTGCCGTGGCCGGGTCGCGCGCAGGCCGGCCGCACGCAGTCGCCCACCGGCGCCGGAGGTGTCGGCGTCGGTCAGTCGCGTCGGGCGCGGACCCTCCAAGGTGGCTCCTGTGGGGTGCTGGTCGGGGTGTCGTCGGTCGGGTGACGAGGTGCGATGTCGAGTCGGGGGGGCTCGTCGTCCCGATGACTCACGGTAGGGGCTGATTGGACGGAGTCAAAGGAGCGAGCGCGGAGGATAACGTGATCGACGCGTCGGGGCCGTCCACGAAGTGGGGGCCGTACTCGTTGACCAGTCCAGTCCAGTCGAGGAGACCCGACCACATGAACGTCGTGACGCGATCACTGTTGTCCACCGGCCTGGCGATGTATGCCGGCTTCCACGTCTTCCAGGCCACCGGACCGCCGGCGGGAGCGCCGACGTGGCTGCGCTTGGCGTTCGTGGCCACCGGGATTGTGGCCGCGGTGCTGGCCGTCCTGGTGCTGGTCGGCCGGTCACCACTGACGACCTGGATGAACCTGTCGGCCCTGTTGACCGGGTCGTCGATGCTCGCCCTGGCGGCATCGTTCACGATCGGGTTCTTCGGGGTCACCGAGACCGACATCCGGTTGTCGACCATCGGGGCAGTCATCGCCGAGGCCGTGGTGCTGGTGTCCTGGGCCGCCGACCGCGCCGGTGGCCCGGAGGTCGACGAGGTGGACGAGCACGTCCCGAGTCTGCCGTGGGGGTCGTGGCGGCGGTGACGCGACGACGATCGTGCCCTGCGTGGCCGCCCGCTCCTCGGCGGGTTCGCCACCGTGAGGTCGATAGCCTGCCCGGCGAACGTCCCCGGGAGGGTTGGCCGAGCGGACGAAGGCAACGGTCTTGAAAACCGTCGTGCGGGATACCCCGCACCGTGGGTTCGAATCCCACACCCTCCGCCGAACCAGCACCCAGCCCGATCCGGTTCTGGGCACCACCGCTCGTTGTGCCCTCCGCCTGGCCCGGGTCTGGATCCGGTGCCTTCCGAATCGGTGCTGCGTCACTCCCGGGTCGACGTCGTCACCCTCGGCGGGGGACCGGGGCGAGGTCGAGTGCGAGGAGATCTCCGAGGGCCTGATCGTGATGTGACATCCGCGCCCCGATGTGACTTGCGTGCACCTGGCGGAGCCAAGTCACATCGGTGCGCGCAACTCACATCGCTGGGGGCAGTTCGTGGCCGGCCTCACGCGCCGTGGCGTGGTGGCTGGGCTCGCGACGATGCCCGAGTTGCAGCGCCTACGAGCCGATCATGCACCACCACCACCACCACCACCGGCTCCGATGATCACGACCTGTTGCTGCACCACCTCGACATGCAGACGACATGTGCTCGGGACGCTCGACGGCCTGGACGACGACCAACTCCGCCGACCGATGCTCCCGTCGGGATGGACCTGCCTCGGGCTGGTCAGCCACCTCACACTGGGCGACGAGCGCTACTGGTTCGACCACGTCGTCGGTGGCCAGTCGCTGGACTGGTGGCCCGAGGCGCCGCGCACCGATTGGACGGTGGACGACGACGAGGTGGCCGCAGACGTGCTGGGCGCCTACCGCGATGCCATCGAGACGGCCGACCGTGTGCTCTCCGTGGTGTCCCTCGACGATCCGCCGCGGCGTCCCGACCCCGGCGTGGGAAGAGTGGGGGATGGCGTACCCGACGGTGCGCCACGTCGTCCTGCATGTGATCACCGAGACGGCGGTGCACGCCGGTCACCTCGACGCGGCGCGAGAACTGCTGGATGGCTCGCAGTGGATCGTTCTGGACGCCTGATTCCCGGCAGAACCGACGATCGCGTGCCGTCAAGGGTGCGGTTCACTCGCCGGTGGTGCCGTCGAGTTGTTCGCGCAGGATGTCGAGGTGGCCGGCGTGGCGGGCGGTCTCCTCGATCATGTGCAGCAGGATCCAGCGCAGCGCCATCGGCCCGTTCGCCGCAGTGTCCTCCAGCCCGGCGTCGGCCACGATGGTGCGGCTGGCGTCGCAGGCGGCCTCGTAGTCGGCGATGATGGCCGCCAGCGAGTCCTGTTCGGTCACGTCCCACTCGCCGTCGGGGTCGTCGTCGCTGCCGAACTCGCGATCGTAGGGCAAGTCGGCGAACATCTCGGCGAACCAACTGCGTTCGACGTCGGCGAGGTGGCGGATCACCCCGCTGACCGTCGTCGCGGAGTCCACCAACCGGTGCGCCGCGTCCGCGTCGTCGAGGCCCTCGGCCTTGAAGACGATCGTGGCGCGCTGGGCGTCGAGGAAGCGATCGAGCAGTTTGCGCTCGTCGCCGGAGATTTGGGTGTCTGGCCTGGTCACCATCGGCGGGAGGCTAGTGGACAGTCGCCGGCGAGTACAGGGGCTCCGACCAGAAGCCGGTCGCGTCGTGGTGTCAGGACTGGTCCAGGAGGACGGCGCCGAAGAAGTCGGCAAGTGGGCCGGTCGCGTCCAGCGGCAGCACCGTCGCGACGTGCTGGTCGGGGCGGACCACGACGATGCAGCCGTCACGGTCGATGCCGCGGAGGTCGAACACGTCGGCCGCCGGGTCCGGGCAGAACATCTTCTCGTAGTCGTGCAGGCCGTGGCGACCCTTCCGGGGAAGCAGCAGCGCTGGCATCGAGTCCACGGCGAGGTCGCGATGGCCCTGCTGGAAGACCGCACGCACGTCGATGACGGCGTCCACGTCGGCGCCCGCCGGCGTGCACCGCAGGACCGGGGACCGCGGGTCGTCGTCCAGGAAGTCGCACAGCGCGCGGACCAGCGAAGCGTCCGACGCCGGGTCCGCGGCGTCGGCGAACGCGATCAGGCGCCAGCGACCGTCGGCCTCGACGACGTGGCCCAGGTGCACCGGCTTGGCATCGCCCAGGCGGATGACCGGGGCCGAGTGGAACCGCATCCCGACCACGAGGCCGGCGGCGAGGTGCTGGGCAGGGGTGCCGTCCACGACGAGCGACGGCCCGTAATGGGTCTCGGTGCCGGCCGTGAAGCGTCCCTTCCGCACGAAGTAGCGCTGGAACGCTGCCGGGTCGACACCGGCACCCTCGCCGTCGGCGTCGTCGGTGGTCGCCCGCGGCGGCGCGCTGAACATCTGGGCGAACTCGCGATCGAAGTCGATCAACTCCTTCGCGACCGCGTGGCGTTCGGCCGAGTAGGTGTGCAACAGTTCCGGTGGCGCCTGGCCCCGCAGGACCGCGGCCAGCTTCCAGCCGAGGTTGAAGGTGTCGCGCATCGACACGTTCATGCCCTGGCCCGCCTTGGGGGAGTGGGTGTGGCAGGCGTCACCGGCGATGAAGACGTGGGGGAGGAGCCCATCGGTGTCGTCGTCGGGCACGTCGTCGAAGCGGTCGCACAGCCGTTGGCCGATCTCGTAGACCGACCACCACGCGATCTCGTGGACCTCCAGCGTGTAGGGCCGCAGGATCCGCTGGGCGGCGGCGACCAGGTGGTTGGAGGTGAGGTCGCGCGACCGCACTCGTTCGCCCTCGTCCAGTTCGTCCAGTTCGACGTAGAGCCGGACCAGGTGCCCACCCTCGCGCGGGATGACCAGCAGGTTCCCCTCGTCCGTGGAGTGGATCGTGGACTTCAGGCGGATGTCGGGGAAGTCGGTGACCGCCAGCACGTCCATAACCCCCCACGCGCGGTTCGCCGAGTCGCCCACCAGCGTGCGGCCCATCAGGCGTCGCACGGCACTGCGGGCTCCGTCGCAGCCCACCACGACGCGCGCGCGGACGGTCACCACCTCGGCCGGGTCGCCACCGACGCCGTCGCGCTCGAGGGTGACGGTCACCGGTCGATCCGCGGCGCGATCCACCTCCAGGTCGACCACGCGGCACCCGTAGTCCGGTTCCAGCCGCGTCGGCGCGTGGCGCATCACGTCCAGCAGGAAGTCGTGGACACGGGCCTGGTTGAGGATCACGTGCGGGAACTCCGACAGCCCGTCATCGGTGTCCTGGATCCGCCGGCCCCGCACGATCGCCGCCGGGTCGTCGGGATCCGGGTTCCAGAAGGTGGTCTCGTTGACCCAGTAGGCCTCCTTGAGGACGCGCTCGCTGAACCCGAACGCGTGGAACATCTCCATCGTGCGACACGCGATGCCGTCGGCCTGGCCGAGTCGCAGCGGGCCGGACTTCTGTTCCACGATCCGCGTGGTGATGTCCGGGAACCGTGCCAACTGCGCGGCCAGGGTCAGTCCGGCCGGTCCGCACCCGACCACCAGCACGTCGACCTCGTCCGGCAGTCCGGGGGACCACGTCGCCCCGTCCGCCGGTTCCGAGACGGCCGGGTTCCCGGGCCGGAACCCGTCCAGGTGGAACTGCATCGGCCACCTCTCCTCGTCCGGTCGGACGCCGTGCGCCCCGGCGGGACGCGGGTTGGAGCCCACGGTCGATCGAGAGTGCGAACGTGTGCGGTCCGCGACAGACGATAGTCCGGGGCCCGTCCGACGGTGCTGGCCGCGCACCTCGGACAGGGGTCGTCCAGGCCCCCGGGTTCTGTCAGCCGTCGGCCTCGACCCGTTCGGTCCGCACGGCCGGCCCGTGTGGTCGTTCGATCCGGGACACGTCGACGATGCCTTCGTCCAGCGCCTGGGCCAGGTTCAGGCGCCGCAGTCCGCCCGCGGGCACCCGGAACACCCGCTCGCGGGCCTGGCCGTCCTGCTCGCGGACCACGCGCACCGGCACCGTCTGCGTCCCCGGGACCGCGAGATCGAGGGTCTGCAGGCCGGGAGCGGCATGCAGTTCGACGTCCCGCCGTGCGGCGGCGACGGGTCCACGGTCGCGCGACCGGCGCCGACCGGTCGGCCCGGGTCCACCATCGAGACCAGGAACTCCCCGCCCAGGACCCGGCTGCCGTCGAAGCCCGGCACGCGCAGGAAGTGGCCGTCGAGTCGCCCACCCGCAGCATCCTGGTCGCGGCCGCACTGGCGGCATCGAGGTCGGTGCCGTCGGCGTCGGTGATCGACTCGGTCTCGGCCGAGTCGGCCAGGATCACCACCGTCCCGGTCAACAGCAGCATGATCGCGTCCCACACCGGCGTCCGGGGGGCGTGGTCGAGGATCCCGAACGGCATGTAGTGCATCCGTCCGCCCGACCAGGCGCCGCCCTCGTACAGGTGCTTGCCCTGGTAGCGGAAGGTGTTCGACCCCGGATCGACCGTCAGCTCCTGGGCGTCGCGGGGAAAGTTCGGGTCCATGATCGTCATGGTCCAGGACGCCCCGGTCTTGCGCCAGGCGACCGGGAGGATGCAGTGCGGCTCCCCGGAGAAGTCGTAGTCCTGGGAGATGCACAGCACGGGCGGCTCGCCCCGGTCGAAGGCCGCCTTCGTGCGGTCGAACACGTCCTTGGGATCGTGGGTGTTGCCGCTGAGGAACTGGCCCACGAACCACCAGATCGGGGCCGCACCGACCTGGTAGGCGTGCTTGACGTTGATCACCGGTTCGATCGTGGCGAAGGAGGTGAACCGGGCCAGTGGCTGGGAGAAGGCACTGTTGCCCTTGCTGGCGTAGATCGCCTCCAGCGACATCCCGAAGCAGTTGCCGTCCTTGGCCAGGCCCTCGACCACCAACTCGTAGAAGGCCTTGTGGAGCCAGTCCTCGACGTCCCACCACTCCGTGTCACTGTCGACGTCCCGGAACGCGTTGGCGAACGTGGTTCGGCTCAGAACGTCGGTCCCGGTGTTCTTGACGCCCCAGAACCGGTTCTCGTCGGTCAGGGTCGCCGGATCCTGCCAACTCGGCTGGACCGCGACGCGGATGTTGTTGACCTTGCGGAACGACCCCGAGTCCAGGATTCCGCTGTTGGTGCGCAGTCCCCAGCCGTTGGACCCGTCCAGCCGCACGGTCCATTCGCCCAGGTGGTCGTCGCTGTTGGAGAACGGGCCCCCGCTGTCGTTTTCCCACAGGTCCACGGACAGGTCGAAGGTCACCCCGGGTGCCGGCTGCAGGACCGTCGGCAACTGGACGTTGACGTCCCGGACGTTGCGTCCGCCCCAGTCGCCGGACGGGGGGTACTTCTGGCGATGCAGGATGGTCGAGCCCTGCCGGATCGTGACCCGGATGTAGAGGTCGTTCTGGCCCCGGCCGAACCCCTCCGACTCGTCGGTGTTGAGGCTCTGCACGAACAACCGGAACCGCCCCACCGCGATCGTGTTCGCAAAGGTCCCGTACGACACGATCGACGCGTTCTGGAAACTGTTCATGCCCTCGGCGCCGGCGGCGCCCGGCACGGCGCCCTGGTCGGAGGTGGGCAGCCCGAGTGGTCCGGTGGGACCGCCGAAGGCGCGATACCGCAGGCGGACATTGCCATGGACCTCATGGGCGCCCGTCGCCGCGCTCCAGTAGAACGTGCACTGCTCGAACTCCGAGGAGCGTCCGACCTCGCGACGTCCGGACAGGATCGTCGTCTCGTCGGACACGGGGAACCCCCACCTCGCCACACCGCCGGTGGCCAGGAACCGGTCGAGGATCGAACCGTGCGGGCGCACGCTGGCGACCACCCGGGGCCCCGCGGGATGGCCGGTCAGGAGCAGCGACAGCGGCAACCGGTCCGACTCCACCAGGTTTTGTCGACCCCCGACGATCGAGCGAGCGGGCGACCCGACCGCTCGGTCCGGCGGCGCGCCTCCGACCCGCGTCGACCCTAGGCAGGTGATGGGGGCCGGTCAACAGGCAACGTGGTGGCGTCGAGATCCACCGCGTGGGTCGTGTGCGGGGACCGGTGACGGGGTGCCGGGTCCGCGCGGAACGGGTAGACCTCGCAGAGATGGCCCACCGTGGGTCCGGTCCGGGAGGTCGGTCGTGCGTACGACGTCCACGTCCACGCCTGCCACCCAGGTCACCGCCTGGTGGTCCACGCTCGTCGTCTTCTCGCGGCCGCACACCATCGTCGGCACGGTCGTCGCGGTGGTGGTCCTGCACCTGCTGGCCACCCGTTCGCTGGACCTGCCGCTCGGTGCCGGCGCCGGGCAGTTCGCGCTGGTCCTGGTCGCAGCGGTCGCGACGAACCTCTACATCGTCGGCGTGAACCAGGTGACCGACGTCGAGATCGACCGGATTAACAAGCCATGGCTGCCACTGGCGGCGGGCACGATGTCGATGCCGATTGGGCGCGCGGTCGTCGGCGGGTCGGCGGTGCTCGCCGTGGTCCTGGGGGCGGTGGCCGGCCCGTGGATGTTGGGGGCCGCCGTGATCGGCATCGCGGTCGGGTCGGCCTACTCGCTGCCACCGCTGCGATTCAAGCGCAGCCACGTGCTCGCGGCCGCGTCGATCACCTCGGTGCGGGCGCTGGTGGTGAACCTGTTCGTGTTCGCCCACTTCCACCGGGTGCTCGGCGGCAGCGGGCCGATCCCGCCTCAGGTGTGGGTGCTGACCGGGATGGTCGTGGGGCTCACCGTCGCGATTGCGTGGTTCAAGGACCTGCCGGACGCCGAGGGGGACGCCACCCACCACATCGCCACGCTCGTGCTCACGATGGGCCCACGACGCGTGCTCGCGGTCGGGTTGACCGTGTTGGGGGCGTGCTTCCTCGCGGTCGCGATCGTTGGCGTCCGGGGACTGGCAGGGATGTCCGGCCCAGTCCTGGTCCTCGGCCACCTGCTGCTGCTGGCCGCCATGCTCACGATGGGCCGTCGGGTCGACCTGGTCGACCACGGCTCCGTGCGCCGGTTCTACACCGGAATCTGGCGTCTGTTCGTCGCCGAGTACCTGGTGTTCGCTGCCGCCGCGCTGGCCGCCTGACCAGCCGTCCACGCCGCGGAGACCCGCCGACCGGGCATCACGCGACGACCGCCGACCCGCTCGCGACCAGCACGCCCACCGTGGCCAGGCCCAGCATTAGCACCAGTCGGTACACGGTCTCGTCGGCACCGGCCCGCCCCGCCAACACGATGGCTCCCACGATGCCGGCCAGCACCGTGGTCGCCGTGGTGCGGGCCATGCGCGGGAGGTCGCCGCCCCACAGTGCGACCGCGCAGCCACCAACCAGCACGACCACCGCGAGCACCAGGGTCACCCGGCGCCCGAGCCGCTGGGGGAGCCCACGGACCGCTGCGGCGGCGTCGGCCTCGAGGTCGGGCAGCACGTTGGCGAGGTGGACCCCGATGCCGAAACACGCGCCTGCGACCACGGCCCACCAGGCAGCGGTCGCGCCGTCCGGGCGCGCAGCCACCGTGAACGCCGGCACCAACCCGAACGCCAGTGCGTAGGGCACGGGCGACGCCGGCGTGGCCTTCAGCCAGCGGTTGTAGGCGAGCCCGGCGGCCACGCCCACGAGGTGGAGTGCACCGGGGACCACGCCGACCGCCAGCGACGCCACCAGCGCGACGACCAGGGCCACGCCGGTTGCCACCACGACCACCCGTCGGAGTCGCGGTCCGCCGTCCACCAGCGGCTTGTCGGTCCGCCCACCGGCCCAGTCCCGCTCGACGTCGACCAGGTCGTTGGTCCACCCGATCGCCACCTGTCCGGCCAGCACCGCCAGGAGCAGCGTGGCCAGCCGGGCCGCCGGGACGTCCGCCGCGAGTCCGAGGCCTGCGACGACGGCCGTCACGACCGCCGACGGCCCGGCGTGCGCGGCGCGGAGCAGGTCGACGAGCATCGCGGGAGCGTAACCCGAGGACCGGATTGAGCAGGGGTTCGGTCGGGGGGGAGTGTCGGCAGGTCGAGGGCTCGCGCACGTCGCGGTCCCAGCCACAGGAGGGCCCGTCGGGGGCCACGACTGGGGGCGCCCGTCGTGCGTCGACAACGGGGGGCCTTGTTCCGGCCGAGCGGGGACGTACACTGCCCCGAACCGCACCGCCACCGAGGACCACCGTGACCACCTCCCTTCGCACCGTCGACCACGCCCCCGAGTTGGCGTGCCTCGTCCTGCTGCCGGGCTGTGGGAAGCGGTTCGACGACGTGGACGGAGCGGGACTGCGGTGACGTGACACCATCGCCGACACGAACCCTCGCTCCCACCCCGGACGCGGGGGTTCATTCATGTCAGGTCCGCCAGCACCTGCACCACGCACGACCGCACCACGCACGACCGCACCACCGGCGGCACGGGTCGGCCCGACCCGTCGCCCGCCCGAGCATCCCGTGACCGGGAGGAGGGCCTCGTGAGCATCGTCGTCCTGAACGCTTCGCGCGAGATCATCGGCACGACCTCCCTGCGTCGTGCCGTGAACATGATCGTGTCCGGAGCGGCCGTCGGGATCACGCTGGCCGACGGCGCCGACCACGTGGTCACGTCGGCCTCCGGCCACGCCGTCATCGTCCCTCCGATGATCGCGCTGTCGGAGTACGTGCACGTCCCGTTCCGTCGTCCGGCGCCGACCAAGGCCAACGTCCTGGCTCGCGACGCGTACGTGTGCCAGTACGGGCGCTGCGCGCGGCGGGCGACCACGATCGACCACGTCGTGCCCCGGTCGCGTGATGGCGGCAACACCTGGGAGAACCTGGTTGCCGCGTGCGTCCGCTGCAACAACGCCAAGGGTGACCGCACCCCGAAGGAGTGGGGTCGCGGCCTCAAGCAGCGGCCCGAGGCCCTGACCTGGGCCCTGATGGTCGTGCTGCGGCAGCGCCTGCCCGTTGCCGAGGTCGCCCGGGTCGCTGCCATCTGACC
>JBBSMS010000072.1:0-17725 GCA_038233055.1 Nitriliruptorales bacterium
CCCGGCCAGCGAGGCCGAACTCAACCAACTGTTCGCCAACGGCGAGGTCGACCTGGCGATGAGCTACGACCCCGGGTTCATCCAGACGGCGGTCGCCCAGGGCACCTTCCCCGACACCACGCGGCCGTTCGTGCTCGACACCGGGACCCTCAACAACGTCAGCTACGTCACCATCCCCGCCAACGCCACCCACCGGGCCGGCGCCCTGGTCGTCGCCGACCTGCTGCTGGAACCGGACCTCCAGGCCGTCAAGGCCAACCCTGACGTGCTCGGGGTCCCGACCGTGCTGGACCTGGACCTGCTGACGGCCGACCAGCAGCGGGCCTTCCGCGCGGTCGACAGCCCGTACCTGCTGGACGAGCCGGAGATGCTGTTGGAGGAAGTGGCGGCGGACGAGGTCGAGGCCATCGAGCGCCGGTGGCGCGCCGAGGTGCTGTCGTGACCGGTCGCGCGGCCCGCGGCCTGGCCTGTCGTGGCGTCGCCAGCCAGGTCGGCGACACCCTGGTCCTGCGCGACCTCGACCTGTCGGTGCCGGCCGGGTCGATGACCACGGTCGTGGGGCCGTCGGGGGCCGGCAAGACCTCGCTGCTGCGTGCCGTTGCCGGGCTGGCGCCGGTGACGGCCGGCTCGATCCACCTGGGCGACGTCGACCTGGCCGGCGTGGCCGTGCACCGTCGTCGCCTGGCCGTCGTCTTCCAGGAACCGCGCCTGTTCCCGTCGATGTCCGTCGCCGACAACGTGGGATTCGCATTGCGCATGGCCGGGACGCCGCGTCGACAACGACACCCACGGGCCCTCGAGCTGCTCGACGAGGTCGGGTTGGCGGGCCACGGCCAGCGCTCGACCCGGGGACTGTCCGGCGGGGAGGCGCAACGGGTCGCCCTGGCCCGGGCGCTGGCAGGCGATCCGGACCTGTTGCTGCTCGACGAGCCGCTGTCGGCAGTCGACCCGACCCGTCGGGAATCCCTGCGGAACCTGATCGCCACGCTCCAGCGCCAGCGCGCGGTCACGACGCTGTACGTCACCCACGACCGCACGGAGGCCGCCGCGCTGGGCGACCGCGTGGCACTGCTGCTGGAAGGGCGGATCGTCCAGCACGCCCCGCCGCAGGACCTGTTCGAGCGGCCGGGATCGGCGGTCGTCGCGCGCTTCTTCGGGTCCACCAACCTGGTGACCGGGCCGGTCCGGACGGGACGGCTGCAGGCGCCCGGGGTCGACCTGCCGGTGGACGGCGTCCACGACCGGGCGACGGTGGCCATCCGCCCCGAACACCTCGAACTCGGCGAGGCCGCCGAACCGGCCGATGGGACGATCACCGGGCGCGTGGTCGACGTTACGTACATGGGCGGGCGCCACCGGGTCGAGGTCGACGTGCAGGACCTCGATGGCGCCCGGCGACCGGACGGCGTGCCCGCGCTGGTGGCCGAACTTCCCGACCGACCCGAACCGGGCGCGCCGATCCGGTTGCGGATCGCCGCGGAGCGAGTGTGGACCCTCGCCGACCCACCCGCGATCCCGGAGCCACCCGGACAGCCCGACGCGTCCCCCAACGACCGGGCCGACGTTGTCGCCGATGCCGGTGGCCTCCGGTGAAACTGGCGTCGAGGCCGGCACTGGTGAGGTGGCTGCCGGCGCTGCCGGCGGTGGCCATCGTCGCGGTGCTGTTCGGTGGGGCCCTGCTCGGTGCCGTCCGCACCAGCCTCGACGAGACACCGCTGCAGCCCGGTGGCTGGGGCTTGGCCGCGTGGGAGGCCATGCTGGCGGACCCATCGTTCGGGTCTGCGGTCGCCTTCACCGTCGGAACGACCGTGGTCGGCACCCTCCTGTCGGTCATCGGCGGGGTCGCCGTCGCCGCCGCGCTGCGACAGCGTCCGTGGGCGCGGACCCTGGCCACCCTGCCGGTGCTGGTCCCCCACCTGCTGGTGGCCGTGGTGACCGTGCTGTGGCTCGGACCCGGGGGCCTTGCCGATCGCCTGTTGGGTGGCCTGCCGTTCGACGTGGTGCGCGCCGGGTCAGGGATCGGCGTGGTGCTGGTGCACGTCGTGAAGGAGGTGCCGTTCCTGGCCCTGCTGGCGTTGTCGGCCTGGGACGACGAAGTGGCCGCCCGGGAAGAGGTGGCGGCCGTGCACGGGGCGTCGACGTTCGACCGGATGCGACTGGTCGTGTTGCCGGCCATGCGGACCCCGCTGGTCATCGGCGCGACGGTCGTCGGTGCGTACCTCCTGGGTTCGTTTGAGGTGCCCTTGCTGGTCGGTCCGACCTCGCCGGACACGATCGCCACGCTGGCCCTGCGCGCGACCCGGACGGCCAGCCTCACCGGCCAGTCGGTCGCGGCCGCGATGCTGCTGGTTGCCTCGACACTGAGCCTGGGCCTGGCCGTCGTGGCCGGGCTGGCACTGCGGGGCCGCCGTGGCTGACCCCCGGCAAGGCTGGCCCGCGACCCGCACCCGCCCGGTGTGGGCATGGCTGGTCGCGGCCGCAGCCGTGGTCCCGTTGCTGGTGCTGCCGGTGCGGGGACTGGCCGACGTGTGGCGAGCGCCAGCGTTGGTTCCCCAGGCGTGGGGGACGCGCGGTCTGGAGGTGCTGTTCCAGCCCGGGACACGGGTCGGCGAGGCGATCACCACGTCAACGCTGGTCGCCGTGGCCACGACGGCCGTGGCGCTGGCCCTGGGGTGGCCGGCCGCGCGGGCGGTGGCTGCGGCCCCCCGCCACCAGCGGCTGGTGGCGATGGCGGCCCTGGGCGTGCCGCTGCTGGTGCCGGCCTACGCGGTCGGCACCGGCCTGGTGACGTGGCTGCTGCGGCTCGGGCTGGCCGACTCGATCCCGGGACTCGTGCTGGCCCACCTCGTGTACGTGCTGCCCTACGTCGTCCTGACCCTGGTGCCGGTGTTCGGCGACCGCCTCCGGCAACTCGAGGAGGCCGCTGCCACGCTGGGGGCGTCACGCTGGCGACGTCTGTGGTTGGTGACGCTGCCCGCGACCGCCCCGACCACCGCACTGGCCGGACTGCTGGGGTTCCTGGTCAGTTGGAGCCAGTACGGGACCAGCCTGGCCGTGGGTGGGGGCCGCCTGACCCTGCCGGTCGTGCTGCTGCCGTTCGTGGAGCGCGACCCCCAGGTCACGGCCGTCCTGGCCCTGGTGTTCCTGGTCCCGCCGGTGGCCGCACTGGTCGCGGTCCGGCGGGTCTGGCGCTGACGGCCCGACCAGCGTGTTCGACCATCGGACACGGGGTGCACCGGCCGGGCAGTGGGCGGGGCAGTGGGCGCCGTTCGTCGCGACCGGGCCGGTCCGTAGGCTGGTCGACCGCGGGCCGACCAGGCGGCCAACGAGACCCCGAGGAACCATGATGACCGGCACGGGCAGCGCCCCCCGGGTCGTGGTGCTGGCCGGCGGCGTGGGGGGCTCGAAACTGGTCGCCGGACTGGCGCGAATGATCGCACCCGACCAGCTGACGATCGTGGTCAACACCGGTGACGACTTCGTGCACCTCGGCCTGTCAATCTGCCCCGACCTCGACACCGTGATGCACCGGCTGGTCGGCGTCCACGATCCCGACCGTGGATGGGGCCGCGCCGACGAGACGTGGACGGTGATGGACGGGGTGGCCGCCCTGGGCGGACCCGACTGGTTCCGACTGGGTGACCGCGACCTGGCGACCCACCTGGTCCGAACCCACGCCCTGCAGTCGGGGCGGACGCTGACCCAGGTGACCCACGACCTGGGTGCTGCGCACGGACTCACCCACCGCCTGCACCCGATGACCGACGACCCGGTCCGCACCCACCTGCGCACCGACGACGGCTGGGTGGCCTTCCAGGACTGGTTCGTCGCCCGGCGCGCCGAGCCGACCGTGCAGGAGATCGCCTACCGCGGGGCGAGCGAGGCCACCGCGGACCCCACCGTCGTGGCCGCGATTGCCGCTGCCGACGTGGTGGTCCTCGCGCCCAGCAACCCGTTCCTGAGCATCGACCCGATCCGCGCCGTCCCGGCCCTGGGCGTGGCGCTGCGCGACCGCGTCCCCGCACGGCCGACCGTGGCGGTCAGCCCGATCGTCGGGGGCCGGGCACTGCGGGGCCCGGCGGCGAACCTGCTGGCCGACCACCACCTCCCCGTCAGCGCGGTCGGGGTGGCCCACCACCTCCGCGACGTCGTGACCGACCTGGTGGTCGACGACGTCGACCACGACCTCCTGCCCGAGCTGACCGCCCTCGGCCTCCGGGGTCATGTCGCGGCCACGGTGATGGATGGTCCCGCTGCCGAGGATGGGCTCGCGGCCGCCGTCCTGGACATCGGTGGTGCGACGTGATCACGACCATCGTTCCCGTGGCACCGGCGCGCGAGGCCAAGACCCGCCTGGCCGCCGTGCTGGACGACGTCGGGCGGGCCGACCTCGCCCGCGACCTGTTGACCCACACGATCGCGGCTGCGCGGCCACTCGGCCCGGTGCTGGTGGTGTCGCGCAGCGCTCGGATGCGCGAGTTGGCGACATCGCTGGGCGCCCAGGCCATCGTCGAGGAGCACCCGGGCCTGAACGCCGCCGTGGCCCAGGGCCTGGCGGTTGTCGCGGCCCGGGGCGGCACCGCGCTGGTGCTGCCCAGCGACCTGCCCCGGGTCACGACCGCGGACCTGCTGGAGGTGGTCGCGGCCGGCGCGGCGCACGACCGGCTCGTGGTCGTGGTGCCGTGCCAGCGCGAGGACGGCACCAACGCCCTGCTGCTGCGGCCAGCCGACGTCCTCACTCCGGCCTTCGGTCCGGCCAGCCACCAGCACCATGTCGACGCCGCCGGTGCTGCCGGGATCCCGGTCATGGTCCACCACGCGCCCGGACTGGTCGACCTCGACACCCCGACCGACCTGGCACGATTGCGCCCGGACCTCCACCCATCGGTCGGCGCCTGCCGCTGACGGACGTCCCCGCACGATGGCGCCATTGACGGCCGACTCTTTGTACGTACAATTGGCGAACCCGGTCCCCCGACCCGCCACGCCGCCCACGAACCCAGCCGTCGAGGTACCCATGGACATCGTCACGATCGACACCCCGTCACTGGGCGACCGCACCTACGTGGTCACGGACGGGACCGTGGCCGCGGTCATCGATCCACAACGGGACATCGACCGGGTGCTGTCGGTGGTCGAGGATCGTGGCGTCCGGGTCACCGACGTCTTCGAGACCCACATCCACAACGACTACGTGACGGGTGGGCTCGACCTCGCCCACCGCTGCGACGCGACCTACCACGTCAACGCCGACGACCCCGTCGACTTCGACCGCCACGGTCTGCGTGACGGCGACGTCGTCGAGGTGGGCGCCCTCACGGTCCGCGCCATCCACACGCCGGGCCACACCCCCAACCACCTGTCCTACGCGGTCGCCCGGGACGGCACCGACGTGGCGGTCTTCACCGGGGGGTCGATGCTGTTCGGCTCGGTCGGCCGGACCGACCTGGTCGCGGCCGAGCGCACGGAGGAACTGACGCGCGCGCAGTTCACGTCCGCCCACCGGTTGGCCGCCGACCTCCCCGACGACGCCGCCGTGCTGCCGACCCACGGGTTCGGCAGCTTCTGCTCGTCCGGGGACGTCGCCGGCGTCGATGCGTCGACCATCGGGCACGAAAAGGACGCCAACCAGGCGCTCACGACCACCGACGAGGACACCTTCGTCGCCGACCTGATGGCCGGGCTCGATGCGTTTCCCGCGTACTACGCCCACATGGGGCCCGCCAACCTCGCCGGTCCGGACCCGGCCGACCTCGACCCGCCCGAGCCGGTCGACGCCACCGAACTCGCCCGGCGGATCCACGACGGCGAGTGGGTGGTCGACCTGCGGACCCGGACCGCCTATGCCCGCGACCACCTCACCGGCACCGTCAACGTCGAACTCGCGACACCGGCGTCGACCTACCTCGGCTGGATCCTGCCGTGGGGCACGCCACTGACGCTCGTCGCGGACACGCCCGAGGCCATCGCCGAGATGCAGCGCCAACTGGTGCGCATCGGGATCGACCACCTGGCCGGCCAGCACGTCGACGGGGTGCCGGACAACGGTGCTCGTGCCAGCTACGGGGTGACGGACTTCGCCGGCTTGCGGCGCGCCATGGACGACGGTGACACCCCGTGGGTGCTCGACAGCCGCCGAAACCTCGAATGGGGCGATGGCCACCTGGACGTCGCCCACCACGTCCCGTTGCACGAACTGGAGGACCGGATGGACGAGGTCCCCACCGGGGAACAGGTGTGGATCCACTGCGCCAGCGGGTACCGGGCCTCGATCGGCGCGTCGTTGTTGGCCCGTGCCGGCCGCGAGGTCGTCCTGCTCGACGACGCCTTCGAGCAGGCCGGGGACCACTTCAACCTGGTCTGACCTGACCCGGCCGGTCCCTACCAAAGATGCTGCCCGCAGAACGAGCGCAGCGAGTTCTGCATCGTGCCCGAAGGACGAGGGCACGCCCAGACCGGTCGCGACCAAGGATGCGGCCCGCAGAACGAGCGCAGCAAGTTCTGCATCGTGCCCGAAGGACGAGGGCACGCCCAGACCGAGCGCAGCGAGGTCAGGCGTCGATCGCCACCGTCGGCGGGGGCATCGTCGACGCGACCGACAGTTCTGACACCAGCGCGAACCGGCTGCCGCGGACCAGCGTGACGCGGCACTCGACGGTGCGGCCCTCCACCCGGCCGAGTCGTTCGATGCGCAGCAACGCCTCGTCCTCGTCGAGATGCAGCACGTCCACGACCTCCGGCGTGGCGGCGACCGCACTGACGGTCTCGGTCCCGGCGTCCATCCGCAGGTCCAGCAGGCGCTCCAGTTCGTCGTAGAGCGCCGTGCGGGCGAAGTCGACGTCCAGGATCGCCTCGCCGAGGTCCGCGGGCAGCCAGATCGTGTCGAGGGCGAGCGGGACGCCGTCGGCATGGCGGACCCGTTCGAGGTGCACCAGGGGCATGTCGGGGGGACCGCCGAAGTGGGCGGCGGCGCGTTCGTCGGTGCCCCGGTCCAGCGCCAGCACCTCGCTGGTCTGGGCCATGCCGCGGGCCTCGACCTCGCGGAACAGGCTGAACAGGGTGCCCATCTGTTGGGCGACGTCGACCTGTCGCACGAAACTGCCGCGGCCGCGTTCACGCTCGATCACGCCCTGGGCCTTGAGATGGCGCACGGCCTCGCGCACGGTGTGGCGGGACACGCCATACCGCTCCACCAGTTCGCGGTCCGTCGGGAACCGATCGCCGATGTCGCCGCTGTCGATGCGCCTGCGGAGGTCGTCCAGCACCTGTCGCCACAGCGGTGCATCGGGAGCGGTCGGAATGGACATGGCGGTCACCCTATCCGTGGACCTGAGGGCTTCTGGCGGCGTGGTCGGGGAATCCGTCCGATCCCCCGTTGCCCGGTCGAGGGGCGCCGTCGAGAGCCGCCAATGCCTGGGGCAGGTCCTGGTGCATGCGGTCACGCAACCGCGCGTCGAGGTTGCTGCGCTGGAGCACGTCCCGGACCGGACCCTTGACGTCGGCGAGGTGGAGCTGGATCTCGGCCTCGTCGAGTTCGGCCCGGACCAGGCCCAGCAGCAGGTACAGGCCACCGACCAGCAGTGCCAGCACCGCGGCCACGGCCACCGGGTCCACTCCCGCCGCGTCGGCCGTCCGCGCGACGGACGTCGCGGTCAGCAGGGACACGATCGCCACCGGTCCCACCGCCAAGTGGGGCGAGGTCCCGACCAGTGCGTACAGGACAAGTGGCACCGTGGACGCGTACAGCCCGACCTCCGGCGGCAGCCCGGCCAACAGGGCATAGGCCATCGCCTGGGGCACCAGCATCGCGGCCACCGTCAACGCGGCGACCAGGTCCGCTCCCGGTCGGTCCGGCCACAGCCCGGACAGGAACCGGCCCGCGCCGGTACGACCACCTGTGTCCGGGTCCACGCCTTCACCTCCACCTGGCCCCGGTCGTGCCCGGGTCGCCTCCCGGGTTGGAGGCGATCCCGTGACAGGACGTCGGCGGTCGGCTATTGTACGGACAATTGACGTGAGCCGGTGACGGGCACCAGGGTGTCCGTGGGCAAGGAGGTGCCGATGCAGTCGCTGCCGATCCATCCGACCACGCCGACCGCCGACGGGGGTGGGGCGTCCGGGACGGCGGACCCGCGGTACGTCAAGGTGTTGGACCAGGGCAAGTGCATCGGGTGCCACGCCTGCACCACCGCCTGCAAGTCCGAGAACGAGGTCCCGTTGTCGGTCACCCGGACCTACGTCAAGTCGGTGGACGTCGGCACGTTCCCCGACGTCCGGCGAAACTTCCAGGTCACGCGTTGCAACCAGTGCGAGGACGCGCCCTGTGTCAACGCGTGTCCGACCAGTGCGATGTTCGTGCGCCCCGACGGGATCGTGGACTTCGACAAGGACTCCTGCATCGGCTGCAAGGCCTGCATGGCGGCGTGCCCGTACGACGCGATCTTCATCAACCCCGACGACCACAGCGCCGAGAAGTGCAACTTCTGCGCCCACCGGATCGACGTCGGGCTCGAACCGGCGTGTGTGGTGGTCTGCCCGGTGGAGGCGATCCTGGTCGGCGACATCAACGACCCGACCAGCCGCGTGGCGCAGGAGATCGGCCGCAACCCCACCGCGGTGCGCCGACCCGAGAAGGACACCCGTCCCAAGGTGTTCTACAAGGGCGCCAGCCAGTCCACGCTCGACCCGTTGGCGGCCCAGCGGCCGGACGTCGACATCTTCGCCTGGGCCACCCAACACCCGGACTCCCCGCACCACGTCAACTCCGGCACGCCGGTCGACCCACTCGAACTCCGGGACGGCCCGGCCGACGGCCGCACCGCACACAACTCCTCGGCTGCCGCGTTGCTGTCCTACGACATCGGCCACGACGTGCCGTGGGACTGGCGCGTCGGGCTCTACACCTGGACCAAGTCGATCGCCGCAGGCGCGTACGCCGTCGTGGCCGTGCTGGTCCTGCTGGGCGTCGTGTCCGCCGGCGGCGGCCTGTGGCAGTGGGTCGCACCGGTCGTCGCCGCCGCGTTCCTGGCCATCACCGGTGGCGTGTTGATCTGGGACCTGGAGCACCCGGAGCGGTTCCACTACATCTTCACGCGTGGCCGCTGGGGGTCGTGGCTGGTGAAGGGCGCCGTCATCATCGGCGTGTTCGGGCTGGTGCTGGCGGCCCACCTGCTGGCGGCGCTGCTCGGCGGTCGGGCCGTCCAGGCCGTCCTGGCCGTGGTGGGCATCCCGGCGGCGGTGATGACCGCGATCTACACCGCCTTCCTGTTCGCACAGGCGAAGGCCCGTGACCTGTGGCAGAACCCGCTCCTGGCTCCGCACTTCGCCGTCCAGGCCGCCCTGGCCGGTTCCGCCGTGATGCTGCCCCCGGCCGTGTGGCTGGAACCGACCGCGGTCGCGCCGCTGGCCGGCGTCATGGCCGGCTCGGCGGCGCTCCACCTGCTGCTGGTGGCCGGCGAGGTGGCCCTGCCCCACCCCACGGCCCACGCCCGCATGGCGATGGACACCATGACCCATGGCACCCTCGCCACGATGTTCCGCGCCGGGTTGGGACTGGTGGCACTGGCGATGGTGGCCCCGTGGGTCGACAGCGTCGCCGCCGTGGTGGCCGTGCCCGTCCTGGCGGGCCTGCTCGCCCACGAACACGTCCACGTCCAGGCCGGCCAGTCCGTCCCGCTGGCCTGACCGACCCGGCCTGACCCCGCCCCGTCCAGGAGGTGCTCGATGTCCAACCGCGACACGCCCGACCTCGATCGTGCGGCCGACCGCGTCTCGGCCGCACGGGCCGACACCGAGGCCCGCGGCGAGACCTTCTACCCGGGGGCCAGCCGCATCCACCTCGCGATGTTCCCGCCGAAGGAACGGTGGGACGACTGGGTCGAGTACGACTCGAAGTCGTGGCCGAAGAAGGTCGAGAAGCGCTACATGCTGGTCCCGACGTCCTGTTTCAACTGCGAGGCCGGTTGTGGGCTGCTGGCCTACGTCGACCGCGACACGATGCAGGTCCGCAAGTTCGAGGGCAACCCGGAGGCACCCGGCTCGCGCGGTCGCAACTGCGCCAAGGGCCCGGCCACCATCAACCAGGTGACCGACCCCGACCGGATCCTGCACCCCATGAAGCGGGTCGGCGAGCGCGGGGGTGGCGAGTGGGTCGCGGCATCGTGGGACGAGGCACTGGACACCATCGCCGCACGCGTCCGCGCCGCCATCGTCGAGGGTCGTCGCGACGAGGTGACCTACCACGTCGGGCGGCCCGGCGAGTTGGGCTTCACCAGCGAGGTCCTGCAGGCCTGGGGCGTCGACGGCCACAACTCGCACACCAACGTGTGCTCGGCCGGGGCGCGGGCGGGGTACTCGTTCTGGCTCGGCCAGGACCGCCCCAGCCCCGACCACGCCAACGCCGAGGTCATCCTGTTGATCTCCGCCCACCTCGAGGCCGGCCACTACTTCAACCCCCACGCCCAGCGCATCATGGAGGCCCGCCAACGGGGTGCCAAGCTGATCGTGATGGACGTGCGGTTGTCCAACACCGCGACTCATGCCGACCACTGGCTCGCGCCGTGGCCCGGTAGCGAGTCCACGATCAACCTCGCGATCGCCAACCACCTGATCCAGTCGAAGCAGTACGACCGCGACTACGTCCGCCGGTGGTGGAACTGGGAGGAATACCTGCGGGCCTGCCAACCCGACCGCGAGCCGACCTTCGAGGTGTTCGAGCAGGTGCTCGCGACCCTGTACGCGGAGCACACCTTCGACCAGGCGGCGGCCGAGTCCGGCATCGCGGCCGATCGGCTGCAGGCCGTGGCCGAGACCGTCGCGACCGCCGGCAACCGGCTGTCGACCCACACTTGGCGCTCGGCCAGCATCGGCAACGAGGGCGGGTGGCAGGTGGCCCGGACGCTGTTCCTGTTGAACGCCCTGCTGGGAGCGGTGGCCGTGCCGGGTGGGACCTACCCGAACGGCTGGAACGTGGTCAAGCCGAAGACGCCCGTGAACCCCGACCCCGTCCCGGTCTGGAACGACCTCCACCTCCCGTTGGAGTACCCGTTCGCGATGTACGAGATGTCGTTCCTCCTCCCCCACTTCCTTCGCGAGGGCCGGGGCCGGATCGACACCTACTTCACCCGGGTCTACAACCCGGTGTGGACCAACCCGGACGGGTTCAGCTGGATCGAGGCGCTGACCGACCACGACCAGGTCGGCCTGCACGTGGCGCTGACCCCGACGTGGAACGAGACCGCCTACCTCGCCGACTGGGTCCTGCCGATGGGCCACAGTTCCGAGCGCCACGACATCATCAGCTACGAGCAGTACGACGGGCAGTGGATCGGGTTCCGCCAACCGGTCCTGCGGGCCGCCCGGGAACGGCTGGGCGAGACGATCACCGACACCCGCGAGGCCAACCCCGGCGAGGTCTGGGAGGAGAACGAGTTCTGGATCGAGTTGACCTGGCGCATCGACCCGGACGGCTCACTGGGGATCCGCAAGCACTACGAGGCCCCGGACCGTCCCGGCGAGCAGATGACCGTCGACGACTACTACGGCTGGGTGTTCGCCAACGGCGTGCCCGGGCTGCCCGAGAAGGCTGCGGAGGAAGGCCTGGACCCGCTGGCGTACATGCGACGTTACGGCGGCTTCGAGGTCTCCGACGGGGTTGGCCCGATCCACGAGGGTGAGGTCGGCGAGGAGGAACTGGACGACGTGGTCGTCTCCGACACCGGCCGGGTCTACGGGCGTGGCCCGGCGCCATCGGTGTCGTATTCGTCCGGTGGTGCCCCCGAGCCCGACGCCGAGGGACGACGCGCCGTCGGGGTGATGGTGGACGGGGTTGTCCGCCGGGGGTTCCCCACGCCGTCGGGAAAATTGGAGTTCTGGTCGTCGACGCTGGCGGACTGGGGCTGGGGCGACGTCGCCCTGCCGGGGGCCATGACCAGCCACGTCCACCCGTCGCAGTTGGCCGACGGCGAGGTGCCGTTGATCTCGACGTTCCGACTGCCCGTCCAGATCCACACGCGCAGCGCCAACGCCAAGTGGTTGAACGAGTTGGCCCACACCAACCCGCTGTGGATCCACCCGTCCCATGCCCGCGAGGTCGGGGTGGTCACCGGGGACCTCGTTCGCGTATCGACCCACGGTGGCCATTTCGTGGTCAAGGCGTGGGTGACCGAGGGCATCCGCCCCGGGGTCGTCGCCTGCAGCCACCACATGGGCCGGTGGAAGCCGTCGCACCAGACCGAGGGAGTCGACAGCCCGTCGCCGCGGATGCAGGTCGCCGACGTCGACCTGGTCCGTGACGGGACGCGGTGGTCGCTTCAGGGGCGCGTCGAGCACGGCGCATACGACTCGAGCGACCCGGACATGGCCCGGATCTGGTGGACCGATGTCGGCGTGCACCAGAACATGACGTTCCCGGTCCATCCCGACCCGATCTCGGGTGCGCACTGTTGGCACCAGGCCGTGCGGGTGACCCGCGCCGAACCCGGCGACGCCTACGGCGACGTCGTGGCCGACACGGCCCGGATGCGCGCGGAGTACGAGGCGTGGCTGGGCAAGGCTCGGTCGGCGCGAGAACTGTCGCCGAACGGCGAACGTCGCCCGCACTGGCTGAAGCGCCCGCTCCGACCGGTCCGTGCGGCCTGGGCCATCCCCGAACAGGCCGGCACGGACGCCGCCGGGGACCCGGACCCGCCGTGAGCGCGGAACTGCTGCGGGCGCTGTCCGTCGTTGCCGAGCGGCCCGGGCCCGAACACGCCCGGGTCGCGCGGGCGTTGGACCTGTCGCCCATCCCGGACGACGTGTCGTGGACGCAGGTCTTCGTGTTCAACCTCTACCCGCACGCGAGCGTGTACCTGGGCGCCGAGGGCCAGGTCGGGGGCGAGGCGGCCGACCGCGTCGCCGGATTCTTCCGGGCACTCGACGCCGTCCCCCCGCCCGAGCCCGATTCGATCCCGACGCTGCTGACGGCGTGGGCCCAGTTGCGCGAGCGGGCCGACGACGGCGACGTCCGTGCGGGGCACGCCGCGGCGACCCTGGTCCACGAACACCTACGGTCGTGGCTCCCGCTGGTGCTGGCCAGGATCGAGGCGATGGCCCCGGCGCCGTGGCCGGACTGGGCGCGGCTGGTGGGCGCGACGCTGCAGCGCGGCGACGGCGCGTTGATCGACGGCCTGCCGCTGCACCTGCGCGAGGCGCCGACCTTCACCGATCCGCGAGACGGTGGGGGCGAGGGCGAGCCGGACAGCGGCGGATCACTGGTCAATCAGGTGCTCGTGCCCGTCCGCTGCGGGTTCGTGGTGACGACGACCGACCTCCGTCGGTGTGCGCACGAGACGGGCCTGGCGCTGCGCCTGGCCGAGCGTCGCTATGTCCTGGGCCAGTTGCTGGGCCAGGACGTGCCGACCACCCTGCGCTGGCTCGCGGGCCACGGCGAGTCCACCACCACCGCCGCCTGGGACGGCTGGGACGAGGTCGCGGGGGACGCCGCGGCGTGGTGGCGCGACCGTGCCGTCACCACCGCCGACCTCCTGCGCGACTTGGCAGACGAGGCTGCCGGCGCCACCGTCGTCGCGCCCTGACCCCACCCGTTCGGCCAAGCTCGGGCCCGCCGCCGCGCGCCACGGTGGCCGCCAGCTGGCTGTCGCCGCCGCGACTCGAGCACCGAGGGCTTGACAAATGAGAGTGACTGTCAGAAGATAGTCACTCTCATATCTCGCCTCGGAGTCCCGAACGACAACCACGACAGAACCGGCTCCATCCGCCCCGACCGATCGCCGGTCGCGGCGACTCCGTACGGCGATGATGGCCGCCCAGCAGTCGGCCATCGCGTTGTTCGAACGCGACGGCTTCGACAGCGTGACGGTGGAGCAGGTCGCCGAGGCCGCCGACGTCGCCCCCGTGTCGCTGTACCGCTGGTTCGGGACCAAGGAGGGCCTGGTCCTGTGGGACGACTACGACCCCGGGATCTTCGCGGCGGTCGTGGCCCGGTTGGCGAGCCGGGGCCCATTGGCGGCGGTCCGGGATGCGCTGGTCGCCGAGCTGGACCACGTCTACGACACCGACCGCCAGTTGGTGCTGCGACGGACGCAACTGATCCACCGCGAACCCGCGTTGCTGGACGCTGCCACGGCCGACCTGCGCAACCTCCGCGAGGCCTTCGCCGGGTTGTTTCACGGCACCGGGGTGGACCACGCCACGGCCGCCACCCTGGCCGGCGTCGCCGTGGCGGTCCTCCAGGTCGCGGTCGACCAGTGGCAGGCCCACGACGGCCGCCGGGACCTGGCCGACTGGATCCTGGACGGCTTCGACGCGGTTCGGAAGGCGACATGGGCAACCTGACGATCCGGGTCGACGACCTCCACCACACCTATCCCGGGGCCGCGGGCCCCGCGGTCGACGGCATGGTCTTCGAGGTGGGCGACGGCGAGGTGTTCGGCTTCCTCGGACCCAGCGGCGCCGGCAAGACCACCACCCAGAACGCGATCATCGGGCTGCTCGACGGCTGGACCGGGACCATCGACCTGCTGGGACGACCACGGCGCCAGTGGGGGCCGGAGGTGTACGACCGCATCGGGGTGTCGTTCGAACTGCCGGTCGGCCACCCCCGGTTGACGGGTGCCGAGGAGCTGGCCCACCACGCCTGCCTCCACCACCGGCGCGGACCCGACCCCCGCGCGCTGCTCGACCGGTTGGGGCTGGCCGCGGCCGCCGACGTGCCGCTGGCGCGCTGGTCCAAGGGCATGCGCAGCCGGCTCAACCTGGCGCGGGCACTGGTCCACGACCCCGAGGTGCTGTTCCTGGACGAACCGACCACGGGGCTGGACCCGGTGAACGCGGCGCTGGTGCGTGACGTGGTCCGGACCGAACAGGCCCGCGGACGAACGGTCTTCCTCACCACCCACGACATGCACACCGCCAGCGCCGTGTGCGACCGGGTCGCGTTCGTGACCGACGGCCGGATCGTCGCGTCCGGATCGCCCCGCGAACTGGGACTCGCCCACGGGTCCCGGCGCGTCCGGATCGAGTACCGGGGCGTGACCGGGCGTGCGACGGAGGTGCTGGACCTGACGACGGCCGCCGACCGCCTGGCCGACCTGGTGGCGGCCGGAACCGTCGAGACCATCCACACGCTGGAGGCGGACCTCGACGAGGTCTTCGCGGCCGTGACGGCCCCCGCGCCGTGAGCACCGCCCCGCCGATGACCGCGGCACCGACCGCCACGTCTGGGCAGGGCGTGTCGATCGCGGCGCGATGGCGGTCCGCGCTGGCGACCGAGTGGCGGCTCCAGGCCCGCAGCGGGGTCCCGCTGGGTGCAGCCATCTCCACCGCCGGGTGGGTGGTCCTGCTGCGGATCGTCCCCGTTGCCGTCCGACCGACCGCTGCCGCCTGGGTGCTGTTCGTCGAGGTGACGGCGCTGGGGTTCTTCGCCGCGCCGGCCCTGGCGGTGGTGGAGCGCGCCAACGGCGTGATCGCCGCCACGGCGATGACCCGGTGGCGCCCGGGCGCGGCGCTGGCCATCCGCATGACCCTGATGGGCGCGTGGGCCGCGGCGTCGGCGCTGGCCGTCACGGCCGCGGGTGGTCTCGTCAACCCGGCGGCCGTGCTCGTCGGGGTGCTGGCGGCAACCGGCCTGCTCACGCTCCTGTCGCTGGCAGCGCTCGGGCGAGCCGAGACGCTCACGGCGTGGATGCCGCGGGTGCCCCTGGTCGCTGTGCCCGTGCTGGTGCCGGCCATGGTCGCGGCCGCCCAGATCTCCGACCATCCGGCGCTGGCGCTGTCCCCGCTGACCGGGGCATGGCACTGGTGGTCGGGCGGCCCGTCGGGCGCGGCGCTGGCGTGGTTGCTCGCGTCGATGGCCGCCGTGGCCTGGTGGGTCGTGCGCTCGGGCTGGTCGGTGTCGCCGCCGGACGACGCGCCCGCGCCCGCCGTCGCCGCCGCCGCCGGCGAGCCGGAAGTCGGCTGTATCGCGCCCGCCGGGCCCGGGACGAGGCGGTGGCACCGACGGTTGGTGGCGGTCCGGTCGCAGGCGCGGGTCGACCGCCGCACGCTGGGCGGGGACGCGTTGGTGGTGATGCTGGTCGCGGGTGTGCCGATCGTGGCGATCGCCGTCCGCGTGGCAACGGGACCGCTGTTGGGATGGGTCGAGGGCCGTTGGGGCGTCGACCTCGCCCCCCACCTACCCGCGCTGTGGGCGTTCCTGCTGGTCGTCCACACCACGACGATGTTCGGCGCGGTCACGGGCCTGCTGTTGCTCGAGGACCGCGATGCCGGCCTCGAACCGGCGATCGCGACCACGGCGGCCGGCCCGGGCACGGTGCTGGCCTGGCGGCTCGGCGGTGCCGGCCCTGCTGCTGGCCGCCCTGGCCCGCGACCGGGCGGCCGGCATGGTCGTCATGAAGGCGCTGTCACTGCCGCTGTACGTCCCCGTGCTGTGGTGGCTGGTCGACGGACCGGCCGGGTGGCTGTTCGGCGTGGTGCCGACGGCCTGGTCCGCCCGGGCGCTGTGGGCAGCCACGCCCGCCGGCGTCGTCGGCGCCGTCGCCGCTGCGACCGTTACCACCCTGGTCGTGGCGGCTGCTGCCCTGGCCCACCAGCGCCGGTCGATCGGTCCGCGCTGAACCCGGCCGGGTCAGGCGTCGCGGGCCAGGTCGACCCCGGCGTCGTCGGCAGCGGACGTCCAGGCGCTCGGCCCAGTCCAGGATGAGGTGGCCGTCCTTGCGCGTCAAGTCGAGCCTGGCCCTGCCATCATGGATCTCGTGCGGCTGGGCGATGCACGGGACCGCACGATGACCCAGGAGGACGCGTGGACCGGAACGACGACCGGATCGCCGGGATGCACGAGCACTGGCGGACGACCGGCGGCCCGGACGACCGGATGCGGTGGGCGGGCACGCATCCCACCGGCGGGCGTGCGGCGTTCACCGGCGCGCTCCTACTGGTCCCGCTGCTGGTGGGGGTGGAGGTGGCCGACCGCGTCGACCGCATCGAGGCCTGGATCGTGCTGGTGGCCACGCTCGTCGTCCTGGGCCTGGCGATCGACGCCTTCGGCCGTCGTCGAATGGCCGTGCTGGCCGTCGCCGTGCAGCGGTGGGACGCGCGCGACCTCGACGGTTCCGACGCCGGGACCCCGTGGGATCCTGACCGGATCATGATGGCCAACTGGCCCCTGCAGGACGGCCCGGGTTGGTGGGCGAAGCAGGTCGATCGCGACCCCCGCCGGATCGTCGTCGCAGCCTCGGTCGCGTTCGCGCTGGTGCTGGTGCTGGTGGTCCCGACCGTGTTCATCCTGGTGGCGGGCGACGCACGACCCGTCTGACCCCCTGGAACAGGTCTTGGCGAAGTACGAATGGCTGCGCAAAGCCATCCGGGACGGCGCCTGGTGGCAGATGGAGGACGGGCATGTGCAGATGCACCTCACCGTGCCCGACTTCGCGGCGGCGCGCGAGGGCCTCATCGCGTTCGCGGAGGCGCTCGACATGACCGTGGACGAGCGACCGGTCGGCGCACCCGAACCCAGCCTGCCGGACCGCCCTCCCGTCAGGTTCGACGACCTGTCCAGGACTCCTTGAATCGCGGCGACGACCCGTGTCCGCGGTCCGGGAGCGGGCGCGAGGCCATGCGGCGCAACGGGCCGGACGCGCCAAAACGACGAGAGCCGCCCCGTCGGGGCGGCTCTCGTGGTGGTAGCGGGGGCAGGATTTGAACCTGCGACCTCCGGGTTATGAGCCCG
>JBBSMS010000073.1:0-17720 GCA_038233055.1 Nitriliruptorales bacterium
GCCGACCAGGACAACCTTGCCGGGCGCCTCCCGCAGCAGCGGGATGATGTCGTCCTTGGGCAGGTTGTGGTAGATCGACCCCGGCATGTCGTCGATCTCGGCGGCGTCGGTGATGATGCGCGGTCGGTACTGCAGGCCATCGCCCTTGTCGAGCGCGATGATGCCGTGGCAGTCGTCCTGCTCCAGCAGTGCCAGCAGCAGCTCCTTGATCATTCCGCCGCTGCTGGCCTTCATGTTGCGGTCAAGGGTGCGGGTCTGGGCCAGCCAGACGCTCTCGACGACCCCGAACGGGCCGACCTCCTTGCCCGGGAACAGTTCGCCGTGGAGGCGGTCGAAGTCGACCTGGACCGCCGGGCACACCGAGGCGGCATCGGCGTTGCTGGCGTGGATCGGCTCGAAGATCTGCTTGTCGGGGTGCAGGCGCAGTTCGAGGCTCTCGTCGACCTGGACACAGGCACCGCAGGCGATGCACAGGTCCTGGTCCAGGACACCGCTGAGGTCGTTGGCGCGGATCATCGTGGGGACTCCAGGTACGGGCGGATGCTGGTGATGTTGACGCGGGCGCGATCCAGGACGGCCGGCAGCGCGGCCCGGATGCGATCGGCGAGGTTGTCGGCGTCGGCGGTCGTGGCGCGGACGCGGGCGAGCAGGTCCGTGGCCGTGACCGCGCGGAAGTCGATGGCGGCGTCGGGCAGCCCAAACTCCGCCAGCACCTCGCGGTACTTGTGGCTCCACGAGACCACCACGACCGGGGTCGCCATGGCCAGGCTCGAGATCATGGCGTGGAAGCGCGAGGTCACGCACACGGTGGCCCCGCCGATCAGGGCCCGCATCTGCTGGGGCGTGGCGTCCGCGCCGACCACGACCACCGGGTGCTCGGCCGTGTCGGCGCGGGCAGCCAGGCGCTCACACAGGGGCAGGTCGTTGAGCTTGGATTCGGGCTGGCCGGGCCGGGACGAGTGGGGGAGCAGCAGCACCGGCCGATCGCTGGCGAGGTCGGCAACGACTGCCGCCATGGTGTCCTGGTAGCCGTCGTCGTCCTGGGCGACCACGACCGACGACGGGCTGACCACGGCGTAGTCGGACGGTCCGGCGACCTGGTCGGCCCAGGCCCGGTCCCGGTCGGTGACGTCCATCAGGAACGCGACGTCGTCGGCGCGGGTCGCCGCGATCCCGAGGTCGCGCACGAACTTGTCCGTGCGGTCGCCCCGGGTCAGCACCGCCGACATGCGTTCGAGCACGGCGGTGGCGGCCGCGTGGTTCGTGGACCGTTCGAACGGCCCCATGGCCTGGGCCGCCTTGACCACGGGGCGGTCCAGCAGGAGTGCCGGGAGCAGCAGCAGCACGTTGTAGGCCAGGGTCGCCCCGCCACGGCTGTCAACGAAGCTGATGCCGGACACGTCGACCACCACGTCGGCGTCGGCGATCGCCCGGGTCGCCGGGCCCAGTGGTGCCCGGGCCGACACGCGGTGGGCCGCCGCCTCGGCGACGCTGCGCACGATCTCGGTCGGCCCGAAGGCCTCGACCGGCAGGGCGGTCCCCGAGCCGCGATCGTCGTCGGCCAGTGGGCTCAGCACGGCGACCTCGGGGTCGAGGCCGGCTGCTCGGAGGCCGTCGACCACGCCGTGCACCATCGATGCGGCGCCGCGGTTGCCGGTCAGGCTGCCGCCGACGATCGTGACACGGGTCATGGGAGGGTCCTGGTGCGGGAGGCGGCGAGGGTGGCCGACCCGGCGCCGGTGACGTCGACGACGATGAACAGCAGGCGGGCGGCGAGCGCGACTGTAGCAACGACCGGATCCTGGCCCAGGACCCCGACGAAGGCGGCCTCCCGGATCCCGATGCCCCCCGGCACCGGCAGGAACAGGAACCCGGCGACCCACGACACGCAGGTCGCCAGCAGCACCCGCACCAGCGACAGGTCGGCCCTGAGCCCGACCGTCACCAGCCAGGTCGCCCCGCCGATGCCGATCCAGGCCAGCAGTTGGCGTGCCACCACGCCCAAGGCCTGCGGCCACGGGAGGACCTCAAGTTGGAGTTCCCGGTGGGACACGCGCCGGGCCAGGTCGGCGCCCCACCCGAGCAGGCGCGGGTGCAGCCCCAGCAGGCCGAGCGGCCCCAGCGCGACCACCCCGGCCACCAGCCACGGGTTGGCCCCGTCCAGCGCGCCGCCGTCGACGACCAACGCGATGCCGGCGACCAGCGAGGCGGCCACGTAGGCCGTGATCATCGACAGCATGGTCGAGGCGTACGCCACGGTGCCCGCGACGCCCTCGCGCCGGGCCCACTCGCCGCGCCCGACGACGGCCCAGACCCCGCCCGGCACGTACTTGCCGAGTTGGCCCACGAAGTAGGCCCGCAGGGCCGAGGCTCGGTCGATGTCCCCGCCCATCTGCTGGACCAGCGTGCGCCAGGCCAGGCCGATGACCGACATCCCGCACACGCCGACGACCAAGGCCACCAGCAGCCATGCCGGCTGGGCACGCGACAGCGTGTCGACCAGGTCCTCGCGGAAGCGCCACACCAGCCGGACCACGAAGGCCAGTCCGAGCAGTCCGACGAGCCCCCCGATGATCCGGGGGATCCGACGACGGGCCGTCATGCGTCCTCGCCCGGCGGGATCGCGGCGGCGGCGACCCGGACGCGGTCACCGTCGCCGTCGCGAGTCGGGACCTCGCGCGCGCGGGCTGGCGCGGCTCGGTCGAGCTCGCGGGGCAGCGCCCGGGTGTCGCGGGCGCGACCCTCGTCGCCCCATGCGGTCTGGAGGTCCCGGACGCGCACGTTGAGGTGCTGGTTGGCCTGCATGTCCATCCAGGTCGCGAACGCCACCGAGTTCAACGCCGTGATCCCGAAGAAGCCGGCGGCCAGCGCGGTCATCTGTGGCACGTAGCCCAGGCCGATCCACAGCGTCAGCAGGCGGATCGACAACCCGAACGACGCCAGCCCGCTGACGAGTGCGAGCAGGTAGAAGAAGACCAGTGGGTGGAAGTCACGCAGCACGTAGCGGTGGAACAGGCGCCACCAGAAGCGCCGCAGCAACAACAGCGAGATCCCGAACATGACGCGCAGGATCTTCATGCTGGAGCGCTCGCCCACGCCGTAGATGGCACTGACCGGTACGTCGGCGACGCGGCACTCGGCCACGTTGGCGCGGATCAGCACGTCGTTGGGACGGCCGTACCGGGGGTAGACCGAGGCCCAGTCGATGTGGTCGAGCGCGTACCGGCCGGCGGCGGTGTAGCCGGTCTGGGAGTCCGCGACCGACCAGTACCCCGACGTCAGCTTGGTCAACAGGCTCAGCACCGCGTTGCCGAACAGCCGTGTCTTGGGGATGCGCTGCCAGTCCGTCGGGTCCAGCAGCCGGTTGCCCTTGGCGTAGTCCGCGTGACCGGTGACGATCGGCAGGATCAGGTCGGCCATCTCGGTCGGGTCCATCTGCCCGTCGCCGTCGACCGTCACCGCCACGTCGATGCCCCGGTCGCGGGCCCGGATGTAGGCCGCCGCCAGGGCCCCGCCGACGCCGCGGTTCTCCGGCAACTGGATGAGCGTGACGTGGTCGTCGTCGGCCGCGATCGCCTGCACCTTCGCGGCGGTGTCGTCGGTGGAGCCGTCGTCGACGACGATGACCTCGTCGACGAACGCGGGCAGTCCGGCCAACACGCCGGCGATCTGGCTGCCCTCGTTGTAGGCGGGGATCAGGACCGCCACTGTCTTGCCGTGGAACATGGTGACCACACCGTCGTCGGGATCGCGCCCGTCCTCCCGGCGCACCCGTGAGCGTAATCCACGGACGTCCCCGGGTCCCCCACCCGGCACGGTCTCCCGACCGGCGGGACACTGCCGACGCTCGCCGCCGGGGCGTCGCCGCCGCGACCCCGCCGCGTCCTACGCTCGGCTCCGCCCGACCCACGGATCGACCATGGCCACTGCTGCGCCCGTACTGGTGCTGTGCGGTCGTGGCACCGACCCGTCCGCGGTGACCCGTGCCCTGCTGGCGGGGTCGTCCCGGACCACCGGCGACCCCGCAACGGAGGCGGACGGGACCGGGCCACCGCTGGTCGCCGCGGTCCACACCGCGCTCCTGGGCGCGATGGACCGGGACTGGACCTGCCCGCCCGCGACCGTCGAGGTGGATGACGGTGCGGTCGAGGTCCTGGCCGCGATGCACCGGCAGGTGGTGGCCGACGGGGGTGACTGGCTGGTCGTCGACCCCGACACGACCTTCCTGTTGCCCGCATGGACCCGGGTCGCGCCACGCCTGCACCTGGTCGGCGTCGTCGGCGACCACGACGACGCGGTGCGCGGCCTGGCCAGGCACGGACTGGCCCGGGCCGAGGCGGACGACCTGGTGCGGGCCCACGACCAGCGACTGGTCGCGCTCGCGGCGGACCTGGACTTCCCCTTGGTCGACCTGGGCGCGTCCAGCGACGAGCGCGAGGAGGCCGTGCGCCGGGCCCGGGAGGCGTCGACCAGGCCCGGCTTGGCGGCCGAGGCCGTGGACGCGGCCGATGCTGCGGCCGCCGCGTCGCACCCCCCGTTGGTGCGATCGGTGGGCCCGCAGGCCGCCAGGCGTCGGGCCGCGGCGTGGTCAGCCGTCCCGCCCGGGCTGGCACCGGCGGTCGAGGTCTGTCGGCGCGCACGGGTCGCGGTCGACCGGGCGGTCGAACCCGAGGGTGCGGCGGTGGTGGAGGCCGGCGACCTCGCCGCCGTCCACACCGGGATGGTCGCCGCGCGCGAGGCGCTGGGCGGGCCCCCCGCGGCGATCGTGCTGTCCGATGCGTTGGCCTGGGCCCGCGCCGACGACCTTGCCGGCCTGTTCCGTCTGGTCCACGCCCACCTGGACGCGGTCGGCCTGGTCGTGCTCGCGCGGTCCCGGGGCGACGTCGAGGAGGCGGTGGCGCGCGGCCACGGCGGCCGCGACGACCAGGTGGTGGCGGCCGCGACCGCGGCCGGGTTGGCGTTGGTGGACGACGCGGATGGTGCCGACGGTGCCCGTCGGTGGCGCTTCGTCGTCGACCTGCCCACGACGCGGCGCGAGGAGGCGGTCGCGGCACGCGCCGCGCCCGGGGGCCGGGTGGTGCACGTCGCCGACCTGCCGGACGGGTCCCCGCCGGGGGCGGTCCCGGTGGCACCGGCCGCGCTCCACCTCCAGGCGACCGGTCCGATCGGGGACTGGCAACGTCGCTACGAGGAGTTGCGCGACCGTCGCTCGGTCGCCGCCACCCTGCGGGCGGTCGACCTGGCACGGGGGGCCGCCGCGCGCGCGGCCGACGTGCGTGCCCGGTGGCGTCGTGGCTGACCACGCCGGCCGTGCGGGGACGTGGGCGATCCTCACCTGCGTCCCGGACCGCGCCGCCGAGTCGCGCTGGGGCGACACGCACTTCGCGGAGGCCGTGGCAACGGCCCTGGCGCGCGCCGGACATCGTGCGACGACCCACATCCGACCGGCCTGGTCCGACGACGCGGTGGCCCGAGCCGACGTCGTGCTCCACCTGCGTGGCCGGACGGCGTGGGCGCCGGACGACCCGACCGCGGCCGAGCGCGTCCCCGGCCAGCGACGGGTGCTGTGGCTGATCAGCCACCCGGACGACGTGACGGAGCACGAACTGGCGGCCCACGACCTGGTCGTCGTCGCCTCGGCCGAGCACGCCGCGACACTGGCAGCACGGGTGGCCACCCCGGTCCATCTGCTGCTGCAGGCGGCCGACCTGCGGCGCTTCCGCCCGCCGGGTCCGGTCCCCGCGGCGGCGACCACCGGCATCGTTGTCGTGGCCAACGCCCGCTGGCCGTACCGGCGCGGTCCGCGCTGGCTCGACGAGCGCGGGTGGTCCTACACCCTGCACGGCGCCAACTGGGGCGGGCGTCCCGAGGAACGCCACTGGACCGGGGGACTGGTCGCCAACGACGACCTCGCCGACGTCTATGCCCAGGCCGACGTGGTGGTCGCCGACCAGTACGGCGAGATGTCACGACGGGGGTTCGTGGCCAACCGCCTGTTCGACGTCGCGGCCGCGGGCGGTTTCGCCATCACCGACGCGGCCCCCGGGGTCTCCGAGGTGTTCGGGGAGCACGTGCCCACCTACGACTCGGCCGCGGAACTCGACCGGCTGCTGGAGCACTACCTGGCCCGACCGCGCGACCGCGCGCACCATGCCCACCATGCCATGTTGACCGTGCGCCGCAACCACGGGTTCGACCATCGCGTGCGTGACCTGCTGGCGCTGCTCGACGGCGCGTGAGGCCACGCCCCCGAACGGGCTGACAGCCCGAGCCGGCTGTTAGCCTCCGGCATGCGTCCCGCCCAACCTCCGATCCGAGGTCGCCGCTTGAACGTCCAAGAAACCGCGCTGTCCGGCGTGCTCATGCTCGAGCCACGGGTCTTCGGTGACGACCGCGGCTTCTTCTTCGAGAGCTGGAACACCGCCACGTTCGCGGACGCGGTCGGGTCCGACGTGACCTTCGTGCAGGACAACCACTCACGTTCGTCGTCCGGCGTCGTCCGGGGCCTGCACTACCAACTGCCACCCAGCCCGCAGGGCAAGCTCGTGCGCTGTGGCCGGGGCGCGTTGTGGGACGTGGCCGTCGACATCCGCGCCGGATCACCCACCTTCGGGCAGTGGCTGGCGGCCGAACTGACCGCGGACAACCACCGGCAACTGTGGATCCCGCCCGGCTTCGCACACGGGTTCGTGGCCCTGACCGACACCGCCGACCTGCTCTACAAGGCCAGCGGCTTCTACGATCCCGACGCCGACCGCTCGATCGCCTGGGACGACCCCGACATCGGCATCGACTGGCCGCTGGAGGGGGCGCCTATCCTGTCCGACAAGGACGCCGCGGCGCCCCGGCTGGCCGACGCCGAGGTGTTCCCCACCGATCCGACCTCGCCCCGACCCGGAGCCCGCCAGCCATGACCACCCGCCTGCTCGTCACCGGTGGTGCCGGCTTCATCGGCTCCAACTTCATCCGCCGGGTGCTGTCGGACCCCGACCGCGACGTCGAGGTCGTCAACTACGACGCGCTGACCTATGCCGGGGTGCGCGCGACCGTCGAGGAACTCGACCAGGACGACCGCCACACCTTCGTCCACGGCGACATTGCCGACGCCCGGATCGTGGCCACCGCCATGCGGGGGATCGACCGGGTGGTCCACTTCGCGGCCGAGAGCCACGTGGACCGCTCGATCGCGGGGCCGACGGTCTTCCTCACCACCAACGTGGTCGGGACCGGTGTGCTGCTCCAGGCCGCGCTCGAGGCCGACGTGGACCGGTTCCTGCACGTGTCCACCGACGAGGTCTACGGCTCGGTGTCCGAGGGCTTCCCCGACGAGCACGGCCGGCTCGACCCCTCGTCGCCCTACTCGTCGTCCAAGGCCGGGTCCGACCTGTTGGCGCTCAGCTACCACCGCACGTTCGGGCTGGACGTGGTCGTGACCCGCTGCACCAACAACTACGGGCCCTACCAGTTCCCCGAGAAGGTGATCCCGCTGTTCGTCACGAACCTGCTCGACGACGGGACCGTGCCGTTGTACGGCGACGGGCGCAACGAGCGCGACTGGCTGCACGTCGACGACCACTGCGCCGCCCTGGAACTGGTGCTGGAGTCCGGCGCGGCGGGCGAGGTCTACAACATCGGGGCCAACTCGCAACTGCCCAACATCGACCTGACCCACCGCATCCTGGCCGAGCTCGACAAGGACGCGTCCAGCATCGAGTACGTGGACGACCGCCTCGGCCACGACCTGCGCTACGCCGTCGACTCGTCGAAGGTGCGGGCACTGGGGTGGGAGCCACGCCACCCCTTCGAGCAGCGCCTCGCCGAGACGGTCGCGTGGTACCGCGACCACGAGGACTGGTGGCGCCCGCTCAAGCAGGCCTGACCCGACCCCCACGGGTCCGGTCCGTCCGTCCGATCCGTCCGTCCGATCCGTCCGACCCGACCAGGAGACCAGACCATGAAGGGTGTCGTGCTGTCCGGGGGGTCGGGGACGCGCCTGCGGCCGATCACCCACTCGATGGCCAAGCAACTGGTGCCGGTCGCGAACCGCCCGATCCTGCACTACGGGCTGTCCGACATGGCCGCGGCGGGCATCGAGGAGGTGTGCATCATCATCTCCCCGCAGACCGGTGACGACATCCGGCGGTCGGTCGGCACCGGTGCTGACCTCGGGCTGGACGTGTCCTACGTCGTCCAGGACGAACCGGCCGGGCTGGCGCACGCGCTGGGCTGCGCCCTGCCGTGGGTCGACGGCGACGACGTGCTGATGTACCTCGGGGACAACCTCGTCAAGCGCGGGGTCGCCGACGTGGTCGACGACTACCGCGACAAGGACCCCAACTGCCAGATCCTGCTGACCCGGGTCGACAACCCGTCCGCCTTCGGGGTCGCCGAACTGGACGACGCGGGCAAGGTCACGCGCCTGGTCGAGAAGCCGTCCGCGCCGAAGTCGGACCTCGCGCTGGTCGGCGTCTACCTGTTCGACGACTCGATCAGCGAGGCCATCGACCGCATCCAGCCGTCGGCCCGGGGCGAACTGGAGATCACCGACGCGATCCAGTGGCTGATCGACCACGACCGCACCGTGAACTCGTCGGTCGTGCGTGGCTGGTGGAAGGACACCGGCCGCAAGGAGGACCTGTTGCACGCCAACCAGTTGGTGATGCGCGACCTCGAACCGGACGTGCAGGGCGAGGTCATCGGGGGCCAGGTGCGGGGCCCGGTCCAGGTCGCGGCCGGGGCCCGCCTGATCGACTGCGACGTCACCGGACCGGCCATCATCGGCCCGCGCGCGGACCTCCGCCGGACCACGATCGGCCCCAACACGGCGATCGGCGCCCGCTGCGAACTGCTGGACGCGGACGTCGAGGAGTCGATCCTGATGGAGGACGTCACCGTCCACGGATGGCGGCTGCGGTCGTCACTGGTGGGCCGCTCGACCCGCCTGCGTGGAGCGGCCCCGTCCCAGTTCGTCGAACTGACCCTGGGCGAGCAGTGCGAGGTGATCGGGGAATGATCCTGCTGACCGGGGCCACCGGCCAGGTCGGCACCGCCCTGGCGCCGCTGCTGGCTGAGCGTGACCGGGTGGTCGCGCCGGGCCGTGCCGACCTCGACCTCGACGACCCGGGTTCGATCCGCACGCGGATGGACGACCTCGCCCCGACGGTCATCGTCAACGCCGGGGCCTGGACCGCCGTGGACGCGGCCGAGGACGCCGAGGACGCGGCCACGCGCGCCAACGGGGCCGCCGTGGGTGAGATGGCCGCGTGGGCCGCGGACCATGACGCGTGGCTGGTGACCCTGTCGACCGACTACGTGTTCGACGGCACCGGCGACCAGCCGCTGCTCGAGGACCACCCGACCGACCCGGTCAACGCCTACGGACGGTCCAAGTTGGTCGGTGAGGAGGCCGCGATCGCTGCCGGGTCGGCGCTGGTCGTGCGCACGTCCTGGGTCGTGTCGGGGACCCACGACAACTTCGTGGCCACGATGCTGTCGTTGCTGGACCGCGGCATCGACCCGAAGGTGGTCGATGACCAGGTCGGGTGCCCGACCGTGGCAGCCGACCTCGCCCGGGCACTGGTCCCACTGCTGGACGAGCGCCCGACCGGCTTGCTCCACCTCACCAACGACGCGGCCACGACCTGGTTCGGGCTGGCCCGGGAGGCTGCCCGACTGGCTGGCCACGACCCGGCCCGGCTCACGCCCTGCACGACCGCCGAGTTCCCGACGCCGGCGGCCCGTCCTGCGTGGTCGGTGCTGGGGTCGCACCGACGCGAGGAGCTGGGCATGGCGCGACTGCGTCCGTGGCAGGACGCCCTGGTCGACGTCGTAGCGGGCCAGCGCGAGCGCTGAGCAGGCCGGACAACGGTCGGTGGGTGGCCGGGGGGTCAGATCCAGGTGCGCAGCCACCAGTGGGCCTTCACGAACTCCTCGGGCAGCGTGACGCCGGTCCACACCGGGAGGAAGAACAGCCCCACTGCCACCACCAGTCCCGCCACGGCCAGGGTCGGCCAGCGCCGGGGCGGGCGTGCGGGACCGGGCTCGCGGGCGAACCAGGACGCGGCCGGTCCCACGCCGGCCAGCGCGCCGCCCAGCAACGCCGTCAACCCGACGACGTACCAGCGGGCGGGGGTCAGCATCCGTTCGCCGACCAGTTCCGGGACGAACGTGGCCGCCAGTGCGAGCCCGCCCAGCACCAGCCCGCCGACGCTGGCACGGATCCAGGCGTCCCGCGAGGTGATCCGGTCCACGGCCAGCGCCAGCAGCAGGACCAGGAACGGGACGAACGGCACCGTGTAGAAGTTGAACATGGGCCGGGCCACGTTGTCGCCCTGCGCGACCAGCGACACCAGCGGCAGCAGTGCCACCCAGAACAGGAACTGGACCGCATAGAAGGTCAGGGGGACCCACACCTGGCGATCGCGACGACGGGCCAGCATTCCCAGGATGGGCAACAGCGCGAGCGCCAGCCACCACACGGCCGGGTTCCCCAACGACAGGATCTCGCCGGCCTCGTCCTGTTCGACGCGGCACGGTTCCGGGGTGGTGACCTCGCCGTCGGAATCGGTCTGCTCGACCCGGTCGAGCCGGTTGTCGCTGCAGGTCTCGTAGTAGTAGACGACCGGCCGGAGCTGGATGGGCCAGCCCCACGCCGGTGCGCGATAGGTGTGCTCGGCCTCGAGGTCCTCGTGGAAGGTGACCATGCGCCGGTGGTAGCTGGCCAGCGCACGCGTTTCGCCGACCAGCCCGTCACAGTCCAGTTCGTCGCCGGCATCGCCGCAGTGCGTGGTGGCGATCCAGGTCTGGTCGAAGGCGGCATACCACGGGATCCAGGTCGCGGCATAGACCGCGACCGGGACCAGGCCCAGGGCGACGACCCCCAACAGGATGCCGCCACCCAGGCGCGCGGAGAACCGCCCGGTCACCCGCCGCCGACGGGCCAGTTCGATTCCCAGCCACACCAGCCCGGCCGCGACCAGCGCCACCGCCCCCGACCACTTCGAGCCGGTCGCGGCCCCGAAGGCGATGCCGGCGACCAGCAGCCATCCGCGCCCGACCCGGGGCAGTGGGGCGTGCAGCGGCTGCCCGTCGATCGTGGTGACGGGTCCGTCTGGCAGCACGGCCGGCAGGACGCCCGTGACCGGGTCGTCCGTGTCGGGGTCGTCCGTGACCGGGTCGTCCGTGTCGGGGTCGTCCGTGTCGGGATCGTCCGTGTCGGGGGCGACCGCAACGGGAGCGTCGCCCCGGGTGGCGTCCGGGCCGACCTCGCCGGCCAGCGGTTCGTGTGGCGACGCGGGATCGATGGTCGTGGTCGCCGCCAGTGGCTCGTCCGCCGCCACGGGGCCGCCCGCTGCCGGGGCCTCGTGCGGCGGGACCCCGATCCACGAGGCCGCCCGGGCCCGGGCCGCGTCTGCCCGCACCTGCTCGCGGCCCGCCGCTCGCAGGGCCTGCTCGCGGCCCGCCACTCGCAGGGCCTGGTCGTCGGCCGCCCGCAACCGGTCGCGGTCCCGGATCAGCGCGTAGACACCCAGCACCACGAAGAAGGCCAGGTAGATGTCGAGCATCCCGATCCGGGCCTGGGCGACGAACACGCCGTCCAGTGCCAGCGCCAGCCCGGCCAACCCGGCCGCCGCCAGCCGCAGGCCCAGGCGGCGGCCCAGCAGGTAGGTCAGCCACACCGACACGACGGCCAGCACCCCGCCCACGATCCGCCAGCCGAACGGAGTGTCGCCGAACAGGTGGATCCCGACCGCGATCAGCAACTTGGCCAGGGGCGGGTGCACGACGAACCCGTCCTCGACCCCGTACTCCAGGAAGTCGCGGGCGTCGTTGACGTAGTAGACCTCGTCGAAGAAGATCCGCTCGGGGTGGCCGACCCGGACCACCATGGCCACGACCGCCGTGGCGACGACGACCAGTGGGATCACCCGCCGCGCTCGGCCGGGAGCGGTCACCCAGCCCCAGCCGGCCTGTGCTCGCCGCTGCATCTCGACTCTCTCGGTCGTCGCACCGGGAATCCTCCCGGCCACGTCGGGAAAGTCTATGGTCCCGCCCGGCGCGGTCGGGGCGGCCCGGGACGGCCCTGTCGGTCGCCCTACCGTGGCCGGTCGGATGCCGGCAAGACGGTGGGGAGGCACGGATGGCGGACGGCGAGCAGGCCGCGGCGGGCGTGCTGCAGGTGGTGGCCACGCCCATCGGCAACCTCGACGACCTGACCCCGCGCGCCGCCGATGCCTTGCGCACGGCCGACCTGGTGTGCGCGGAGGACACCCGCCGGACCGGCCGGCTGCTGGCCCACGTCGGGTCCGACCGCCCCCAGTGGGCGCTGCACGACCACAACGAGCGCGCCCAGGTCCCGGCCGTGCTGGCACGCCTGGCCGCCGGTGACACCGTCGCGCTGGTTTCGGACGCCGGGACGCCCGGGGTCTCGGACCCCGGGCATCGCCTGATCGCTGCCGTGGTCGCGGCCGGCATCCGGGTCGAACCGGTGCCGGGCGCATCGGCGCTGTTGGCGGCGCTGGTGGCGTCCGGCCTGCCCATGGACCGCTTCACCATGGAGGGCTTCCTGCCACGCAAGGGCGCGTCGAGGACGCGGCGGCTGGACCAACTCGCCCGCGAGGAACGCACGATGGTCGTGTTTGTCGCGCCGCACCGTGTTGACCACGACCTTGACGATCTGATCGAGGCCTGCGGCGGGGACCGGCCGGCGGTGCTGGCCCGCGAACTGACCAAGGTCCACGAGGAACACCTGCACGGCACCCTGGTGGCGCTACGGGCGCAGGTCGACGAGGTCCGGGGCGAACTCACGCTGGTGGTCGCGGGCCGTCCGGACGACCCCGACGAGCGGCCGAGCGACGCCGACCTGCGTGCCCGCGTGGCCGCGGTCGCCGCCACCGGCGCGTCGCCACGGGCGGCCGTCAAGGAGGTGGCCGGCGAGGTCGGCATGCCCACGCGCGAGTTGTACGACCTCGTGCATCGCGACTGACGACCGCTGCCGGATGGTCCCGGCGCGGGCCGGTCCGGGCACTGGACGATCGGACAGGGACCGTCGCCGGTCAGGGGGGACGGGGTCGGGGCTACCCTTGTGAGGCCGCGCACAAGCGTCGCGGCGCGTCACCAGGGCAGTCGATCCACGGACCGGGCACCGGTTCGTCGGGGCCACCGGTCGTCCGCATGGCCCCGCCGCGCCGCCAACCTCCATCGCACCCGAGTCCGAAAGCCAGGATGTCCTTCGTCGACACCCACTGCCACCTCGACCACCACGACAGCCTGTCGGTGACCGAGCAGGTGGCGCGTGCCAACGCCAATGGCGTCGACACGCTGATCACGGTGGGCACGGACATGGCCTCGTCGACCCAGGCGGTCCGCAGTGCCTCGCAGCACGACGGGGTCTTCGCGGTCGTCGGCATCCATCCCAACGACGCCATGGAGGCCACGCCGGCCGTCATGGAGGTCATCGACGCGCTGGCCTCGGAGGACGTCGTGGTCGGCATCGGCGAGACCGGGCTGGACTACTACCGCGACTTCACGACGCCAGACCAGCAGGACCGGGCGTTCCGCCAGCACATCGACCTCGCCCGCGACCACGATCGCGCGCTGGTGATCCACTGTCGCGATGCGTGGGACGACTGCCTCGCCACCCTGGAGGACCACGGCGCCCCCGACCGGGTCGTCATGCACTGCTTCTCGGGAGACGCCGACGTGGTGGACCACTGCGTCGATCGGGGCTGGTTCCTGTCCTTCGCCGGCAACGTCACCTTCTCCAACGCCCAGCCCCTGCGAGATGCCGCGGCGCGCGCGCCGCTGGAGTTGCTGCTGACCGAGACCGACTCGCCGTACCTCACCCCACACCCGCACCGAGGCACCCCCAACGACCCCGGCCACATCCCGCTGGTCGCCGCGCAACTGGCCGAACTGCACGACCTCGAGATCGCCGACCTTGCCGACGCGGTCGCCGCCAACGCAGCCACCGCCTTCCGGCTGCCGTCCGGTACCGCTCGTGCGCAGGCGAGTTGACGTGACGACCGCCACGCCGGAACGCCTCGCCACCCACCCCGACACGATCGTGATGGGCGAGCCCGACGTGGTCGTCGTGGACCGGGTCTGGACCCGGCTGGTCGCGCTGCTGGTGGTGGCCGGGGTCGCCCTGGCCGTCGCGTGGTCCATGGACCGGGTCGCGATCAGCGTCGACGGCGACGTGCAGTCGGTCGCGCTCCTGAACGGCACCGTGGCCGACGCCCTGGCCGGCGCGGACGTCACCGTCGAGCCCGCCGACGTGGTGATGCCCGACCCGACCACACCGCTGGTCGACGGAATGTCGGTGCGAGTCGAACGCGCGGGTGAGTACACCGTGATCGTCGACGGCCACCCCGCCCGGGTCCAGACCGTCGCCGACCACGTCGACGACGTGCTGGTGGCCGTCGGCATCGGGGACACCACCCAACTCATCGTCCAGCCGTCCTCGGCGCGAGTGGTCGACGGCATGGTCGTGCGCATCACCACGCCCCACCGCGTCACCGTGCTGGTCGACGACCAGCGCCTGGCGGTGGAACTGGCGCCGTCGACTGTTGGGGGCGCCCTGCGTGCCGTGGGGGTGACTCTGGGCGACGGTGACCGGGTCGAACCGGCCGTCGACGTCCCGACCGCTGCGAGCCAGGTCATCACCGTCACGCGCCGGGACCGCCGCACCGAGGAGGTCGAGGTCCCGATCGACTTCGAGACCGACTGGGTCCCGACCCCCGGGCGAGTGGTCGGCGACGACGTCGAGGTCGTGGCCGGTGTCGACGGCGTCGCCGTCGAGACGTGGGAGATCGTGGTCGTCGACGGCCAGGAGGCCCGTCGCAAACGGGTGGACACCACCGTGACCGTCGAACCGGTCGAGCGGGTCGTGGAGGTCGGCACCGGCACCCCCGAACCCGAACCTGCGCCCGAACCCGAACCCGAACCCGAACCCGCGCCCGAGCCGACGTGGACGCCGGAACCGACGACGGCGCCCGAGCCGACCGAGACGCCCGAGGCCACCAGCGACCCGGAGCCCGAACCGGAGCCCACCCGCGAGCCGGAGCCCGAACCGGCGCCCGAACCGGCGCCCGAACCGGCGCCCGAACCGGCGCCCGAACCGGCGCCCGAACCGGCGCCCGAACCGGAGCCCGAACCGGAGCCCACCCGCGAGCCGGAGCCCGAACCGGCGCCCGAACCGGAGCCCACCCGCGAGCCGGAGCCCGAACCGGCGCCCGAACCGGAGCCCACCCGCGAGCCGGAGCCCGAACCGGCGCCCGAACCGGCGCCCGAACCGGCGCCCGAACCGGAGCCTGCGCCGGAGCCCGAACCGGAGCCCACCCGCGAGCCCGAACCGGAGCCCACCCGCGAGCCCGAACCGGAGCCCACCCGCGAGCCCGAACCCGAGCCCACGACCCCCTCGGCCCCCCGCGGCTCGGTCTGGGACGACCTCGCCCAGTGCGAGTCGCACGGACAGTGGGACTTGAACGTCGGCCTCTACGACGGCGGCCTGCAGTTCCACCCGGGCACGTGGCGGTCGTGGAAGAAGTCGTCGTACCCCGGGTACGCCTGGCAGGCCACGCGGACGCAGCAGATCGAGACCGCCAAGCGGCTCCAGGCCGCGCTCGGCTGGGGCCAGTGGCCACACTGCGCGAGGGAACTCGGACTCCTGTGACGTTGACGCCCACGGACGTCCGTGACCTGCTGGCCCGACACGGGCTTGCCCCCCGCAAGTCCGACGGCCAGAACTTCCTGGTCGACCCCAACACGGTGGCGCGCATCGTCGCGGCCGCCGACCTCGCCCCGACCGACCGCGTGGTCGAGGTGGGCCCCGGCCTCGGCTCCATGACCACGGCACTGGCCGACGCGGTCGAGCACGTGACCGCCATCGAGGTCGACGCTGGCCTGGTCGGCGCGCTGCGCGAGGTCCTCGACGGCCGCGACGACGTCACGATCCTGCACGCCGATGCGCTGGCGCTCGACCTCGACGACCTCCCCGGCCACCCCGACCGACTGGTGTCCAACCTGCCCTACAGCGTCGCGACCTCGCTGGTGCTGGAGGCCTTCGCGGGCGAGCGGTTGCGGGACGCGTTCGTCATGGTGCAACGCGAGGTGGGGGAGCGTTGGGCAGCCCGGGTGGGCGATCCGACCTATGGGTCGGTCTCGGTCCGGCTCGCGCTGGTCGCCGACGTCACCTTCGGACCGGCCATCCCACGGACGGTGTTCCACCCGGTGCCCAACGTCGACTCGGTGATGATGCGCATCACGCGACGTCCGGACGCGCTGTCGGCCGAGGAGCGCCGGACGCTGCGGTCGGTGGTGGACGCGGCCTTCCGCCAGCGCCGCAAGACCCTGCGCAACAACCTTCGTCGCGAGTGGGGCGACGACGGCGTGGACGCCTTGGGGGCCGCCGGCATCGACCCCGGGCTGCGGGCCCAGGCGCTGGACCCGACAGCGTTCGTCGCGCTCGGCCAGGCCCTCGCCCGGGCGGTGGGGGATGGCCGAACGCCGTCCGGAGCCCGGGGCTGAGGCGTCTACCCTCGCGGCCGACGACGCGAGGAGCAGGGTGACCGAGAGGGCACCGTCGGCCACGGTCCGCGTACCGGCCAAGGTGAACGTCTTCCTGGCCGTCCGCGGTCTCCGCCCCGATGGCTACCACGAGTTGGTCACGATCCTCCAGACCGTCGGCATCCACGACCGCGTGCGCGTGCGCGCGAGCCCGGGCCTGCTGGCCCGCCATCCGTCACACCAGCGCGCATCGGTCCACTTCGAGCACGACGGCGTGGCGGGGGTCCCCGACGACCACCAGAACCTGTGCGTCCTGGCCGCCGACCGGATGCTGACCGACCTCGGCATCGACCCGGTCGAGTCGGGCAACGGCGCGCCCCGGCTCGAGGTCCGCCTCGACAAGGACATCCCCGTCGCGGCCGGCATGGCGGGTGGGTCCGCGGACGCCGCCGCGACCCTGCTGGCGGTCAACGCCGTGTTGGACGGCGGCCGCAACCGCGAGCACGTGCAGGCGCTGGCCGCCGACCTGGGGTCGGACGTGCCCTTCTGCGTGTCCGGGGGGACCGCACTGGCGACCGGGACCGGCACCGCGACCGCGCAGGTGCTGTGCCGGGGCACATTCCACTGGGTCATCGGGATGTCCGACCGGCCGCTGGGGACCCCGGAGGTCTACCGGGCCTGGGACGCCGAGGCGGCGCCGTTCGAGATGCAGCCCGACCAGGTCCTGCAGGCGGTCCGGACCGGCGACCCGGAACTGCTGGGTGACAGCCTCCACAACGACCTTCAGGTGGCCGCGTTCCGGTTGCGTCCGGAGTTGGCGGACGCGATCGACGCGTTCCTGGTCGACGGGGCGCTGGGCTCGATCGTGTCCGGGTCGGGGCCGACCGTCGTGGCACTGGCGGCCGATGCGGCCCATGCCCACGACCTGGCCGCCCGGGCACGCGAGCGCTTCGACCGGGTCGAGGTCACGACCTCGCCGGCCGGCGGCCCCTCCTTGCGCCGCATGGGCGAGGCGTAGCCGGGCAGGCCTATTGGCGCGGCCTCTGAGTCCCGGGAGTACCCTGCGGCCTCCCGGCGTCGCCTCGGCGACGCTGCGGCCCGACCCCGAACGTGGACGCGGTCCTGGCGGCTCGGGTCGGTGGGAGGTGGTGTAATCGGCAACACTCCGGCCTTTGGAGCCGGCATTCAGGGTTCGATCCCCTGCCTCCCAGCCA
>JBBSMS010000074.1:0-17653 GCA_038233055.1 Nitriliruptorales bacterium
CACCAGCGCCGGCTCGGAGTCGAACGGGCCCCGCTTGTCCACGATCGCCGACGTCAGCGCGCCGTCGATCATGTCGTTGTCGAGCCCCCAGATCAGGAGTTGCGACACCAGCCCGCCGTCCTGGCCGGCCTCGTGGATGCCTTGGTCGGTGGCGCGTGTCAGCAGGATCGAGCGCGTGAACCCGTACACCTGCTCGCGGTCACGCGGCTGGCCGAACAACACCTCGTCCAGGTCCGACTCCCAGTTGCGGAACCGCGGGCAGGCACGGGTGCAGATGTCACAGCCGCGGTCGCCGATGGTGCACTGGTCGTAGGCATGGCCCTCGCCGATCTGGACCGGGAAGTAGTCGTCGGTGTAGCCCAGGACGTCACGCGGACACGCCATGACACAGGCCGCACAGCCGGTGCACAACCCGGTGTCGACGACCTCGTGGTAGAGCTCTCGCCAGTGCACGTCCCCCACGGTTGCTCTCCAGTCAGTCGGGACACGACGTCGCCACACGTCAGCCGGTGAAGGCCCTGTCCGGGTCGATGGCCCGTACGACCGACAGTTCGCGGTCCTTGGGGGGCTCCAGCTCGCTGATCTCGCCGCAGATCACCTCGAAGCCAGTGTTGTCCTGGACGGTGTCGACATCGACACCGGGTTGCAGGCCCGTCAGCACCATCCGTCGCGACTGCGGGTCGAAGGTGAATCGTGCCAGGTCGGTGAGCACGGTCGAGGGCCCGCCCAGTGGCAGGCCGGCCTCGCGTCGTTGGTCACCGCCACCGAGCCAGCCGGGGCTGGTGACGAAGTCTACCGTTTCGACGAACCGTCGCCGCTCGTGGGTGGTCACGATGAACACCTCGTTGCACGATGTGGCGATGTCGTTGGCCCCGCCGGTGCCGGGAAGGCGGACCTTCGGGGCATCGGGATGGCCGATGAAACTGGTGTTGATGTTGCCGAACTGGTCCACCTGGGCCGTGCCAAGGAACCCGTAGTCGTAGTACCCGCGCTGCGCCAGTAGGAAGATGTCGGTGATGTCTGTCAGCATGGCCGCGTCGGGCGCGCACCGCATCTCGTTGGTCGACACCGGCAACTGGCCCGGTCGGATCCGCGGCCCCACGATGCCACCCTCGAGCACGATCGTCAGGTTCGGCGCATGGAGCCGCTTGGCCAGGACCGATGCCACGAGCGGCATGCCAACCCCGGCGAAGACCACCTTGTCGTCGGCCAACAGCCGGCTGGCCGAGACCGCGATCAGCTCTTGGGTCGTCCAGGCCGTCACAGGAGGTCCTTCACGATGTCGTGGGAGCGGTCGACCTCGGACACCGTGAATGTGTCGAGGAAGGCGGCGTGGTCGGCCATGCCGTGGACCATCTCGTCGACGTAGGCGACCACCCCGGCGGTGCCGTCGCGCCGGACCCGTTCGGCGTAGTCGTCGAAGTGGTCCATGTTTGCATCGTGGACCCCGTAGAGCTCGTGGGGGTAGGACCCGTGCGTAGCCGGGACCACCGCGTCGACGGCGAAGTGGGGAATGACGGTGCGGTCCGGATGGCGCATGATCTCGGCGTGGTCGATGACATCCTCCACCGAGACGATGACGTGCTTGGCGGCGCGGGCGATGTCGAAGTCCATGTGGAGGTAGCCGTCGATCTGGACGTTGCCGTACGCGTCGCCGCGGTGGGCGTGGATGAGTGCGACGTCGGGCTGGACGGCCGGCACCGCGATCAGCCGTTCCCCCGTGATCGGACAGGTCATCTCCGTGACGTCGGTCCGGTCGACGAGGTCGGAGCCCAGCATCGAACGCATGGGCAGGAACGGCACGCCCATGGCCCCGGCCCGGTACCGCATCGCGATCCCCAGGTGGCTGTACTCGTTGAAGGTCGCCGTGCCGGCCTCGACCCGCTCCCGCATCACCGAGGCCATCCCCCAACGCCCGCCGAATCCCATCCAAGCGGTCTCGACGGTGTCGGCCGCCCCGACCGCCAGGAACATCTCGGCCTCGTAGCAGGCCAGGGACCGGGACAGCGTCAGGCCGGTTCGCCGTTGGCGCAGCACCTCCATGAGCAACGCCATCGGAGTTCGTGAGTACAGGCACCCGCCCACCGCGAGGTGCGCGCCGTCGGCCACCAGGGTCTCGATCGCGCGGCCCGCCGTCATGACCTTCTCGATGCCCAACGACTCCTGGCCGGGAGCTGGCCCGGTGGCAACCGTCATGCCGCGGTCTCGTGACCGGCGTGGATGGCCGGCAGGATCTCCTCGCCAATCCGCTCGACCTGTTCTGGGTCGTAGTCGACCGGCATGAGCACCACCTCCTGGACTCCCGCTCGCCGCTGGGCGTCGAGCTGTTCGAGGCAGGCGTCGACGGGTCCCCGGATCGCGCTGTCCAGTGACGCGTCGCTCCATTCCGGGAGGTCGAGGTAGCGGCGTCCGAACTCCCGGATCCTGGTGTCGGCGTCGGCCATGTCAGAACTGATGCAGATCGGCAGCTGGGCCGCGTTCCGGAGCTGGTCCGGATCCCGCCCCTCGGCCTCGGTGAACGTGCGGATGCGGTCCCAGGACGGGATGAAGTCCTCGGGCGTGTACAGGTAGGTCAGCCAGCCGTCGGCGTACTTCGCGATCCGGCGGAACACCGCGTCGACGTAGCCGCCGAGCAGGATCGTGGGACGCGGTGACGCCACGGTCTTGGGTTGGGTCACCACGCGACGAAGTTCCAGGGGCGGCGCATCGTCGGAGAAGCCCGGCCTGGTCATCTCGACCGAGTCCTGTTCCAGCAGGGCCAGGAGGATCTCCAAGTTGCGCTCGAAGATCTTGCCGCGACGCCGGAACGGCACGCCCAGTGCCTCGTACTCCTTCTCGTACCAGCCGGCCGCTGTCCCGAGGAGGAAGCGGCCGCCGGAGATGTGGTCGATCGTGGTGACCATCTTCGCAAGGGTCGTGGGGTCTCTCAGTGGCAGGACCAGGACACCGGTCGCCAGCTCGATGCGGGACGTCCGGGCCGCCACCGCGGCCAAGGTCGTCAGCACCTCGTAGAGGGGGAAGTGGGTCCGGGTGCCCAGGAACAGGTGATCCCAGCCGTACAGGGACGAGAACCCCAGTTCCTCGCACCGCTCGCTCCACGCCAAGATGTCGTCGAACGCCAAGGTCTTGTCGGAGGGGACGAAGTTCTCGAGTGCGATCCCGATCCTGAACGGTGTTCCCATGACGACCCCTTGCGGCGCTGGACGGTGGCTGGCCGGTCGCCCGACGTCGACGTGGCGTCCCGGTCCACGCGGATGATCGTCCGCGTCTGGAGCGAGCACGCTAGGTGTCCCCGAGATGCCTCCTCGCCCGACGATCTGTGTGGAGACTGGGGCTCCCGCAGGCCGATCACTGCACACCTTGCCCGGTGTCGAGGCCGCTCCGGAGCGCCCTATCGTCCCTGTCGTTGACCACCGGCGCCACTCCCGTCCGGGTGCTCGATCAGGAGAGATCGCGAGATGGCAGACCACGACCGCGCTGGCGGTGCCACGACCAGGCGGGTGGGGTTACTGATCCCCTCGTCCAACACCGTGATGGAGACCGATTTCGCCCGCCACCTGCCCGACCACCACCACCTGCACACCGCCCGCATGTTCATGGAGGACACGACGGTCGAGGGCGAAAACGCCATGTTGGACGACTACACCATGCCGGCGGCCCAGGCCCTGGGCACTGCCCGCCCCGACGTGGCCGTGTTCGGGTGTACGAGCGCGGGGGCCCTGCGCGGCAACGACTACGACGCCCGACTGGTGGACGCCATCGGTCGTGCCACCGACGCTCGCACCGTCAGTGTGATCCGCTCGGTGCGCGAGGCCGTTGCTGCCGCCGGGGCCCAACGGATCGGCGTCATCACCCCCTACATCGACGTGCTCAACGAGCGCATCCGGGCAAGCCTCGAGGCCGACGGATACGAGGTGGTGGACATCCGGGGGCTCGGGATCGACGAGAACTTCGCCATCGCGCAGGTCTCGGTGGACGACATCGTCGCCTTCGCCGTCGACACGTTCTCCGCCGTTGACATCGACCTGCTCTTCGTTTCGTGCACCAACTTCCGTGCCATGGATGCGCGTGACGAGATCGCCCGGCGACTGGGCGTCCCCGTCGTGACCAGCAACCAGGCAACCATCGAGGCGGTCGGCGCCCTGCTGGCCGACCTCGACTGAAGGACTTCCTGCATGTATTGCGCTCCGTTCGAGTACGTCGCCCCGACGACCCGGGAGGAGGTCTTCGCGCTGCTCGAACAGCATGGCGACGAGGCCAGCCTGATCGCCGGTGGGCAGAGCCTCGTGCCGATGATGGCACTGCGCCTGGCCACGCCCGAGGTCCTGATCGACATCGGACGGTTGCCCAGTGACGCGCCGGCCCTGGACGGTGACGAGGTCGTCGTGCCCGCCGCCACGCGCCACTGCAGCGTGATCACGTCCGACGTGATCGGCACCCACGCCCCGATGTTGCCCACGGCAGGCCGCCACATCGGCAACGTCCGGGTGCGCAACCGGGGAACGATCGGCGGGAGCGTGGCCCACGCCGACCCTGCCGCCGAGTGGCCGTGCGTGCTGTCGGCGCTCGGTGGGGTGGTTCGCCTGGCGTCCGTGCGGGGGACACGTGAGGTCCCCGCCGTCGAGTTCTTCCGGGGGTTCCTCGACACGGCCCGTGACGACGACGAGCTCGTGGTCGAGGTCCGCGTTCCGCGACGACGCGACGGCGTCGGCCATGGGTATGCCCAGATGTCCCGCCGGGCCAACGACTTCTCGGTGGTGCAGGTGGCGGCCATGGTGTCGGTCGCGGACGGCCGCATCGACGAGGTCGGGTACGCGATCGGGGGAGTGGCCGGCCGCCCGGTCGTCCTCGAGCCGGCAGAGCGCAGTGAACTGGTCGGCAACGCACCGACGGCGCAGGTGCTGGGGGACTTCGCCGCGGCCGTGGCGGACCGGCTCGACCCGCACGACGACAACCACGGAACCGCGGCGTTCAGACATCACCTCGCCCGTCGCCTGGGACAGGTCGCGCTGTGCTCGGCCGCCGGCATCCAGGACGAGGTCCTCGCATGAACCCGTCACCGATCCACGTCGAGATGACCGTGAACGATCGCCCCGTGGCGGCCTGGATGCCCGCCCATACCACCTTGCTGACGGCGCTCCGCGAGCACTTCTCCGCGACCGACGTCAAGTACGGGTGTGGGGAGGGTGTGTGCGGCACGTGCACGGTGCTGGTGGACGACGAACCGGTGAATGCCTGCCTGGTGTTCGCCGTCCAGGTTGCCGCCCGCGATGTCCGGACAATGGCCGGCCTGTCGTCGGGCGACGACCTGCACCCCCTGCAACGGTGCTTCCTGGCCCATGGCGGTGCCCAGTGCGGCTTCTGCACGCCGGGCATGATGGTGACGGCGCTCGCCCACGCCGAGTCCGGCGGCGGATCCGGTCGCGACGAGATCCGCGAGGCCCTGTCCGGCAACATCTGCCGCTGCACGGGTTATGTCAAGATCGTCGATGCCGTCGAGGACTGGATGACCATGTCCGACGACGTCGGGGGTGCTGCATGAGCACCGACCAGCCAGTCGTCACGCCGACGGAGCCCGACGAGTCCACCCAGCGCTCCGATCGCCGGGCATGGAAGGACTCGCCCACGTCCGGTGGCTATCTCGGCGTCTCGGTCGCCCACCACGACTTCGTCGACAAGGCTCGCGGGACCCTGCCCTACGCCGACGACTGGGCCATGCCCGGCATGCTCCACGGTCAGGTGGTGCGATCATTCCAGCCCGCGGGACGCATCCGCGGCATCGACGTGGAGGCCGCCCGCGGCGTGCCCGGCGTCGTCGCCGTGCTGACTGCCGCCGACGTTCCGAACAACCAGCTGGCCACCGAGGCGTCGGGCCTGGGGCTGTCGGTGATCGAGACGCCGATCCTGGCCGACGGCGTGGTTCGACACGTCGGTGAAGCCGTGGCGATCGTGGCGGCCGAGACCTCCGAGGCCGCCGAGGAGGCCGCTGAGCTGGTGATGGTGGATCTCGACGCGACCGACCCCGTCCTGACCATCGACCGGGCGCTCGAGGACGGCGCACCGACGCTGCACCCCGCGGACGGGGTGGTCGGAAGCGACGCCAGCAACGTGCTGGTCGACTGGCGCTTCGCCCGTGGCGACGTCGACGACGCCATGGCCGGCGCCGACGTGGTCGTCGAACGCACGTACCAGACCCAGCGGGTCGACCACGCCTACCTGGAGCCGGAGGCCGGGGTCGGATGGATCGACGCCAACGGCGTGCTGGTGTTGCGGGTCTCGACCCAGGTCATCGAGCACGCCCGCCACATCGCCCGCATCCTCGACCGGCCACAGAACCGCGTTCGGGTCATCGGGACCTACATGGGTGGGGGCTTCGGTGGCAAGGAGGACATGACCGTCGAGCCCTACCTCGCCCTGTTGGTGGACCGGACCCGGCGACCGGTGAAGATGGTCTGGTCCCGCCAGGAGTCCCTCCAGGCCCGGGCGAAGCGACACCCCATCACGATGCATTACCGGACCGGCGCCACCAATGACGGCCGGATCGTGGCCGTGGACCTGGACGTGGTCGGGGATGCGGGCGCCTATCCGAGCCTGAGCCCCCGGGTGCTGTTCGCGGCAGGTGTCGTGGGGGCCGGGCCCTACCGAACCGACCACGTCCGGGTGCGTTCCCGCGCAGTCATGACCAACACGGTGCCGTGCAGCGCCTTCCGGGGCTTCGGGGCCATGCAGATGACCTTGGGCTACGAGGGCCAGATGGACGCCCTCGCCCATGAACTCGGGTTGTCGCCGGACGAGGTGCGTCGCCGCAATTTCGTCGACAAGGGCGACCTGCTGGCGACCGGGGAGGACCTGCACACGGCAGTCGCACTCCCCGAGCTCCTGGACCAGGCCAGGGCCCGGCTCGGTGCGCCGGCTGAACCGACCGGCCCGACCCGCCTCGTCGGCCAGGGACTTGCCTGCAACATCCAGCCCTACGGACGCGCGGTCTACTTCGCCGACCAGGCCTCGTGCTGGATGAGTTTCGAGCCGGACGGATCGCTGGTCGTCCGCGCAGGCGTGCCGGACCTGGGGGGTGGGCAGGCCGCCTCGCTGGCACAGATCGCCGCCGAGGTGCTCGGCGTCGACATCGACCGAGTCGCGGTCCACATCTCCGACACGGCGCTGACCCCCCTGACAGGGGGAACCTTCGCCACCCGCCAGCTGTACATGTCCGGCAACGCCGCCCAGAAGACCGCCCTGGAGTTGCGGGCGCGGATGGCCCCGGTGGCTGCCGACCTGCTCGCCACCACCATCGACGACCTGTCCTTCACGGCGGAGCAGGTGGTCGGTCCCGGTGGAGTCGCCCTGGGGCTGGCCGAGCTGGTCGAGGAATGCGAGCGTCGTCACGTGTCCGTGTCGCACCTGGGCGTGTTCGACGCGGAGGGCGGGGACTTCGACCCGGCCACGGGGCGAGGTCGGACGTATCCGGACTTCACCTACGGCGTGCACGCCTGCGAGGTCGAGGTGGACACCATCACCGGTCGGGTCCACCTCACCAAGTACGTCGCCGGCCACGACGTCGGCACGGCCCTCAACCCGATGCGCATCGAGGGCCAGATCGAGGGCGGCGCTGTCCAGGGCATCGGGTATGCCCTGGCCGAGGACTGCGACCTCGCCGACGGCGCGCCGCGATCGATGCTCTTCGCGGACTACCTCGTCCCGGTCGCCAACGAACTGCCCGACCTCGACGCCTTCTTCCTGGAGTCGGGAGAAGGGAAGGGGCCGTTCGGTGCCCGGGGCATCGGCGAACCGCCGATCGGGCCAGCCGCGCCCGCCCTTGCCTCGGCGATCGAGGATGCCATCGGCGTCCGGATGGACCGCCTGCCGTTCACCCCGTGGCGGGTGCTGGACGCGCTGGCCGCGGCATCACGGGCCACGGCATGACCACGCCGAGGCGGCCCGGGGAGCCCCGATGAACGAGATCCTGCAGGTCGTCGCGAACGGTCTCGTGATCGGCGGGACCTACGCGTTGATGGCGGTCGGCCTGACCGTGATCTTCGGCTACATCAACCTCGTCAACATGGCCCACGGCGAGCTCTACATGCTGGGCGGGTTCTTCCTGTACACGACGATGGTCCTGATCGGTCTGCCCTTCGTGGTGGCCTTCCCGGCGACCCTGGCCGTCGCCGCGCTCCTCGGCCTGGGGCTGGACCACGCCCTGATCCGGCCCCTACGGGGGAACGGCGAGATGGTCGGGATCTTGACCACGATCGGGCTGTCGATGATCCTGCAGAACGTGGCGCTGCTGGTCTGGGATCCGGTCCCCAAGCGCGTGCCCCCGCCGATCGCCGCCACCAACTGGTCCATCGGCAGCGTCGAGCTGGCGCCGGTCCAGGTCCTGGTCGCCCTGTTGGCGGTCGGCATCATCGCGATCTCGGGCTGGTTCATGCAGTCCACCCGGACCGGACGCGCGGTTCGCGCCACCTTCCAGGACCCGGACACGGCGGCGCTGATGGGGATCTCGGTCAACCGCGTCTACAGCGTGACCTTCGCCGGCGGAACGGCCCTGGCCGCTGCGGGTGGGGCGTTGCTTGGGATGGTCTTCCTGATCACGCCGACCATGGGCAAGGTCGCCGTCCTGAAGGCCTTCACGGTGGTGATCCTCGGCGGACTGGGCAACTTCTGGGGTGCCGCCATCGCGGGGATCCTCGTCGGGCTGGTGGAGTCCTTCGCCGCGACCTACGTCTCCGCCGGCTACAAGGACGCGATCGCCTTCATGATCCTGCTGGCCGTCCTGGTGTTCAAGCCACAGGGCATCCTCGGTCGTGCCCCGGCGGTCGAACAGGCGGGGCACTGACATGGGCCGTCCGTTGCGCACTCCGGTGATGGTCGTGGCGCCCCTGGCGATCGTGGTGGCCGCGCCGTTCGTCGTGACGGACAACTTCTACATGCACCTGCTCGTGATCTCGGGCATCTTCGCGATCGCCGTCACCGGCCTGAACCTCGTCATGGGCTACTCCGGGCTGCTGTCGCTGGGACACCACGCTTTCTTCGGCATCGGTGCCTACGGTTCCGCGCTGGCCCAGGAGGCCGGCCTGCCACTGCTGCTCGCCGTCCTCGTCGGCACCGTGGTCGCGGGCGCCGCCTCGCTGGTGACTGCCCTGATCCTGCTGCGGTTGCGCGCAGCCTTCTTCGTCATCGCCACGATCGCCTTCTCGGAGATCGTGCGGGCGATCGCGTTGAACTGGGTGAGCCTGACCAACGGTCCGATGGGCATGACCGGCGTGGCCCCGTTGTCGCTGTTTGGCATCGACCTGTCGGAGGCCCGGATGGCCTGGTACTTGGTGGTCGCCGCGCTGGCGGCGGTGGTGGCGATCGTCCGGTGGCTGCTGCACTCGCCGATGGGCACCGAGATGGTGGCGATGCGGGAGTCCGAGAACGTCGCCCGTTCACTGGGGATCGACACCGGACAACTGGCGTTGCGCAGCGTGGTCATCGGCTCGGCCATGGCCGGCCTCGCGGGTGCGCTGTACGTCCACTACCTGCAGTTCGCGAGCCCGGACGTCTTCAGCTTCTCGGTGATGATCACGATGGTCGTCATGGTGCTCGGCGGAGGGATGGGGACGCTGCTCGGGCCGCTGCTCGGGGCCGTGGTGTTCACCGGCGGTCCGGAGCTCCTCCGGGCGGGCGACGACTACCGGCTCATCATCTACGGCGTGATCATCGTTCTGTTGGTCCGGTTCATGCCCGAGGGTGTGTGGGGACGCGTCCTGCGTCGGCTCGGACGCGGCGACCGGCCCGTTGAACCGATGGATCCCGGGGCCGACGACGAGGGTCGGGTCGGGCTCCCGGAGATGTCGTCGTGACCGGTCAGCCGTTGCTGGAGGTGGATGGCCTGACCATCGAGTACGGCGGTCTGCGAGCCGTGGACCGGGCGTCGCTGCGGCTGCACGCTGACCAGGTGGTCTCGTTGATCGGACCCAACGGGGCGGGCAAGACGTCGCTGTTCAACTCGATCACGGGCTACGTCCAGCCGGCCGCGGGGCGGGTGACCTTCCTGGGCGACGACATCACGGGCCGGGACCCGGTCAGGATCGCCAGGAGCGGCCTGAACCGCACCTTCCAGAAGACGAGCTTCTTCCCCGACCTCACCGTGTGGGGCAACCTCCAGACGGCCGCGTTGGAGGGCGAGATCCATCGAGGATCGGGCGGGCGTGTCCGCTCCGTCCACGAGGATCGGGTCCAGGCGCGGGCCGCTCGCGTCATGGACCTCGTCGACCTGGGGACTCGTCGGGACGACCAGGCAGCCGTGCTGCCCTACGGAGCCCAACGGCGGCTCGGCATCGGTTTGGCGGTCGCCATGGCCCCCGCGGTGCTGCTGCTGGACGAACCGTGTGCCGGCATGAACGCCTCGGAGATCCAAGAGCTCATCCTGCTGATCGCACGACTCCGCGAGACGGGCATCGCGATGGTCGTCGTGGAGCACCAGATGCGGTTCGTGATGGGCATCTCGGACCGGGTCATGGTGTTGCACCACGGCCAGATGCTGGCGGAGGGCTCGCCGGCGGAGGTCACGTCCAACCCCGCCGTCATCGAGGCGTACCTAGGTCGCCAGGGGGGTGGACAGTGAGCGGACACCTGGTGGAGGTACGGGGGTTGGCCTCGGGCTACGGGGTCTCCCAGGTCCTGTCCGGACTGGACCTGCACGTCGATGCCGGCGAACTGCTGGCCGTCGTCGGGTCCAACGGCGCGGGCAAGACCACGCTGATGCGCTGCCTCATCGGCCAGCTGCCGATGTGGGCGGGCGACGTCCTGGTCGACGACGAGCACGTCACGGGCAGCTCGCCGGACGTCATGCTGCGCCACGGGGTCGTCCTGTGCCCCGAGGGGCGGCACGTGTTCCCCGAGCTCACCGTGGAGGAGAACCTCCGGGTGGGCGCCTACCTGCGTCCTCGTGACGAGGTGCACGGCAGCCTCGAGCAGATGGGGGACTGGTTCCCGCGCCTGGCCGAACGCTCCGACCAGCGCGCTGGGACGCTGTCCGGTGGCGAACAACAGATGCTGGCGATCGGGCGGTCCCTGATGTCGCGTCCGCGTGTGCTGCTGCTGGACGAACCCTCGCTTGGACTCGCGCCGGTCATCGTCGACCAGGTCTTCGACGTGATCGCGGCGATCCGTCGCCAAGGGATCACCACCGTCCTGGTCGAGCAGAACGCCCAGCTCGCCCTGGCCAACGCCGACCGCGCCTACGTCATGGAGTCCGGCCAGTTCGTCAAGACCGGGCCCGGGCCGTCACTGTTGGCCGACGAGGAGGTGAGGGCTGCCTACCTGGGTATCTGACCGATCGATCATCTGTACTGCCATCCAAGGAGAACCATCATGAGGAAGACCAGGGAAAGCAACTGGGCACGGGGGGCCGTGGCGGCGCTCGCCAGTTCGGCACTCGTGCTCGCCGCGTGCGCCGGGAGCGACTCCACCGAGGACGTCGGATCTGGGTCGTCGGGCATCGCGGCGCCCGACGCGACCAGCTCGGACACCAGCCAGGACGGCACGGCCACGTCGGCCGGCGCCGAGGGCGATCCGATCAAGGTCGGGCTGCTCCAACCCCTGACCGGCCCCGTGTCGGCGGCCGGGCTCGCCATCACCGAGGGAGCCAAGATGGCCGTCACCGAGATCAACGGCGACGGCGGCATCGACGGACGACCGTTGGAGCTGGTCGTCGAGGACGACGAGAACGACCCTGCCGTGTGCGCCAACGCTGCCACCAAGGTGATCTCTCGCGACGAGGTCGTGGGCATCATCGGTGGGTGGGGCAGCTCGTGCACCTTGGCCATCGCGCCGGTGACGACCCGTGAACAGGTTCCGCTCCTGGTCGAGACCTCCAGCTCCTACAAGGTCACCGACCCCGAAGAGTCGGGTGGGGACTGGGTCTTCCGGATCAACCCGCCCACGCGGATGGAGGTCGACCAGATCGGTGGGTCGCTGTCCGAGCTCGGCATGGAGAAGGTGTTCTTCCTCCCCGTGAACAACGACTGGGGGCGGGGGTCCGTCGAGGACATCACGCCGGCCCTGGAGGAGATCGGCGCGGAGGTCGTCGGCACCGAGTACTACGAGCAGACCAACGAGAACTTCTCCCCGCTGCTGACTGCCGTGGACAGCTCCGGTGCGGACTCGGTGATCATCACCACCGATGCGGCCCAGATCGCGTTGATCCTCCAGCAGATGGAGTCGTTGGACATGTCCGACATCACCGTGCTCACGACCGGCGGGAGCAACTTCCCGGGCAAGGTGGCCGCGTTGGCAGGGGAGACCGCCGCCGAGGGCGTCTACTCCACGGTGTTCTTCCCGGCTGCCTACGACTCGTCCCTGTCGGCCGAGCCGGAGCGTGCCGAGGCCTTCGTCGAGGCCTGGAACGCCGACCAGGACCCGATCGAGATCGGTGAGTCACCACGTGGCTACGACGCCGTCTACACCATGGCGGCCGCGCTGGGGTCCATCGACGGCGACATCACGCCGGACGCGCTGCGCGAGGCGCTGGACGGGGTCTCCACGACCGGGATCATGTACGGCGACATCGCATTCGAGGACTGGAACGGACTGGTCAACCAGAACGTGGCTCCGGTCATGCTCGGCCAGTACATCGACGGCTCCGTGGAGTTCGTCGGACAGTGAGTCTCGGTTCCGGGAGGCCTCGCGCCTCCCGGACACGTCCCGGGGTCCGGAGCGGACCCCGACACCCCAGGAGCGCACAATGAAACGGACCTACGGCGGACCACTCATCGACATGGACGGCGCCATCGACCTCCATTGTCATCCCTTCCCGGACCTGTTCCCACGACTGGCCGATGACATCGACATCGCCATCGCCGCACGGGACGCGGGGATGGAGGCACTCATGATGAAGTGCCATCACGAGAACACGGTGTCGCGTGCCTACCTGGTCCAGCGCGTGGTGCCGGGCATCAAGGTGTTCGGTGGCGTGGTGCTCAACCACTACGTCGGCGGACTCAACCCCGCCGCGGTCGAGGCGTCGCTGCGCCTGGGTGGCAAGGAGGTGTGGATGCCCACGATCGACGCCGGCCACCACGGCGAGGTGCACGGCGGCACCGGTGGCTACGACTCCCAGCAGGGTGGTCGCCAGGGCGAGGGCATCTGGGTCCTGGACGACGAGGGGAACCTGGTGCCAGAGGTCCGGGAGATCCTCGAACTCGTCGCGGAGCACCAGGCCATCCTCGGCACCTGCCACCTGTCCCCGAGGGAGATCGTCGCGCTGGTCACCCAGGCACGCGAGCTCGGTGTCGACAAGATCGTGGTGACCCATCCCTTCTTCAAGGTCCCCAACCTCGACATGGACACCATCAAGGAGGTCGCGCGCCTCGGTGCGATGCCCGAGTTCGGCTACTGCACGGTGTCACCGGCGTGGCAGTACGCGCCGACGGACTTCGTGGCCCAGGCGATCCAGGAGGTCGGCGCGTCGCGGTGCCTGCTGGTGTCCGACACCGGACAGCGCCACAACCCTATGCCCGACGAGGCGCTGCGGATCTTCGGCCAGACCCTGTTCGAGAAGGGCATCGCCGAGGAGGACATTCGGACCATGATCGCCGGCAATCCGCACGACCTGCTCGACCTCGACAGTGCCGACGACGGCCCGTCGGACGCGGACCGACTCTGGGCCGCCGCCATGCTCGACGACCCCTGTGCGCCCATGCCCGGTCCCCGTCGGCACGAGGCGGAGCTGCCCCCCGAGGCGGAGCCAGGCCGGTGACGCCGCTCGCACACCAACTCCACGTCCAGCAGCCGGAGCGTCCACGCCGCGACCGTCCTCCGGTGACCGGCCCGCGCTGGTTCCACGAGAGCATGCCCGGATACGACCGCACGGAGGTGTTCCACCTGCCCGAGGTCGCCACATCCATCGGGGTCGCCGACGTCATGGTCAAGGACGAGCAGCAGCGCCTCGGGCTGCCGTCGTTCAAGATCCTGGGCGGGTCGTGGGCCATCCACCGGCTCCTGTCCTCCCTTGCCGGTGAGCCCGTGCTCGGGCGATCGTTCGCTGACCTCGAACAAGTGGCTGGAAACCTGGCTCCGCGGACGCTGGTGGCCGCGACCGACGGCAACCATGGACGCGGCGTCGCCCACATGGCACGCCTGCTGGGCCTCGCTGCCGTGGTCATCGTGCCCGACGACATGGTGGCGGCGCGGATCGAAGGCATCCGATCGGAGGGAGCCGAGGTGATCGTCAACGACGGTGACTACGACGCGGCCGTGGCTCGGGCATCGGAGCTGGGTCGCTCGTCCGATCGGTTCCACACCGTCGCCGATGTCGCGACCGAGGAGCACGACGAGGTGCCCCAGTGGGTGATGGAGGGCTACGACACGATCTTTGACGAGGTCGTCGAACAGGCGCCGGAAGCGCCCACCGCGCTGCTGGTGCAGGCCGGGGTCGGCGCCCTGGCAGGGGCCGCCGCCGCCTACTTCGAGGTACACCACCCGGGCTTGCGCGTCGGCGTCGTCGAGCCCTTGACAGCTGCCTGCCTGATGGAGTCGGCCCGGGCGGGCCGGCCGGTGTCGTTGGCGTCGAGCCAGGGTTCCATGATGGCGGGATTGAACTGTGGTTCGCCGTCCTCGGTCGCGTGGCCGGTGATCGCTCGCAGGACCTCGGCCTTCCTGGCGGTCGACGACCACGAGGCAGGCGAGGCGATGCGTCGACTGGCGGCGCAGGGGATCGTGGCGGGCGAGTCGGGTGCTGCTGGCTTGGCAGGGCTGCTGGTGGCGGCGCGGGACCCGGTCGCGCGCGACGCATTGGGGCTGGACCCGGAGGCACGGGTCCTGCTGCTCAACACCGAGGGCGCGACCGACCCCGCGAACTACCGCGCTGTCGTGGGTCGGTCGGCCGAGGAGGTGGCCGCGGGCGCGGCCTTGGTCGACTGAGCCGCCCCGCTACTCGTATCGTTGGATGCGGACCTGTCGCGGTCGACGGTGTCAGGTGAGGACCAGGGTTGAGTGCGCTGACGGTGTCGTCGTTGTTGTCGCTGGACGAGCTCCGAGGTGCCCGGTTGCTTGCGGGCGGTGGCGGCCTCGGGCGGATCGTCACCGGCGTGAACATCACCGAGGTCCCCGATGTCGCCAAGTGGCTGGCAGGCGGGGAGTTCCTCCTCTCCTCGGGATACCCCTTCCGGCGGGACGGCGAGAGCCTGGCCCGCCTGTTGCGCGAACTGCACGACGTCGGGGTCTCCGCGCTGGGCTACAAGCCCGGCGGATGGTTGACCGAGTTGCCCGATTCTGCCCTGTCCGCGGCCAACGACTTCGACCTTCCAATCGTCCTGCTGCCCGAGGAGTTGGCCTACCGCGACGTCTTCGAGGCGGTGTACGTGCACATGTACGGTCGCGGCAAGCTTCGTGAGGGCCCGTCGCTGTCGACGGACCTGGAGACCCTGGACCATCGACATGCCATCCGTGATGCCGTTGGCGCGATCGGCAGTCGGTTCGACTGGACCGTCGAGCTCCACGACCTCATCGAGCACGTCGTCTACACCGGCACCGGGGACGGCGACGTGGTCGTCGACCTCGTCGGCGGCGTGACGCTGGCCGAACCCGGGCTTCGTGAGGATTCGCCGGCCGCTCCGGACGTGCCCTTCAGTGCGCGGTTGCACGCCGGCGAGCAACTGGTCGGGAAACTGGTGGTGCGTCCAGCTGGGCCGCCGCCAGCGCGACTGGACGTTGCCGAGGTCGCGGACTACCTCGAGCGGTGCATGATCCGTCGTCAGGCGTACCTGGACGGCCAGTTCGCAGCGGTCTCGCTGACCTACAACCTGCTGGTCGCGGGCACGCTGCCGGCCCGCGATGCCAACGACCGTGCACAGCTGCTCGGGTTGGTCGATGGCCGACCCTACGTCGTCGCCCGGCTGCAGGCCCCGCCACTGACGGAGCCGCTCCGTCGCTGGCAGGTCACCATCGACATGCACCTGCGCGACGTGGTCACGGTCGTGGGGATGGACGCTGCCGCGCCCGTCCTGACCCTGCTGGTGCGTGCGGATGACATCGACGCCGCCGTCGACCGGATCCACAATGTCGCCGGCAGGCTGACGGCCGGCGCCGATGAACCACATCGCCTCGGTGTCTCGCGTGGCTCGGACCGTGTCGAGGACCTGCCTCGCCTCGATCGCGACAGTCGGATTGCGCTCGACGTGGCACATCGGCGGGGCCACACGGGACCGGTACGGCTGGATTCACCGGTGCTGGAATCGGTCCTGCTCCACGTTCCGGAGGCGGTGTCGGCCGCCTATGTCGACCAGCGGCTGGGACCCCTGTCGGACGAGGACATGCGGCGAACCCTGGAGCTGTACATCGGCCATCATGGCAACAAGTCCGCGACCGCAGCGGCCCTCCCGATGCATCGCTCCGGTCTCCACTACCGGCTGAAGAAGCTGGAACAGATCCTGCAGGTCGACCTGTCGGACTCCGAGACCATGAACGAGCTGTGGCTGGCGCTGGCGCTGCAACGGCTGTCAGACGTCCCCGACCGCTGACCAGGTTGATTCTGCCGAGGGCGATCAGCCACCCTCGGCGTGGTCGGCGGGGCGCCGGTCCGGGGTCAGGCCTCGTCGTCGGTCCGCGCGGCCACGCGCGCGGCCATCTCCTCGTCGGTGAGGTGCTCGACCTGCTGGCCCAGCCCCCACGTGTGTCCGAACGGGTCCCGGACCCGGCCGGCGCGGTCGCCATAGAACTGGTCCTCCAGCGGGAACACCACCTCCGCGCCGGCCTCGAGCGCGCGTTCCCACAGCGCGTCGACGTCGTCGGTGTAGACGAACAGCGCGGCGGACGAGCCCCCGAGATTGCCGGGGGACCTGGTGGGGGGGATCGTCTCCCCACTCGTCACCGAGCATGATGCGGCTGCCGGCGATGTCGAGCTCGGCGTGCGCCACGGTCCCGTCCGGCATGTCCATCCGCGTGCCGGCCTCGACCGCGCCGAACGCCTCCTTGTAGAACTCGATCGCCTCGGCGCAGGGCGAGACGGTGAGGGACGGGACCACCCCGGTGGTCGGGTGCTGCTCCTCGGTCGGCACTCCCTATTCCTTCGGTCGAGGGCGGTGGGTCGACCATAGGTACGCATCCTGTCGGCGACAAGCACGGAGTCGTAGGCTGCGGCTGGTCGCGGGGTGTCGACGAACGAGGATGGCGGATGGGAAGGCGAGTCCTGGTCCTGGGATCGGGGGGACGCGAACATGCCCTCGGTCGTCGGCTGGCCCAGTCGCCGTCCGTCGACACGGTCGAGTCCGCACCCGGCAACCCCGGGTTGGCCGACCTCGGAGCGCTCCATGACGTCGACCCGACCGACGGCGACGCGGTCGCGGCGCTGGCGGCCGACCGGCGTATCGACCTGGTGGTGGTGGGTCCGGAGGCCCCGCTGGTGGCGGGCGTGGCCGACGACCTGCGGGCGCGCGACGTGGCCGTGTTCGGGCCGTCCGCGGCCGCGGCGAAACTGGAGGGATCCAAGTCGTTCGCCCGGGAGATGATGGCCGAGGCGGGCGCCCCGTCGGCCGGGTACGTGTCCACCTCCAACCGCAACGAGGCCTACCGCGCGCTCGACCGGTTCGGTGGCCCGTACGTGGTCAAGGCGGACGGGTTGGCGGCCGGCAAGGGCGTGCGGGTCTGCGCCGACCTGGTCGAGGCCCGC
>JBBSMS010000075.1:0-17496 GCA_038233055.1 Nitriliruptorales bacterium
TATCGACGACGTCCTGGCCGCCGTGTCCACCCAGCCCGTGGACAACCCCGCTGGGTGGATCGTCACCGCGCTCGACCACGGCTGGGACATCGACGACCTCGCCGAACAAGCCCGCCAGCAACGTCGACGACGCGACAGCGCCGCCCGTCAACAGGCCGCACGTCAGCGGGCGCAGCGGGCAACGTCACACCAGACCCGCCAACAACAAGCCCACAGCGTCGGCTGGGCCAACGTCGCGGCTCGGATCCTGGATGACGAACAGATGACCTGTCTGATCCAACAACTGCCCACCCCGACGCTTCCCGCCGCGACCCTCGGTTCGCCTCATCACCGCACAAGTCACGGGATGGGTCGCTGCAGCCTGCCACCACCTGCCCGACCTCGACCCGCAACACGCCGTGGCCCGCGCGCTCATCGAACCCGACGACATCGCACCGTCCGGACGTCTCCCAGCACCACCAACCACCCCGCCACCCCAGTCGGCCACCCTGGACCAACGCATCGCCGCGATTCTCCACGACACCGATGGACCCCATGAGACCGACCGCGACTCACCTACGACATCCGGCCCTCCCCGATCCGCCGACCGCGCCGCCTGATCCGGTACACGCGGTTGCGTCTCACGAGTATGGCCATCAGATAGATCTGCTGGGTTTCGAGGCGTGGTCGTCGGTCCGTGGCACACCCGTCAAGACCCGACCATCGCCCTCATCCCCTATGGATCGAACGCACCTCACCTGGGTTGAGCGGCCCATGAAGGGATGTGCTGGACGGTGTGCCGGTGGTCCCTGGCGATCATGGCAACTCGGGCAGTACGGGCCCAGTGGCGCCGGACAGGACCAGGTCGGCGGCCAGCCCGACGACCAGGACGGCAGCCGTGGCGATCACCACTGCGACGACGGACCAGCGATCCAGCACGTGCACCGGTCCGACCGGGTCGTCCAGGAACATCGGCGCGACGACGCGCAGCGAGTAGGCAAGCGACACCACGGTGTTGACCACGGCCACCACCGCGAGCCAGGTCATGCCCCCGTCGATGGCGGCCGCGAACACGGCGAACTTGCTCGCGAATCCGGCCAGCGGCGGGATGCCCACCAGCGACAGCAATGCCACGACCATCGCGACCGCCAGTCCGGGGCGCGACCGGGCCAACCCGGACCAGTCGGCCAGCGCCGTGCGCCCGCGCAACGCCGTCACCACGCCGAAGGCCGCCACGTTGGCGACGGCGTATCCGGCCAGGAACAACACCAATGCCGGGACCGCTCGCTCGCTCCTCCCGACGACGGCCAATGCGACCAGGGCATAGCCGGCCTGGGACACGCTGGACCAGCCCAGCAGGCGCCGGACGTCGTCCTGGCCCAGCGCGGCCAGCGTGCCGACGGACATGGTGGCGACGGCGACCACGGCCACGACCGGGCGCCAGCCGCTGGCGTCGATCGGCACGACCGTGGCCAGGCGTGCCAGGGCGAGCAGCCCCCCGACCTTCGGGACGACGGTCAGGAACGCCGCGGACGGCGCGGGCGCGCCCTGGGAGACATCGGGCACCCACGAGTGCACCGGGACCGCCCCGGCCTTGAAGGCCAGGCCCACGACCAGCGTCACGGCCATCGGCACCAGCAGCCACGGGTCGGCGTCGACCAGCGTGACCGCCAGCACCGCATGGTCGGTGGTCCCGCCTGCCGCGAACGCCAGGACGGCCCCGACCAGCAGCACGATGTTGGCCAGTCCACCCACCAGGAAGTACTTCATACCGGCCTCCACCGACCAGGCGGACTGGCGGTGCCACGCCGCCAGCACGTAGCCGGTCACCGACGACAGCACGACCCCGACGATGAGCTCGTTGAGGTCGACCGCCGCGACCATCACCATCGCGCCCAACGCCCCCAGCAGCAGCATCGGGTAGTACTCGCCGTGGCGAGCATCGGTCGCCAGCCAGCCCGGCACCAAGGCCACCACCAGCCCGGTGGCGATGACCACCGTGACGGACCCGACCGCCGTCATCCGGTCCAGCGCCCACAGTCCGTCGAAGGCCAGCACCGCCGGCCCGCCGGCCAGGTCGACCTGCAGGACCGCGGCGACGACCAGCGCGACCAGGGCGAGCGGGCCGTTGACCCACTGGCGGTCCCTGCCGGTGAACATCGCCACCAGCAGCGTCACCACCGCACCCACCAGGACCGCGAGTTGCGGCCCCACGTGCGACACCTGCATCGACATCTGCATGGCGGCGTCAGCCCCCCACGAACAGGCTGGCCGCCGCGTGGACGGTGTCGACCAGCAGGCGCGGGGCGACCCCGACCGCGACCGTGAGCACGAGCAGGACCCCCAGCGTGGCCATCTCGACCGGGGTCAGGTCTGACAGGCTCGACCACCGGTCCGGCATCTCGCCCAGGAACATCCGCTGGACCAGTTGGAGGAACAACGCGGCCGTCAGGAGGATCCCCAGCAACCCCACGGCGGCCAGGACCGGGTGGACGGCGAAGGTGCCGACGAACACCTGGAACTCGCCCACGAAACCGGCCAGGCCGGGCAGCCCGAGGCTGGCGAACGAGGCCAGGATCATCGCCCCGGACAGCAGGGGGACCTGGCCGAGCAGGCCGCCGTAGTGATCCATGTCGTAGTCGTGGGTGCGGTCCCAGATCGACCCGGTCAGGAGGAACAACGTGCTGGTGATCAGCCCGTGCGCGACCATCTGCACGGTCGCGCCGGTCAGCGCCAACGCGCGGGCGGCCTCGTGGCCGGTCACGACGCTGCCGGCCGCGGCCAGGCCCAGCACGACGTAACCCATGTGGTTGACCGAGGTGTAGGCGATCCGGCGCTTGAGGTCGTCCTGGCCCAGGGCGACCAGGGCGCCGTAGAGGATGCTGACGACCGCGAGCACCCCGATGACCAGCGACGCGTCGGCGAAGGTGTCCCGCAGCATCAGGAACGGGATCCGGACCATCCCGAAGGTCCCCATCTTGAGCAGCACGCCCGCCAGCACGGCCGAGGCCGTCGCGGGCGCCTCGACGTGCGCCGCCGGCAGCCAGGTGTGGAACGGCACCATCGGGGTCTTGATCCCCAACCCCACCATGACCAGGACCAGTACGGCCACGGCCTGGCTGCTGTCCGCCAACGGCTGGGCGGCGATGATGGCCCGCATGTCGAACGTGATCGGGTCCATCGACACGCCCAGCGCGATGATGCCCAGCAACAGGGACAGCGACCCGAGCAGGGTGTAGAGGAAGAACTTCAGCGCGGCCCGTTCGGCGTCGTCGTGGCCCCAGCGACTGATCAGGAAGTACATCCCAACCAGGCTGAGGTCGAAGAAGACGTAGAACAGGACCAGGTCGAGGCTCAGGAACAGCCCGAGCGAGACGGACTCGAGGAACAGGAACCAGGCGACGTACTGGTGGGCCAGGCCCCGCATCTCGGTCGGATGGGCGACCGCGGCGGTGAAGACCACGGCGGTGACGGCCGCGACGGCCAACCCGATCCCGTCCACGCCGACCCGGTACCCGACGCCCAACGTCGGGATCCATTCCACGTCCGTGACCAGTTGGAAGGCCTCGTCCGATCCAGGGTCGAAGGCGACCCAGGCCGCCACGACCAGCGCGAGCGGGACCAGTGTCGTCGCGACCCCGACGGCGCGGACGACCGGTTCTGACCACCGGCGCCCGGCGACGGCGACGACCACCGCACCCAGCAGGGGTACGACGATGGCGGCGGTGAGCATTGGGCTACCTCCCGAGGATCGCGGTCGCGAGCACCACGACCATGCCGACGGCGATGACGACGTACTGCTGGTGCACGAGCCCGGTCTGGGTCCGGCGGACGTCCTGGCCGGCGCGACCGGCCAGCCATGCCACGCCGTCGACCGTCTGCTCGACCCCCCGCTCCCCGACGCGGACGCTGGTGTCGGCCAGGACGGTCCCGGCCCGGGCCACTCCCCGCACCATTCCGTCGATGGTCAGCTCGCCGGCCCCCGACGCCAGCCGCGACAGCCGCTCGCCCAGGCCGGCGGCCGCCTCGACCCCGGCATCGACGAACCGGTCGTCGACCGTGGCCAGGGCGGTGGCCAGGCGCAGCGTCGGGGCGACCACCGCGACCCGGACCAGCCGCGGGAGGGCGAACCAGTCGGCGACGGCCTGTTGGGACGCGGCCGCCGGGACGTGGCCCAGCCGCCCGCGGCGATCCAGCGACCACACGACGTAGCCGCCTGTGGCAACCAGTCCGAGCGACGCCGGCAGTTCCCACGGCCGTGCCTCGGGCAGCGTCGCACCGAGCGCCGTCACGACGGACTCGTGGACCGCCGGCACCCACAGCAGCCCGAGCGTGACCGAGCCCGCCGCGAGCACGGCCAGCGCGGCCAGTTCCACGCGGGCGGGCCGCCGTACGAGTGGGCGAGGCGAGGGTCGGTCCGGACGGGCCCCGCCGAACGCGAGCAGTTGGAAGCGGGTCGCGTAGGCGGCGGAAAGGCCCCCGGCCACGGCCACCAGCAGCCCGACCCAGGCCGCGGCATGGGTGCCGGCGGCGAGCACCTGCTCTTTGGTGAACGCCGCACCCAGTGGGGGGACCGCGGCCAGGGCCAGGGTCGCCACCAGGGTCAGCCGGGCCGTCCACGGCAACACGCCGCGCAGGCGCATCCGGGCGAGGTCGTGCGACCCCACCGCGGTGATCGCCACGCCGGCGGACAGGAACAGCTGGGCCTTGAAAACCGCGTGGGCCACCAGGTGCAGGACTGCGACCTGGGGTGCGCCGGCGCCCACGGCGACGACCATCAGCCCGTACTGGGCCGACGTGGACGCGGCCAGCAGCTTCTTGGCATGCCCCTGCAACAGGCCGACCACGCCGCCGGCCAGCGCCGTGACCAGCCCGATCCCGATCGCCACGGGCCCGAACCACGGCGCGGTGTCCAGGACCGGCTGCAGCCGGATCAGCGCATAGGCGCCGGCCGCGACCATGGTCGAGGAGTGCAACAGGGCCGACACCGACGTGGGTCCGGCCATGGCGGAGAACAACCACGGCGAGAACGGCACCAGCGCGGACTTGCTGACGGCGGCGAGCAGCACCCCGGCCACCATGACGTGCAGCGCCACGCCATCGACCCCGCCCAGGGCGTCGTAGCCCAGCGATCCGGTCGCGGCGAAGGCGGCCCCCGCGGCCAGCACCAGGCCCAGGCCACCGAACCGGGTCGCGTTGTAGGCGTGGGCGGCGGCGCCCGGCGCGTCCGCGTCCCGCCAGTCGTGTCCGATCAGCGCCCACGACAGCGCGCCGACCAGTTCCCATCCCACCGTCAGGCTGAGCAGGTCGTCGGCCAGCACGACCAGCAGCATCGCCCCGGCGAAGGCCACCAGCAGGCCGACCAGTCGGGCGAGCCCGGCCCCATCCTCGTCCCCATCCACGTGCTGGCCCTCGTGCCGGGCGGCGTACATCGCCACGACGGTCGCGATGGCGGCGACCAGCACCGCGACCGGTCCCGCGATCGGCCCGGCCGCCACCTGCAGCACCAGCCCGGCCCCCACCGGGTACGTCGCCGTCGACGAGGCCAGGGTGGCGGCGACGGCGCCGACGGTGGCCACGGCCAGCGCGGTCGCCCCGCCCGCACCCAGGACCAGCCGTCGCCGTCCGGGCGCGGCGCGGTGCCCGGCCATCCACAGCACCGGCCCGACCAGCAGCAACGACACCGGGAGCAGCCACAGGCTCATCGGGACAGCTCCGCGATGCCCTCGGTGGTGTCCTGCTGGCGGGCCCGGTAGACCGCGACCACCAGGGCGAACCCGATCGCGGCCTCCACGGCCATGACCAGCATCGCCACGATCACCAGGACCTGGCCCCGCGGCGCCCCGCCGGAGGTGAACCGCCACACCCCGGCTGCGGCCAGCATGATGCCGTTGATCGCCAGTTCGAACCCCATCATGATCATCACGAACGACTGCTGGGACAACACGCCCCAGGTCCCGAGGCCGAGCAGCACCGCCGCGGCCAGCAACACGGTCACGATGGTCATCCGTGTCCCCCGTGACCGCCGTGGCCACCGTGACCGGCGTGGGCGTCGTCCTGCCCGTCGGCCGAGGCCAGGTCGGGCCGGCTGTCCGGGTCGTCGGGATCCAGTAGCGGCGGGACCGATCCGGTGTCGGCGCGGCCGTAGCGACCGGATGCCGACGACAGCACGACGGCTCCGACCATGGTGGCCACCAGGGTCACGCCGACCACCTCCATCAGCAGCATCGACGACCCCATCAACTCGTTGCCGAGGGCCCGGATGGTGCCGGCCTCGTCCAGCAGCGCCGCCGGGGGCAGGTCGGCCACCGCCGCGACGACGGCAAGGCCCGTCGCCGCCCCGATCCCGACCGCGACCGCGGCCCGGGGTTGGTGGACCATCTGCATCGGGTTCAGCCCGGCCGGGTTCATCATGAACGCGACCATGAAGATCGCCATCACGACCATCTCCACGCCCATCATGAAGAACATCGCCACGCCCAGGTACTCGGCCAACAGCAGGACCATGATCGCCCCGACGTTGAGGAACGACGCCAGCAGGCAGAACGTGGCCCGCACCATCGAGTCGGTCCGGAACACCCGCCAGCCGAACCACGCCGCGGCCACGGCGAAGGTCCAGAAGGCGAGGTCGGTGGCCAGTCCGGTCATGCCAGCGCCGCCACGCCCGCGATGGCCAGGTGCAGGAACGACAGGGGCAGCAGCACGGTCCAGGCGAGACGGACGTAGCGCTCGATCCCGATCCGCCCGAGGCGGTGCCCGCACCACACCAGCACGACCGCGACCGCGATGGCCTTGACGGCGAGCCACACCCAGCCCGGCAGCACGGGCCCGGTCGGTCCGGCCAGGAACACGACCGCCGTGGCCAGCGCGTAGGCGGTCAGCATCGCGCGTCGGCCGAACTCCCACGCCAGCCGGGCCGGTCCGGACGACTCCGCGACGGTGCCCGTGGCCAGCTCGGTGCCGTCGGCCATGTCCAGCGGTCCGTGCAGGCTGACCGACAGGGCAACGACCAGGAACAGCGGCATCCCGAGCGGCTGGCGGAGGACGTTCCAGACCCCCTCCTGCTGCGATGCCACGATCCGGCCCAGGCTCATCGACTCGGCCGGCAACGCGGCCGCGATCAGGACGAACATCGACAACAGGAGGAAGGACAGGCCGGCGGCCACGAAGCGGTACGCCCCGACCAACGCCAGCGGCGAGTTCGGCGCCCAGCCGTGCAGGAACACGGCGACCATCGCCAGCACCTCGGCCGACCCCAGCACGACGATGCCGGTCCGCACGTCCGCGACCGCCCAGTCGGTGCCCAGCGGCAGCACCGACACCGCCAGGGCGGCCATCCCGACGTAGGTCGCGGGCGCCAGCACCCACAGTCCCCAGTCGGGCCGCTCGGTGACGGGCTGGGGACGGACCAGGGCCAGCGCGATCCGTCGCCACGGCCGGACGAGCGATGTCCGCAGGCCGAGACCACGACCGGCGACACGGTCGGCGACCACGGCGTCGGCCGTGGTCACGACGGCCGCCCCGATGAGCAGGACGCCCAGGACCACGACGGCCCCGAGCACCGGGTGGGGTGCGGCCAGCTCGCCCGTCATGACGACACGGCCGGTGCGACCGCACTGGCGGCCAGCTGGGGTCGCAGCGTGACCAGGGTCAGCACGGCGTGGCCCACCTCCATACCGACCAACTGGCTCGCGACCTCGTCGGTCGCCACGGGCCCGGGGGCATGGTGGGTATCGCCAACCGCTGTCGACGCGGCGGACGCCAGCCAGTCCCGCCAGCGGTCGGTCGGGTCGGGCGCCACCCCCGGCAGGTCCAGTCGACCGAGGTCGTCGGTGCCCAGTCGCAGCCCCCACGGACGGTCGAGCCGGTGTCGCAACGCGGCCACGTCCTCGACCCGACGATCCGGGGTCCGCGCCAGTCGGGCCGCCGTCGTCGCCAGGGCTCCGAGGCCGACCAGGGCGAGCAGTTCCGCCAGGGCGACCAGCCCGCTGTCGACGGCCGTGGGGGGCGGCGTGGGTGCGTGGGGATCCGGGGGGACGGTGCGCAGCTCGACATCCTCCAGCACGTCGCCCTGCAGGCCGACCTCCACCTCCAGCATGGGGGGCAGCACGGCCAGGAAGGGCCCGACCACCAGCGCCAGCCGGTCCAGCGCCAGCCCGTCCCGACCGGCCGTGGGCGGCATCGCCATCGGGCGGCCCCACGGCACGCCGCCCATCATGCCCTCGCCCCCCTGACCGTGGGGACCGATCCCCTGCCAGTCGACGGGGTTGTCGGCCGGACCGACTGGCGAGTCGTGTCGCTGCCCGGTGACGACCGCGGCATGGACCCGGACGAGCTCGTCGACCAGCGCGGCGCGGGTGGTGGCCGTGGCCGCGGGGAGGTCGAGCCGCGCCGGGTCGCCGTCGACCACGACGGTGGCCCGGGGGGCAGGCACCTGGTCGTGGACCCGGCCGAGCGCGGCCACGGCCGCCTCCGGGACGTGGCCGGCGACCACCAGCACGGTGGCGTGGCGCGGGGAGGCGGTGACGTCCACCCGGGCATCCGCACGCAGTTCCGCCAGCACGGCGTCAGCCCCGTGGCCGAGCGCCACGGACACCGGGACGGGCGCCGTCGCCGCGACCCGTCGCAGGCGGTCCATCACTGCCACGACAGGCCGCCCTCGCGCCACAGGTAGAGCACGCCCAGCGACAGCAGGGCCAGGAACACGCCCATCTCGACCAGGGCGCGGCCGCCCACCTCGACGAACACGACCGCCCACGGGTACATGAACATCATCTCCATCTCGAAGGCCATCAGCACCAGCGCCATGGGGTAGTACCGGGCGTGGAACCGGTTCCAGGCATGCGCCTCGGGCACGTGCCCACCAAGGACGGGCAGGGTCCCCGACCAGTGGGCCTCGGTCGGGTCCGATGTCCGCCCCCACGACGCCAGCCACCCGACCAGCAGCATCGTCGTCCCGGTGGCCACCACCACGGCCAGGAAGGCACCGAGCATCTGCACGCTCCTCGGACGGGTGGGCCGGGCCGGCGATCGACACTACCAAGTCGTAGTACAACCGAACGGCTCGATCGGAGGGACAAGCGCGACGGCAGGTCGACCTAGAGAGAGCAGGTGAACTCGACGCACCGGACGACCCACATGACTTCGGGGTGTGGACCACTCGACAACGTGACGCACGTCACGGTCACCGACACGAGGAGCACGACCACCGCGATCCACCACCATCGTGATCGACCCCCGGCTGGGTCGGGGTCGCCGAGGAGGGCGTGCAGTCGCTGCTCGGTCACGGCCCCGAACGCCGCCGCGCCCACCCCCTGCGATCGGTCGGCCAGGTGCAACAGGGCCCCGGCGAGGTCACCCCTCCGCACGCCGTGGTCGATGGCGTTGCGGTCGGCGCGGATCTCCATCCTCGCTCGCGCCGACTCCTCGAACGACCGCACCGCAGGCATCCAGCCCAGGCAGCGACCGATCGCCTCCAGCACGACCAGCCGAGCGGGGTCGAAACGGTCCCGATGGGCCTGCTCGTGCAGGAACACGGCCTGGCGATGGGCCGCGTCGAGTTCGGCCAGGACCTGGTCGTCGGCGAAGATCCGGGGACGCAGGAGTCCCGCCACCAGTGGCATCACGCCCGGGACGACGTCGACCACGACGCCGTCCGTCTCGATGCGCGATCCCGCTCCGCGCAGTCTGCGTGCCAAGCGAGCATGCTGGATCGCCAGCACCCCGGCCGTGGTCAGCACGGCACCGGTGGCGCCGACGACCATGGCCGCCACCACGGCCTCGACGTGGATGCCCAGCACGACGCCGCACCCGAGCACGAGAAGCACGCACGAGGCGACCAGGCCGAGCGGTCGGCGCCAGTCACCCATCGACGTCCTCCTCGGCCAGGCGCACGAGTCGCGCGAGCAGTTCCGGCTGGGCGTCCTGCAGCGCCGTGGCGAACTGCGCCAGGGCGACAGGGCCGTACCGGTCGACCAGGTCCTGCACCTCGTCCCGACTGTGCTGGCGCACCAACTCGTCCTCGGTGCAGCGGGGGCGATACTCGTAGCTGCGACCTTGCTTCTCCCGGTCCAGGATCCCCTTGTCGTGCAGCCGCGACAGCACCGTCATCACCGTGGTGTAGGCGAGTTCGTCGTCGGGCGATCGGTCGTCGTTCAGCCGATCGAGCACGTCCCCGACCGTGAGCGGGAACCGCTCCCACAGCGAACGCATGATCGGGTACTCGAGCGATCCGAGCAGCGCCGATGCGGACAATTGACGTTGCAAGCGTGCCACGACCACCTCCTCACGGTGCACGGTACACGGCGATCCCACGTCCTTGGCAGGCACCATGGTGCGCTCGCCCTCGCACGGCAGCGAAAGTCAGCAATCCTCCCGGTGACACGTGCCCTGGTCCAAGCCCCGCCCTCGGCCGTCGGCAACACCAGGTGGCTCAGCAGCATCACGTTCCGGCCGCGCTGCCTCCTCTCGCGAGTTGGAGGTGGCAACGCTCGGCCTCACCGATGAGTGTCGGGGTCACAGTCGGGGACTGCGAGCGGGCACCAGCGGGACGTTCGAGGTGCGCAGCAATGGCGAGGACGTCGCGGAGTACCCCCAGTGACAAGGCGCACCCGCTCGCCGAGCCCGAGCCTGCCGAGGCGTTCGTGGCCTACAACCAGATCGTGGGGGCGTCGGTGCTGCCCGACGATCGCGACGCCCCAGTCGCGGTCTACTGTCGCAGCGGGAGCATGAGCGCGGAGGCCTCGGCGTCGACAGGACCTCACCGCCTCCACCCGGGCCGGCACACACGCTGCTGCTGACGCCGCGACACCGCGGCAAGCCCGGGCCAGTCATCGTCGTTTGCGACGGTCCAATCCGAGGTCGAAGCGAACCCAGCCGCCCCAAGCGATCCCGGCCAATGACAGTAGGAAGTAGAACTCGGAATGCCCACCCGGAAGCAGGACGACGGACGAATCGAACTCCATCCACAGGTTCACCAGAAGCGTGGCGCCGAAGACCACCATCGCGGCGGTGCTCAGGACGCGATCCCGCGCCAGCCGTCGCTCGTGCTGCCTGGTCGTCTCGGTGAACGCGCCACCGCTCGGCCGGCGCGGTCCGGTCCTCGATCCCATCGATGTCCCTCTCGTCCAAAACTACTGATACTACGATATCGTAGTATGACCTCGAACAAGCCGGACCACGTCCTAGCCCCCGCGGACGAATCACACCGCTTCGCGCACCATTCGTGGTGACGACGCGCCGGCCGCACCACAACCACTCGGATGGCGCCTGTGGGGACAATTCGACCGGAGGGACTTGGCCGCGGGCTGGTCCTCGCCGCGGCAGCAGGAGCGGCATGGACGGCCTCGTTGCCGCCCGTGGGATGGTGGTGGCTGGCTCCCGTCGCCGTTGCCCTGTTGAGCGTGGCCTGCCATGGCCGGCCACCGACCCGACGGCTCCTCCTGGGCGGCACGGCCGGTGCCGTGGTCTTCGCCGTGACACTGCGGTGGGCGGCCATCTTCACCCTGCGGGGCTACACGGTGCTCGTGGCCGTGCAGGCCACCTTCCTCGCCGTGGCCCTGGCCGTGTTGCCGCGTGGCCGAGGGCGGCTGCTGGCGCTGCCGGGGATGCTCACGCTCATCGAGTGGGTCCGACACAGTTGGCCGCTGAGTGGACTCCCGTTGTCGGGACTGGACCTGTCGCAGGTCGGAAGCCCGCTGCTGTCCCTGGCGGGTATCGGTGGGCCCCTGCTGGTCACCATGGCCGTGTCGGTCGCCGGATCCTTGCTGGCAGCCGCATGGTGTGCAACGACCCGCAGCATCCGGTGGACCGCCGTGGCCGCGCTCGTGGCGCTGGTTGGGCTCAGTGCCCTGGTTCCGACCGGAATCGGCACGAGCCAAGTGGGGGCGCCGCTGGCCGTTGGTGTCGTCCAGGGTGGTGGCCAGCGAGGGATCCCGGCCGTCGTCAGCAAGGACGACGCGGTCTTTGGACGCCACCTGGCGGCCAGCCAGACCATCGACCAGCCGGTCGACCTCGTGCTGTGGCCGGAAGACGTCGTGGACGTGGCCGGATCGTTCGCGTCCTCGTCCCGGAGGGCGTCGTTGTCGTCCTTGGCCCGTGCCCTCGATGCGACGCTCGTGGTCGGGGTCGTCCAGGATGCCCAACCCGTCGATGACGGGGCCGAGGTCCGGCGATTCCGCAATGTCGCCGTCGTCGTCGAGCCAGATGGTGACCTCGGCGACACGTACGACAAGGTCATCCGCGTGCCCTTCGGGGAGTACGTGCCGTGGCGGCCGCTCGTCGACCGGGTCGCGGACCTGTCGCTGATCCCGCGCGAAGCCGTCGCCGGAAGCGGCCCGGGGCTGGTCGACACCGACCTCGGGAGCGTCGGGGTGTCCATCTCGTTCGAAGGCCTGTTCGCCGAGCGCAGCCGAACCGCCGTCCGAGCCGGCGCCGAACTCCTGCTCAACCCGACGAACGCCGCCAGCTACGTGACTGCCGACGTCCCGAGCCAACAGGTCGCCGCCGCGAGGATGCGGGCTGTCGAGTCAGGGCGCTGGGTCCTGCTGGCCGGACCGACGGGACCGTCGGCGATCATCGACCCGGCAGGCAGGGTCCGTGAAGCATCCGCGTTGGAGGAGCAGGCAGTCCTGCAGGGCACCGTCGCCCGACGCCGGGGTCTGACGCCCTACGGGCGGACAGGTGACCTTCCCACGCTCGTGGTTGCATGTGGACTGGTCGTGGCTGGCTGGTGGGTCTCGCAGCGACGAGACGAGCCACCAGGCACGAGATCCACGAAAGGCTCGCCCGGCGCCCGGTGGTCGGCGTACTCGTCGCCACCGGTCCGGGATCGATCCCGACCTCACGCCCCGGGGGTGAGCGACGTCCGCGAACGCCCGTCGCCGGGTCGCGGGTCCGGGGCATGGCCGTCGACATGGACATGCACGTCATCGAGGTGACGGACTCGACCCGTGAGGGCCCGGCGCGCGCCTTCAGCGATGTCGTGACCCGCCGCCACGGTCAGGTCAGCATCCACGACGATGTCGAGGTCTGCGCGCAGGCGGTGGCCCAACCACCGCACCTGACAACGGCCCACGGCCAATACACCGTCCACCCCCGCGGCGATCGTCTGGACGTGCTGGACCAGGGCCGGGTCGACGGCATCCATGAGTCGCTGGAGCACTTGGCGGGTGGTCGGGACCAGCACACCGAGGATCGCCACGGTCACCACCAGTCCGAACGCGGGATCGGCCCAGTCGAAGCCCAGCCAGACGCCGATCGCCCCCAGTGACACCGCCAGTGAGGTCAGCCCGTCGACGCGTGCGTGCGCGCCGTCGGCCTGCAGGGCCGCGGATCCGATCGCGCGGCCCACCCGGACCCGGTAGCTCGCCACGGCCTCGTTGCCGACGAAGCCGATCAACCCGGCAGCGAACACCACGCCGACGTTGCGGATCGGGCGCGGATCGAGCAGTCGGTCGATCGATTCCCATCCGGCCAGCACGGCCGAGGCTGCGATCATGATCACGATGACCAGCCCGGCCAGGTCCTCTGCACGTCGGTACCCATAGGTGTGGGACGGGTCGGGGTGCCGCCGACCCAGACGGAACGCCAGCAGGAGCGGCACGGCCGTCAGTGCGTCCGAGAAGTTGTGGACGGTGTCGGCCAGCAGCGCCACCGATCCCGACACCCACACCACCACCAGTTGGGCGACCGCCGTCACCATCAGCACGGCGAAGGACACCCAGACGGCACGGATTCCTCGCGCGCTGGACTCCAACGCATCGTCCATCGAGTCGGCGGCATCGTGGTCGTGGCCACCGAAGAGCGACGACACGACGTGTCGGCCGGTTGCGACCATGCCTCCCAACCCCCACCATCGCCCATGGGCGTCGTGGTGATCGTGATCGTCGTGGCCCTGCATCCCTCGCCTCTCGATGTCCTCACGAGCAGGCGACACCGTACCGTCACCAATGAAGGAATGTTCATGCATTCATGCCACTAGACTTGGCGCATGGGACACACCAACCGACTCAGCCGACCCGGCGGGCTCACCGAGGACGAGGCGGCCAGCGCCGCCGCCACCCTGCAGGCGCTGTCGACGCCGTCCCGACTGCGCATCCTGGTCCACCTGCGGCACGCCTCGGCATCGGTGACCGTCCTTGCCGAGGCCATCGGCATGGAACAGTCCGCGGTTTCCCACCAACTGCGGCACCTGCGATCACTGGGCCTGGTGACCGGGCGACGCAACGGCCGCAACGTCGTGTACAGCCTCTACGACACCCACGTCGCCCAATTGCTCGACCAGGCCATTCACCATGTCGAGCACCTCGGCCGAGGGGCGCCCGATCCCCCCGAACTGGTCACCGCCACTCCGATGGACGTGCCACAGTCCTCGGACGGCAACACGTCGTGACAACGGCCGAGGCCGTTCGCGTCGTCACCCGCCAGTCGAGTCGCGGAACGACGCAGGAGGCTCACCGGCGTAGGACAGCGTGTCGTCCGGATAGGGGATGCCTTCTGGTGCGCCGTCGCGATTGCCGTAGGCCTCGACGAGGAAACTGTTGGCGGCGGTCTCGTTCCAGCGGTCGCAGTCGACCCCCAATCCCCATCCCCTCAGGGCCACGGTGGCGCCCGAGGAGATCCCGGGATCCTCGAACGGTGCCACGAACACGCCGGCACCAGCACGCTGTTGGGAGAAGCCCGAGTTGTTGAGCATCCCCGACCACTCCTCCATCGCGGTCACCGTGGACCCGTCGACCGAGCCCGGGTCGTACCACGCCACGATCGCGCCGTGTTCGAGGTTGTGGCCCACCGAGAGTACGTCGAGTTGACGGTCGATCCCCTGCTCGACCAGAAAGTTGGTCCCCTCGTAGTGCGCCGCGCCCGTGGGCGGCTGGACGTCTCCCGTGTCGACCTCGCCGCTCGCCACGGCCTGCGGCAGGTGGGTGCCGTCGCCCGCGGGTTCCGTGGCCACGACCTCGCAGCCAGCGTCCGTTCGGGCCGACTCGACCTCGGCTGCCTGGAGTTCGAGGGGTGCCTCGAGTTCGGGGTTGCCGGTGGCGAGTCGGATCACCAGGGCCGTCATCGCCAGGCCTGCCAGGACCCATGCAACGCGTCCACCGATCCGCCGCCACCGATCGCGCGGCGGCTCCGCCTGCTTGACGTCTCGCGGTCGACGCTGCTGTCGACCGGGTCCACGACTGTCACTCACGACTGCATCCTTGGTTCGCATCCACGGCGGGCTGGTTTCGGGCACGACGTCCCCGACCTTCTACTACGGCCCCGTAGGATATCGTCGCGATGCGGCACCGCGTCGTCCACGGTTGCTGCGCCACGACGGTTCGGAGGTCTCGGGTGCTGGGAGTGATCAGTTGGCCCATAGTCGAACGCATCCCTCTGGTCGGGGACCTGGCGATCTCGCCACACGGCCTGTTCGTCGCGGTGGGATTCCTGCTCGGCGGCTGGATGATGGTGCGCCGGGCCGGCCGATCGGGCATCGGGGTCGAGGTCGACGACGTCGCCGCCGCAGTCTCGGACCTGCTGACCTGGGTCGGCGTCGGTGCCGTGCTCGGCGCCCGATTCTTCTACGTCGCCAACCACCTCGCGGCATTCCGTGACGACCCGCGGTCCGCGCTGGCCGTCTGGCAGGGCGGCCTCACGTTGCTCGGTGGAATCACGGGCGGGGTCGTGACCGGGGTCCTGGTCGCCCGCGGCCGCGGCTGGTCTCCGGGCAGGCTCGTGGACGCGGCGGCCGCCGGCCTGGCCGCCGGCATCGCGATCGGTCGCCTGGGTGACCTGGCGATCGGTGACCACCTCGGGGCGGCGGCACCGGACGCGCTGCTCGCGTGGCGCTGCACCGGGAACTTCTGGGTCGAGGCATCCAACAGCCTCGGTCGAGTCGCGCCCGCCGCCTACCCGACCGGCGTGGCAGCACCGGTCCAGGGCTGCTTCGACGTCCCGGTGGTGCAGACGGCCCTGTTCGACTCGGTGGCCGCGGCCGTGACACTGGCCGTGATCCTCGCGGTCGAGCGTCGCGTCCAGGGCCGTGCGGCAACGGGTCTGCTGGCCGCCACCTTCGTGCTGGCCTACGGCACCGGCCGGCTTGTCCTGGACTCGTTTCGGGGTGACCTCCGCTACGCCGGCCTGACGGCGTCGCAGTGGACCGCGCTCACGGCGGTCACCGCCGCCGTCGCATGGTTGGTCCGTCGAGGCCGGCCAACGAAGTCGACATCCGTGGGGGACGGCGACCCCGACGCGCCACGCCAGGAGGCCCCGACCGCCTCGGTCGATCCCGGCGACTGATCGCCGACGTCTCGTCGGGTCACCGGGCTGCACGGGAGGGAGTCACTCATCGAGTTGTGCGCCTCGCAGGTACCGCAGCGGCGGGTGCACCGCCACCATGAGCACGCGGTTCTGGAGCAACGGATTCGGCCCGACCGTCCTCCCGGAGTCGGCTGCATGGCAGGCCACGCCATCCGTCGTCACATTCCACGGTCACGGTCGCCACAGGTCATTGGTGCTACCGTAACCCAAATACTACCCCCATATAGTAGAAGGTTGTCGCACGTTGAACCACGCCGGGAAGTCGCCGTCGACACGCCGCCTGGTGGGCGGGGATCTCACGGCAACCAGCCGGTTGCATCGTCGCGTCCTCACCCTGGGCCTGTTTCCTCGACTCGGCCCCGGCTTCCTGCATGCCTACCACCGGACCTTCGTGGACAGCCCCCATGCCATCGCCCTGGGCGTGTCCCGTGCAGGCCGGCTGGACGGATTCCTCGTGGGCACCATCGACCACGAGGCCCACGGTGACTGGGTCCGGTCACGACACCGGATCGCGCTCGCGACGCGGGGACTCCTCGCGTTGCTTGTGCGCCCATGGTTGTGGGGGTGGTTCCTCCGCACCCGTGCCCGGACCTACACCCGGACACTGACATCCCGGTTCACCCGGTGGTCATCGGCGCGCAGCACGCGCTCGCAGACAGGCGACGGGCCGTCATGGATCGGACCACGTCCCGTCGAGCCGTCCTCGTGCACGTGGCCGTCGACGACGCCGAACGTGGCCAGGGAATTGGACGAGCGCTCTGCCAGGAGTTCGTCCACCGTGCCCGGGCTGCGGGGTGTGACGACATCCGGCTGTCCACGGTGGCCGACGGACCGGCCGCCGACTTCTACGATCGCCTGGGATGGCAACGGATGGGCTCGACAGGACACCCGGACGGCGTCGAACTGGTGTGCTACCGGTATCCCGTTGCCGCCCCGCGAAACGGTTGAGCATGCGGACGTGCCAGCGTCTCCTCGTCCTGCTCCTCGTGGCCCTGGTCGCCTGCACCAACGGGACCGAGGACGGCCGTCCGTCCACGCCCGCGCCGACGCCCGGCACCATCCGCGATGCGATGCCTAGTGTTCCGTCTCAGTTTTGGCTGGTGATTGCTCGGAGGGTGTGACGTCCGCGTTGGACCTTGGCGAGGATCGCTTCGGCGGTGGCGGTCCACACGAGCGGGACGGGGTTGGCGTTGTTGACGTCGAGGTAGTTCTCGA
>JBBSMS010000076.1:0-17158 GCA_038233055.1 Nitriliruptorales bacterium
GCCTTGAAGGCGGCCACCTTCACGCCCTGCGGGTTGACCCGGGCGAACACGCGACCCATCGTGCCGGACTTGCCCGCCGTGTCCATGCCCTGCAGCACGACGAGCACGGCCCGCTCGTTCTCGGCCCACAGGCGTTCCTGGAGGTCGGCGAGGCGTTCCTGGAGCGTGGCCAGCACCTCCTTGCCGTCGTCCTTGTCGTCGAACCCGGCCGTGGCGTGGGTCAGATCACGGACGCCGAGGTCGGGCTGGACGCCATCCGGGACCCGCAGCTCGGTCAGGTCGGGACGGTCCACGGGATCCTCGTCGTGTCGGGGTGCCGGGGGGCGAATGCCCCATCACGGTAGTGTCGGCCCGCCCCCCCACGCCGTCCGCTCGCCGAGGTCTGCCGTGCCCGACATCCTGGTCGCCGCCGCCGACCTCGACCGGCTCGAGCGCTCGGCCGGGATGGCGCCGGGGTCCATCACCCGTGAGGACCACCAGGTCGTGGCTGCCCTGGAGCGGGCCGGGGCGACTGCACGACTGGCCCAGTGGGACGATCCCGCCGTCGCGTGGCACGACGCCGATGCCGTGCTGGTGCGGTCGACGTGGGACTACACCGCGCGGCGCGACGAGTTCGTGGCCTGGGCCGGCGAGGTGGGGGCGGGCACCCGGCTGTTCCCGGACGCCGACGTCGTGCGGTGGAACACCCACAAGTCCTACCTGCTGGAACTCGAGGACCGAGGTGCCCCGATCGTGCCGACGGCCTGGCTGGGAGCCGGCGACGACGTCTCGCTCGCCGACCTCGCCCGTGACCGGGGATGGTCGCAGGTCGTGGCCAAGCCGGCGGTCGACCTCGCCGGCCTGCACCTGCTGGTGGCCGAGGACCCCGCCGCCGCCCAGGACGACTTCGCCGCGTTGGTGGCCGACAACGACGTGCTGGTCCAACCGCTGCTGCGGCGGATCCGTTCGGACGGCGAGGTCTCGGTGGTGTGCATCGACGGCCGCGTGTCGCACGCCCTGCACAAGCACCCGGCAGCCGACTCCTGGCGGGTGCACGCCGAGTACGGAGGACGCTTCGAGGTGGTCGACCTCGACCGCTCGCGTACCACGCTCGCGGAGTGGGTGGTCGCGGCCACCGGGGTCGAGCCGCTGGTCGCGCGCGTCGACCTGGTCCCGGCCGACGACGGCGCCTGGCAGGTCGGCGAGGTCGAACTGGTCGAGCCCGCGCTGTACCTCGACTGGGTGCCGGACGCAGCCGACCACTTGGCGGCGGCGTTGCTGGGGCGACTGGCTGCCGGCGACCCGACGCCACCTGGGTGATGCGACCCTCACCGGGTCGATCGGCAGGTGGGCGTGTCGGTCCACCTCGTACAGTCGACGTGCGTCGGACACGACGACCTGTCGTGTCGTTCCGGGCGGCCGTCCGGGACCGTCGTCCATGAGGAGCACGACCATGAAGGTGGCCATCTCCGGCGCGACCGGGCTGATCGGGTCGGCCCTGGCCGACCACCTGGACGGTGAGGGGCACGAGGTGGCTCGGCTGGTGCGGTCCGAAGGCGACCTCCGACCCGGCGACATCCTGTGGTCGGTCGACGACCAGCGCCTCGACCCCCACGACCTGGTCGGTACCGATGCCGTGGTCCACCTGGCCGGGGCACCGATCGGCAGTACGCGCTGGACCGACGAGGCCAAGTCCGAGATCCGGTCGTCACGCGTCGACGGGACCCGCCTGCTCGCCGAGGCGATCGCGAACCTGGACGGCGGCCCACAGGCGCTCGTGTCGGGCTCGGCGGTCGGCTACTACGGCTCTCGTGGCGACGAGGTGCTGACTGAGGACTCGGCGCCGGGCGAGGACTTCCTGAGCGAAGTGTGCGTGGCGTGGGAGGGAGCCGCCGACCCGGCCCGCGACGCCGGCCTGCGGGTCGCGACCGCTCGCACCGGCGTGGTGATTGCCGAGGACGGTCCGCTGATCGACAAGGTGGAGTTGCCGTTCAAGCTCGGGGTGGGCGGTCGTGTGGGGTCCGGGAAGCAGTGGGTGCCGTGGATCTCCCTGGAGGACGAGGTGCGGGCGCTGGCGTTCCTGGCCACCGGTGACCTCGACGGGCCCGTCAACCTCGAGGGACCCGACCCGGCCCGCAACACGCGCCTCACCAAGGCGCTGGGGTCGGCCTGGAGCCGTCCCACGATCTTCCCCGTCCCGGTGTTCGCCATCAACCTGCTCTACGGCGAGATGGGCGTGACGCTGGCGACCTCGTCCCAGCGGGCGGTGCCCGAGCGGCTGCAGGAGGCCGGGTTCACGTTCCGGCACGCCACCATCGAGTCGGCCGTCACCGCGGCGCTGACCTGATCGTCGTCGCTCAGCCGGTCACCTGCCAGGTGGACGTGCCGCGCAGTTCGAGGCCACGCGTGGCCCGGTCGACGACGACAGCCATCAGGACCACGACGGCCATGGCGACCGCGACGCGGCCGGACGCCCCCAGCACCAGGTCGGTCCCCAGCACGCGGCCGGTGGACAGGGCCAGTTGCACGACGCCGGTGGGCAGCAGGACCAGCACCAGCAGCAACGTCCCTCGCCACCAGCCGAATCGGTAGTACCCGACCGACACGAGCCATCCGGCGGTCCAGGCGGTGACGATGGCCACGAGCATCTCGACGACGACCAGCCCGTACTGGTCCGTCGCCGTGAAGAGGTGGCGCTCGACCAGGGCCGGGTCGGCGACGGCCGTGACCAGCACCGCTCGTTCGACCGCGAAGCCGATCGCCGCGACGGCCGCACTGGCCATGATGGCCGGGGCAGCCGCGACGGCGGCAGCACGTGTGAACGACCGGCGGTCGATGCCGTTGGCGACGTGCAACGGCAGGTGGACGGCGACCAGCACCACGCCCAGCGCGAAGCTCGCCACCACCGGCGCGTACAGGACGAACTGCCACAGGCTGACCGTCACCTCGTCGAGCCACGCGGGCCGCCAACCCGTGGCGACGACGGACAACACGACCGGGGCCAGCCACCACCAGATGGCCTGGCCGGACGCGATCGGGAGCAGGGCCCGTGCCGCCCGGCGGGTGGGGCCGGACGGGCGACGTCGGAGGATGGGTGCCGTGTGGGTGGACGTGGCCGTCATGCGTGTTCCTTCATGGTGAGCTGCACGAACAGGTCCTGGAGACCGATCGGGGTGACGTCGACGCCGGCTGCCGGTGCCCGTTGACGCACATCGGCCGTGCCGTCGCCGTAGACCACGGCCTCGGTCGTGTTGCCGAGCCGACGGGTGCGCAGCGTCCGGGTGCCGGCCACCAACCCGGACACCGCCCTGGCCGGTCCCGTGACGACGGCGCCGCGGGCGACCACCTCGTCGCGGGGCTCGTGCAGCAGGACCCGGCCCACGTCCAGGACGACGACGTCCTCGAGGACGCGCGCGAGTTCGTCGACGTGGTGGGTCGAGACGACGATTGTGCGCGGGTGGGCGACGTAGTCCGCGAGCAGGGCGTCGTAGAACACGTAGCGGTTGTGGGCGTCCATGCCTAGGTGCGACTCGTCGAACAACGTCAGCGCACATCGAGACGCCAGTCCGAGCGTCACCGCCACGGCGGCGCGTTGGCCGCGCGACAAGGACTTGATGCGCGTCCGTTCGGCGATGTCGAAGTCGGCCAGCAGCCGGTGGGCGAGGTCGGGGTCGAACGACGGGCGCAGCGTGGTGAGCAGGTCGATCCGGGCGCCGACCCGGGAGGTGTCGCTGTCGCCACCTCCGTCGCCCACCAGGCAGATGCGCTGGATCGTCGCCGCGTCGGTGAACGGGTCCCCGTCGTCGACCCGAATCGTGCCGGACGTCGGTCGTCGTCGACCGGCCAGCAGGGACAGCAGGGTCGACTTCCCGGCCCCGTTGCGGCCGAGCAGGCCCGTGATGCGACCGGGAGGCAGCACCAGGTCGACGCCGCGCAGGGCGGGGGAGCCGTGGAAGTCGCGGGTGGCGCCGGTGACGGTGACGGTGGCGGGCGTGTTCATGACGGGCTCGATGTCGGTTCGGGTGTCGGGGCCGGGTCGGGCAGGGTCGAGCGGATCCGGGCGATGACGTCGTCGAGGGGGACGTCCAGGAGCCGGGCCTCGGCCACGACCGGGTCGACCCGCTCGCTGAAGAAGGCCTCGCGACGGCGCCGCCGTAGCACGGCTCGCGCGTCGTCGTGGACGAACATGCCGACGCCGCGTCGCTTGTAGAGGATCCCGTCGTCGACCAGCAGGTTGATGCCCTTCGCGGCCGTGGCCGGGTTGATGCGGAACTCCTGGGCGATCTCGTTGGTGGACATCACCCGGTCATCCGGGCCGAGGTCACCCGAGAGGATGTCGGTCCGGATCCGGTCCGCGATCTGGAGATAGATCGGCCGGTCGTCGTCGAACACGAGCGCTCCGGGCGTCGGCATCTTGGTTCATTAGTGGGGTAGTGAACCACATGACCAATGGACACGCAAGTCTCGTGGGTGAAGCGATGGTTGCCCGTGGCGGCCGCCCAGCACTGCGGGTCCAGCACGACCGGTTCAGGCTGTGGACTTGGCGAGGACCAGGGCGCGGGCGAACACCTCGTCCAGCATCTCGTCAGTCAGGCGGCCGGTGAACGTGTTGAGTTGGCTGACGTGGTAGCTGCCGACCAGGTGGCGACCGTCGGCCAGCGTGGTCTCGGCGCCGTGGCCGAAGTGCGGCTTGCGGCCCTCCCAGCCACCCAGGCGGCAGCACACGTTCCAGGCGAAGCCGCCCAGGGCCACCAACACGGGTGGATCGATCGCGGCCACCTCGTCGACCAACCACGTCGTCACACAGGTGTCGCGTTCCGTGGTGGTGGGCTGGTTGCCCGGTGGTGCGCACTTCACGGGCGAGGTCACCCAGGCCCTGGTCAGGGCCAGTCCGTCATCGGCCGCGATCGCCGTGGGTTGGTTGGCCAGGCCGAGGCGGTGCAGGCTGGCGAACAGCATGTCGCCCGAGCGGTCTCCGGTGAACATGCGGCCCGTGCGGTTGGCCCCGTGGGCGGCGGGCGCCAGGCCGACCACCACCACCTCGGCGTCGCGGTCACCGAACCCGGGCACCCCACGCCCCCAGTAGTCCTGGTCGGCGAACGCGGCCCGCTTGTCCCGCGCCACAGCCTCGCGGTGGGCCACCAACCGCGGACACCGACGACAGTCCGGGACCCCGGCCAGGACGCGGTCGAGGTCGGCGTCCGTCGGCATCGTCGGTGGTCGGGGCATGCCGCCAGAGGGTAGGAGCCCAAGTGCTGGCCCGGTCTCTCAGGTGCTCCGGCGCTCGTCGAGCCGAAACCGCAACACCGACACCCCGGGGCCCGACAGCTCGCCCAACCAGGCGTCGCGCCCCGCCATGGTCATCGTGAGGGCGAGGGTGGGGCCCCGGACGGAGGGGCCGTGTCCGACCGCGAACGGTCCGTCGGTCGCGGTCAGTGCGAGGTGGTCGGCCATGCTGTGGCTGGCAACGGCGAAGTCGCGCGCCGCGAAGAACCGGGCGACCGATGTGACGGTCTCGACCGGCGGCTCGTGGTCCAGCCCGAGCGGGCGCCGGATGTCCTGGCCGTGCACCACCACCTCGCCCAGCAACGCGGCCAGGTGGCCCGTCGGGGCGATCGTGTTGTCCACGGTCGCCCGGAACCCTCGCAGCGTGTCCGCCGGCGTCGGACCGCGCTGCTCGCGCAGGCGCCGCAGGTTGTGGCGGTCCGCGTCGAAGCGGGCACCGAGCATGCTGGTCATCCAGCGCAGTCGACCGATCGTCGCGGCGGCGGTGAGGTGGGCGACGACGTCCTCCACCGACCACTCGCTGCACATCGACGGGGTCGCCCAGGCGTCGAGGTCGAGTGCCTACAGGTCGTCGGCCAGGGCCGCGCGGGCCCGATGGATGGTCGGCCAGTCGGCGGTCGTGGTGCCGGTGGTGGGCATGGGGGTTCCTCTTCAATGATGGCGGGCCACCGACCAGCGTGCCGGCGGGTGGGAGCATCCACCAGCGTCACCTGTCATCGACCGGCAAATGGCGAACGTCACCGTGCGGCGGCGCTCGCCGGCGTCGTCCCCGGCCGAGCACCCTCACGTGGCCGAGAAGTAGGTCTCCGACATGCAAGTCGACAACTGGGCGATGTCCTCCAGCAGTTCCTCCAGGCCCGGGTCCTCGTCCTCCACGATCACGCGCACGTCCTGGACACGACCGAGCCGGGCTGACAACCACCTTGCGTCACGGACGAAGGCGTCGCCACGGTCCATGTTCCGGACAAGCAGTTCGCGGCCGATCTGGGTCAGCGTGTCGGCGCAGTAGCGCACGGACCGGGGCAGGTTGGCCGACAGCACCAGGAACGCCGCCATCGAGTTGGCATTGGGTGGTGCGGGGCTGTCGCGCCGGAACGCCTCGTCGGCACTGAGCGACCGCAGCAGCGCCATGCTCCGATGGGCTTCGAGGCCCGCGGACCCCGGCCACGCCCCCGGCGTACCTTGGGCGGCGCCGTCGACCGACGCCCACGACCGACGTGGACGATCCCGGTGCGACGACAGGGAAGGGCACGCTGCATGGGCTCGTTCGCGGGATTCTGGACGACGTGGGGATGGTCGTTGGCGGCCACCGTCGGGTTTGCCACGCTGGTGTGGATCGCGAGCGTGGTCCGGTCCGACGCCAGCCTGGTCGATCGCGTGTGGGGGCTGTTCTTCGTCGTGCAGGCCTGGGTCGTGGCGTTCGTCGGGGCCGACGCGTTGGGGGACCGGGCGCTGCTGGTCGCCGTCCTGGTGACGATCTGGGGCGGGCGCCTGTCGGGCTACCTGACGTGGCGCAACTGGGGCGAGGGCGAGGACCCGCGCTACGTGGCCATGCGCGAACGCTCGTCGGGCAACTTCGCCGTACTGAGCCTGTTCCGCGTCTTCTGGCTGCAGGCGGTCCTGGCGACGGTGATCGGGGTGCCGCTGGTCGCGATCGCCACCCGGGACGGATCGCTGGGCTGGCTGGACGCGGTCGCCACCGTGATGTGGGCCGTCGGCCTGTACTTCGAGGCGGTCGGTGACTGGCAACTATCGCGCTTCCTGGCCGACCCGTCCAACCGTGGCCACGTGATGGACCGTGGCCTGTGGTCGTTCACGCGCCACCCCAACTACTTCGGCGACACCGTCGTGTGGGCCGCGTACGGGCTGTTCGCGATCGCGGCCGGTGCGTGGTGGGCGTTCGTCGGGCCGATCCTGATGTGGGTACTGATCGTCAAGGTGTCGGGCGTGGCGCTCACGGATGAGCGGATGGGCTCGTCCGGGTCCAAGCGCGAGGGCTACGACGAGTACGTGGCGCGCACCAACGTCTTCGTCCCGGGTCCGCGGAAGGCATCGGCATGAGCACCGTCGAGCATCCGGACGGCGACGTTGCCCCCGTCGCCCCCGTCGCCCCCGTCGCCCCCGTCGCCTCCGATCCGCTGGTGCTGGATCGCGCGACCTGGGAGGCGCTGGTCGCCCACGCCCGGTCCGACGCGCCGTACGAGGTGTGTGGCCTGCTGGGCATCGACGACGACGGGACCGTCCACCACGTCCCGATCACCAACGACGAGCGCTCGATGACCTACTACGCGATGAGACCGAAGGAGTTGCTGCGGGGCATGCGCGACATCGAGGACCACGAGCGCGAACTGGTGATCTACCACTCCCACACCCACACCCAGGCGTACCCGTCCGACACCGATATCCGCCTCGCCCAGTACCCGGAAGCGACCTACGCCATCGTCACGCTGCAGGACCGTGACCACCCCGACGTCCGCGCCTTCCGTATCCTGGACGGTGAGGTCCGCGAGCGCGCCGTCCATGTCCCCGGCGAGTGACGACCGGTCATCCGGCGGGGAATGCGCGGCGGCGGTCGATCGTTGGGGTCGTGAGGCGGACGTGACACCGAGGCGTCTGCAAACGTGCAATCGAGCCCACCCTGGGCGGAAGCGAGCAACACCATGTCCACCGTCGATCTCACCAAGGAAGACTTCACCACCACCATCGAGGACAACGACATCGTTCTCGTCGACTTCTGGGCCGAGTGGTGTGGGCCCTGCAAGGCCTTCGGACCGATCTATGACAAGGTGTCGCAGGAGCACACCGACGTCGTGTTCGCCAAGGTCGACACGGACGCCGAGCAGGAGCTGGGCGCAGGCTTCGGAATCCGCTCGATCCCGACCCTGATGGCCTTCCGCGAGGGCATCATGGTGTTCTCGCAGGCCGGCGCACTGCCCGAGTCGGCGGTCGAGGACCTGTTGACCCAGATCAAGGGCCTGGACATGGACGACGTCCGCTCCCAGATCGCCGACAACGATGCCGAGCACGCCACCGCCTGACACCGGCACGACTCCACGGCGCCCCGACCTCACGGTCGGGGCGCGTCGCTGTGCGCATGATCCGGCGACAGCCGGGCAGGAAGCCGCGGCAGTCGATGGACGTCACGGTCGACCGCGGTGACCAGGTCGACGTCGTGCATCGCGGGGCCGTCGTCCTCAGGTCGCCGGGGTGACCTCGCGCAGGACCCGGGCGAGGTCACCGTTGTCGGCCACCTCGACCTCCGGAGTGGCGAGGTGGCGGCCGAGGTCGCGGAGTTCGGCCAGCAGGTGCGCGGCCACGCGGTCGCGCTGGCCGATGGCCACGGGTTGAGCCCATGCCCCCCGGACCTCCAGCACGCCGCGGTCCCGGTGGGCCTTGACGTCGACCCGGGCAACCACATGGTCGTCGAGCAGGAACGGCAGGACGTAGTAGCCGTACTTTCGGTCGGCCTTCGGCGTGTAGATCTCGATGCGGTAGTGCATGCCGAAGACGCGTTCGAGCCGGGGTCGGAACCACACCAGCGGGTCGAACGGGGCGACCAGGGCCCGAGCGCGGACGGTGCGGGGCACGACCATGGCCGGAGGCGCGTACGCCGGTTCGGACCAGCCCTGCACGCGGATCGCGACCAGGTTCCCGTCCGCGACCGCGTGGGCGAGGGCGGCCCGGGTCTCGCGCACGCCCAGGCGATGGGTGTCGGCGAGGTCGGCGGCCGTGCCGATGCCCTGCGCGTGGGCGGCCCGCACGACCAGGCGCCGGACGGCCTGGTCGCGGGGGAGCGGTGGCTCGTCGATGACCGGACCCAACACCCGTTCGGGCAGGTCGTAGGCCGCGCGGAAGGTTCGATCGCGATGGTCGATGGCCAGTTGCCCCGATTCGAACAGCCACTGGAGCGCGGTCCGTCCCGGGTTCCAGCCCCAGAACCCTGACCGACGCTCGCCGGCGCCCGCCAGGTCCGACACGGTCAGCGGGCCGCGCTCGGTGACCTGGCGCATGACGTCGTCGATGAAGTCCGGTCGCTCCCGGGCGATGCGCTGCACCCCGGCCCACGGCACGGACGAGTCCGCCCGCCGGTGAGCCAGCAGCGGCCACGCCTCGGTCGGCATCAGGCTGGCGACGTGGGCCCAACACTCGAGAACCTCGCGCGAACGCCACAGCCAGTCATCGACCGCGCGCTGGTCGTGGGGGCCCAGCCGCGAGTAGAAGACGAGGTGGTGGGCCCGGGCCACGACGTTGACGGAGTCCAGCTGGACGACGTCGAGGTCGTCCACGACCCGCCGCATGTGGCGGACATCGACCCGGACCGGTCGTTCGCGGTCCAGCCCGGCTGCCCGCACGGCGATCCGGCGGACGTGGTCCCGCCGCAGCGTGCGCTCGGTTTGCACGGTTGTCCCTGTCATGCATGTGCTCGACTGGTGCTCGCAACGCGGACCCGACAGACTACGCCTGACCCCGCCCGGGGCCGCGCATCGCGGTCCTGGGCCCCGGCCGGCCGGGACGAGCGTCGTCCTTCCACCGGGCCTGACCCGCGGCGTGGAATAGTGACATCCTTCACGACCGTTCTCCACAACGACCCCCTGACCGACCATCGTGCCCAAAGGCTCGTGACATGGCCTCCGTCCGCATCCCCACCGTCCTGCGCAAGCACACCAACGGCGAGCCGCGCCTGGCGGCCGACGGCGGGACCGTCGGCGAGGTCTTCGACCATCTCGTCACGGCGCACCCCGGACTTGGCGAAACCCTGTTCGACGAGGGCAGCCTGCGCGGGTTCATCAACGTCTACGTCGAGGACGAGGACATCCGCTACCTCGACGGTCTCTCCACCTCGGTCGACGGAAGCGACGAGATCGCGATCATGCCGGCCGTCGCCGGCGGCGCCTGAGCCACCCGGTGGCTCCGGTCCCTGGGCCGCACGCCGACCCGGGGGGATCGGCACTTTGACCTCCATCCGCGTCCAAGGCCTGCGTCCGTGCGATTCTCCGACATCACGCAGTCGATCGGCAACACGCCGCTGGTCGGCCTGCCGACGATGTCCCCGGACGGCTACGAGATCTACCTCAAACTCGAGGGCGCGAACCCGACCGGGTCGATCAAGGACCGGGTCGCCCTGTCGATGATCACCGATGCCGAGGACCGTGGCCTGCTGGGCGAGGGCGTCCGGATCCTCGAGCCGACGTCGGGCAACACCGGGATTGCGCTGGCCGCCATCTGTCGCCAGCGCGGCTACCACCTCACCTGCGTCATGCCGTCCAACACCTCCGAGGAACGTCGCCAGTTGCTGACCCTGTACGGGGCCGAGATCATCGACTCGCCAGCCGACCAGGGCTCCAATGGCTCGGTCCGGATGGCCCAGGAGTTGGCTGCGGCGGACCCGGACGTGTTCATGCCGTTCCAGTACGGCAACCCCGCCAACCCCAGGGCGCACGAGGACGGCACGGCGGCCGAGATCATCGCCGACCTGCCCGACCTCGCCGCGTTCGTTGCAGGACTGGGCACCGGTGGGACCGTCACCGGCGCCGGGCGGCGCCTGAAGGCCCACAACCCTGACGTGAAGGTCTACGCCGCCGAGCCCCAGTACGGCGACCTGGTCTACGGCCTGCGCAACCTCGACGAGGGCTACGTCCCCGAGGTGCTGGACGCCGACGTCCTGGACTCGCGGATCAAGGTCGACTCCCGCAAGGCCCTGGCCGCCACCCGCCAGTTGGCCAGCCGCGAGGGCATCTTCGCCGGGGTCTCGACCGGCGCGTCCCTGGCCGTGGCGATCCGGGTGTGCGGGCGGCTGCCGACGGGATCGAAGATCGTCGCGATCTCGCCCGACGGCGGCTGGAAGTACCTCTCCACCGGCGCCTACGACGCCGGTGACGTGGACGACCTCTCCGACGACCTCGAGAACACCCTCTGGGCCTGACCGCCCGTTCGAGCCCGAGGCCTCCACATCCTGGACCCTGCACCCTCCGCACCTTCCGCACCCTTCATCCCCACATGCCCTCCCGGGACTCACACCCTGCGCACCCCCGCGACCCTGATCCAACCGACGCACAACCGGGCTGGGGGTGGCCGCCCGTGCACGTCGATGACCGCGCGGACGAGTGACGGGTCGGCAGCGTGGACGCCCACGGTCGGGACGGGGATGCCACACTGTGGCCGGTGACGAGGGAGGCATGCATGCGCGTCGACGTGCTGGGGTGCGCCGGGTCACGGCCCGGCGGGGGACAGGCCTGTTCCGGGTACCTGGTGACCTCCGGGTCCACGCTGATCCTGGTCGATGCAGGCTTCGGGGTCGCGAGCCGCCTGACCGGGCTGCTCGACCCGGGCGACCTCGACGCGATCGTGGTCAGCCATCGCCACCTCGACCACAGCATCGACGTGCTGGGCCTGTTCCGGTCCTTGTGGGCCGGCGAGGCCGTCGTACCGGTGTTCGCGGCCCCGGAGGTGGAGGAATCGCTGACGCGGCTGGTGGGCGACCACCGACGAGCCGACTGGGACCGCGTGCTGCCGTGGACGACCGTCACTCCGGGCGACACGTGGCGCGTGGGTGACGTGGACCTGTCGGCGTTTGCCAGTGACCACCCGGTGCCCACCGTGTCCCTGCGGATCGCCGACCCGTCCGGTGCGACACTGTGCTACTCCGCCGACAGCGGTGGCGGAGCCGACCTGGTCGACTGCGCCCGGGGGGCGGACCTGTTCCTGTGCGAGGCAACCTGGCAGACCGGAACCGCCGGGGACGGCGGGGACGGCCACCTCGCGGCTGCAGATGCCGGACGGATCGCCACGGACGCCGCGGTCGGGCGGCTCCTGCTGACGCACCTGCGGCCCGACCTGGATCCCGCGACGTCGGTGGCCGAGGCGGCCGCCACCTTCGCCGGCCCGGTCGAGGTGGCTCGTGACGGGGATCGCCACGACGTGCGGGTGACTCAGTAGCGCGCGCCCACGACCTCACCGGCCAGGCCGTCCAGGTCGGCGACGTCGTCCTCGCCCAGCGCGACGTCGCGGGCGGCCACGTTCTCCTCCAGCCACCGGCGACGCTTGGTGCCGGGGATGGCGACGATCGGGATGCCCAGCGGCTCCTGCTGGGCGTCCACCCACGCAAGCGCGACCTGCGCAACCGTGGCGTCGTGGTCATCGGCGATCCGCTCGATGACCGTCAGCAGCACGCGGTTGCGAGCCGCGGCATCGCCTTCGAAGCGAGGCAGGGCGGCGCGGAAGTCGTCGTCGTCCAAGGCGCCGACGTCGAGCTGGCCGGTCAGGAAGCCGCGACCCAGCGGCGAGAACGGCACCAGTCCGACGCCCAGTTCGGCCATGGCGCCGACGGTCTCCTCCAGGGGGACATCCGTGGGTGGCCGGTGGAGGTAGTACAGGTCGATGTGCTCGACGCCCAGGCGGTCCAGCGACGCGTCGCAGGCGGTGTGGACGTAGTCGTGGTCACCGCGGACGGTGTGCTGGCCGGCGTTGCCACTCCCGCCGATCGCGGTGATGCCGAACTTGGTGGCGAGCGTGACCTCGTCCCGGTGGTCGGCGAGCACGCCCGACAGCAGGCGCTCGTTGTCGCCGGCGCCGTAGACGTCGGCGGTGTCCCAGAATGTGACGCCCAGTTCGAGCGCCCGGTGCAGGGTGGCGATCGACTCGTCGTCGTCGCGCTGGCCATACGCGTGACTCATCCCCATGCAGCCCAGGCCCTGGGCCGAGACCTCCAGGTCGCCGAGGTGGGTCGTGTTCATGTGGCGCTCCGAGTCGGGCGGCGGCGTCCGACCGGTGTACCACCGCGGGCATGGACGAATCCCGGTCCGATCCACCGGGAAGAGCGGAACCTCGACCGGGCGTTGGCGCAATCTGCACCCTCGCCGGCGAGACACGATTGCGGTGTTCGTGAACCTGGAGCCTGCGACCTCGGAGACCAGCGGATCTCCGACGGCCTGACCAGCGATGTGACAACCGCGTCCCGATGTGACTTCGGACCACCAGGCGAAGCCAAGTCACATCGGGGCGCCCAACTCACATCGCGGGCGTGCGGCAGCGGGTCTCGGTGGCCGTAGGATCGAGGGTCGGGCGGCGGATGTCGTCCGGTCGCCACCCTCTGGAGCAACGTGCCATGGAGCGCCCCGACGATCGTCTCGTGGACGCTCTGCGTCCCGTCCGCCTGGAACTGGGCTTCCAACGCTCCCCGGCCGGGTCGTGCCTGGTCGAGTTCGGCGGCACCCGGGTGGCCTGTTCGGCGTCGATCGCCGAGGGTGCACCTCGGTGGAAGCCGTCGGGGGGGTGGGTCACGGCCGAGTACGCGATGCTGCCGGGGTCCACGACCCCTCGTGCCCGCCGCCAAAGGTCCGGTCCTGACGGACGCGCCAAGGAGATCGAGCGCCTGATCGGCCGGAGCCTGCGTACGGTCGTCGACCTGGAGGCAGTGGGTGAGCGCACCGTCACGGTCGACTGTGACGTGCTCGATGCCGACGGCGGCACCCGCACCGCCGCGATCACCGGCGCGTGGGTCGCGCTGGTGGCGGCCCTGCGGTCCGTCGGGGCCGACGCCGCCGTGGTCGGACAGGTGGCGGCCATCTCGGTCGGGATCGTGGCCGGGGGAGAGGTGCTGGACCTGGAGTACGTCGAGGACGTCGCGGCCGACGTCGACGCCAACGTCGTCATGACCGCCGACGGCGGCCTGGTCGAGGTCCAGGCGACCGCCGAGGGCAACGTCTTCGACCGCCGCTCGATGGATCGCCTGCTGGATCTCGCCGCGATGGGTTGCGACGAGCTGTTCGCGGCCCAGGCGGATGTCCTGGAGAACGCCTGATGGCGGCGACCACGCTGGTGGTCGCCACGGGCAACCGCAAGAAGTTGGTCGAGCTCGAACGATTGCTGGCCGGCCTGGACGTCGAGTTGGTCACGATCGGGGACCTCGGACTGCCCAGCCCGGTCGAGGACGGTGACACCTTCGAGGCCAACGCCCTGATCAAGGCCCGGGCCGCGGCGGATGCGACCGGCCACCCCGCCGTGGCCGACGACTCCGGGCTGGAGGTGGATGCCCTGGACGGCGCTCCCGGCATCCATTCGGCGCGCTGGTCCGGTGGCGACGACGAGGACAACAACGACCGACTGCTGGCCGAGATGGCCGACGTGCCGGACGATCGCCGGACGGCACGGTTCGTCTCGGCCGTGGCCGTGGTCGCACCGGACGGGCGGGAATGGGTCGAGCGCGGGACCATGGAGGGTCGGATCCTCCATGCTCGCCGGGGCACCAATGGGTTCGGCTACGACCCCCTGTTCGTGGCCGACGGGCTGGACCGGTCCAACGGCGAACTGGGCGCCGCCGAGAAGGACGCTCGCTCGCACCGCGGCACCGCGCTCGCCGCCGTCCGCCTGCTGCTGGTCGACCTGCTGACCTAGTTCCCGGGTTCGCGGCGCCTGCCCCGGGTGGCCACGGCGGCCAGCCTCGCGGCCTGCGGCAACATCGCCCGCTCGGCGTCGGTCTGGTAGAGGTCGCGGTGGCGGCGCATCGCCGTGTCGTCGAGTTCGTCGTCGGTCGGGGCATCAACTCGCCGGCCGTAGGCGTGCAGGACCTCCGCCACGGCGTCGCGGGCCTCCTCGCCCAGGCCCACGGAGGCCAGCATGGAGTCGGTCACCACCAACTGGGCAAGGATCAACGCCGTCATCGCCACGTCGAGTCCGGGTGCTCCCGGCCCGGCGTTGGTCCAGTCGATCACGACCGGTCGGCCGTCACGTAGCAGCACGTTCTCCGGATGCAGGTCGAGGTGGAGGAGGCACTCGCCCGGCCCGGCATCGGGCCAGGCGAGCGCATGCAGGCGATGGTGAAGGTCGGCGAGGATCGCGCCCCCGGTCGTGGGATCCATGCCGCTCACCAGTGCCTGCGTCAGCGTCGGGCCGGCGACGAACTCCATCACGATGTCCGGGCCACTGGCGCGATAGACCGTCGGGACGGGGTAGCCCAGCGCGCCGACGGCGCGGAGGACATCGGCCTCGTGGGTGGCCGAGCGCCCGTCGCGGTACGAACGCCGCACGCGCCCGTCGGGCAGTCGGTGGACGTCTGCGTCGCGCCCGGCGGCGATCGGGGGGTCGTCGCTCACGGGGTGTCGACCAGCGCGCCGTAGCCCTCACGGAACGTCGGGTACCGGTGGGTGAAGCCGGTCGAACGCAGGAGTTGGCCGTCGACCCGCTTGCCCCCGACCGGCCCCTCCTCGATCCGCGGGCGGGGCGCACCCATCCGGTCCGCCAACCACGTCAGCACGGTGTCATTGGTGGCTGGCTCGGTGTCGGTGACGTTGACCACCGGCGGCGCGTCGCCCATCTGGAGCAGGTGCACGATCGCCGCGGCGGCGTCGTCGCGGTGGATGCGGTTCGTCCACGTGTTCCGGCTCGATCGACCGTCGCGGACCTTGTCCAGCAGGCGCGTCCGCCCCGGCCCGTAGATGCCGGACAGTCGAGCGATCGTCGTGGGCCATCCAGCGCTCGCCGCAAGGCGCTCGGCGCGCACCATCACGGCACCATTGAAGCGTGAAGGTGACGTTGATGCCTGCTCATCGACCCATTCTGCTCCATCCTGGGCGTAGACGGCCGTCGAGGACACGAAAAGCAACCGGTCCAGTCGAGGTTCAGCGGCTCCAATCTCACCCTGAACAAGAGCATGAAGGTTTGCGAGGGCGTGGAGGTAGGCGCGCTTGTAGCCCGCGTGGTCGCGCGTGTCGGGTGTGAGCGTGACGACGCAGGCCCGAACACCTGCCGGCAGGTCGAGGCCTTCAGGGGCGTTCAGGTCGCCTTGGAGTGGGATCACGCCGACCGGGACCTCCGCGAGGTCATGGCGGCGCAGGGCCACCACCTCGTGGCCGGCCGCGACCAGTGCAGGGGTCGCCGCGGTCCCGAGGTCGCCCCACCCCGCCCACAGGATCCTCATCCCGCGGCCCCGAGTGCGGCGGCGAGACGGTCGTTGAATGGCGCCCAGGCGTCGACGGCCCAGGGTCCGAAGTCGCGGTCGGTCAGGGCCACGACGGCCACGTCATGCTCGCGATCGACCCACAGGTAGGTCCCGGACTGGCCGAAGTGACCCACGACGGACGCGGGTTGGTCGCCCCCGGTCCAGTGCGGGGACTTGCCACCGCGGACCTCGACGCCCAGCGCCCAGGGGCACGGAACCTGCCGTCCGTAGCCCGGCACCACGCCGTCAAGGTCGGGCCACTGGGGCGTCACGAGGTCGACGGCGAGGTCGTCGTCAAGGAGGTCCGGCGCGAGGACTTCGCGGGCGAACGCCAACAGGTCGTCGACGGTGGAGGTGGCGGCGTGTGCCGGGGAGCCGTCCAGCGTGGTGGTCTCCATGCCCAGGGGCGCGAAGACCTCGTGCGCGAGGTGGTCGCCGAAGGGTTCGCCGACGCGCTCGGCCACCAGGTCACCCAGCAGGTCGTAGGCGATGTTGGAGTAGACCCGTCGGGTGCCTGGCGCGACCGTCCGGGCGTCCGCGTCCAGGCCCAGCCCGGAGGCATGCGCCAACAGGTGTCGCACGGTCGAGCCCGTGGGGCCGGCCGGTTCGTCGAGGTGGACCACGGCGTCCTGCGCGGCCAGCAGCACGCCCATCGCCGCGAGCGGCTTGGTCACGCTGGCGAGGGCGAAGACCCGGTCTGTGGGGCCGTGGGTGGCGATCGAGGCTGCGCCCGTCGTCACGCCGACCGCGACCGTGTCGACCGGCCAGTCGTCCACGTCGGCGAGCACGTCGGCGACATCGGTCGTGTCCGGCGAGCGCATGCTGGTCCGATCTGGGGCGGCCGTGGGCGGGTCCGGTTCGATCCTAGTGTTCCGTCTCAGTTTTGGCTGGTGATTGCTCGGAGGGTGTGACGTCCGCGTTGGACCTTGGCGAGGATCGCTTCGGCGGTGGCGGTCC
>JBBSMS010000077.1:0-16986 GCA_038233055.1 Nitriliruptorales bacterium
CTGCTCCTCGATCCGGAACTCGACCGGCTCACCGTGCACACCGACGTTGGCGACCCGACCACCCGGCCGGATCGCGTCGATGCAGGTGCGGAAGGTCGCCGGGACCCCGACCGCCTCGATCGCGACGTCGACCCCCAGTCCGTCCGGTGACAACTCCCGGATAGCCGCAACGACGTCGTCGACGGCGTTGATGTCGATGGTGTCGGTGGCACCGAACGCGCGCGCTTGCTCGAGCCGGAACGGGTTGCCGTCGACCGCGATGATCTGGCTGGCCCCGCTCGGGCCTGCAGTCATGATCGATGCCAGCCCGACCGGGCCGACCCCCACGACCGCGACCGTGTCGCCCTCGGACACCTCGCCGTAGCGGACGCCGATCTCATAGCCGGTCGGCAGGATGTCGCTGAGCATCACCCCCTGCTCGGCGGTCACCCGTCCTGCAGCGGGATCAGCCCGGTGTCGGCGAAGGGCACCCGCACGTACTCGGCCTGGGTGCCGTCGATCAGGTGGCCGAAGATCCAGCCGATCCCGCCCAGGGTCTGGCAGTGCGACGGCATGTCGGCGGTGCAGTAGTCGCAGGTTCCGCACTTGCTGATGCACGAGATGATGACCCGGTCGCCGACCGCGACGTCGGTCACCTCGTCACCGACCTCCGTGACGATGCCGACGCCTTCGTGGCCGAGCACGCGGCCGTCGGTCACCGCGGGGACGTCGCCCTTGAGGATGTGGAGGTCGGTGCCGCAGATCGTGGTGGTCTCGACCTTCACGATCGCGTCGGTCGCGTCCTGCAACGTGGGGTCCGGGACCTCCTCCCAGGCCATGTCGTCGGGTCCGTGGTAGACGAGTGCCTTCATGAGTGCCTCCTCGAGGCGATGATCGGTGCCGGCGGGAGTCGTCCCACCTTCCTGCTCACCAGACCATTCCGGCCTGCCCCGTTGCACGTGCCAACCGGCCCCCATGCGCGGGCCAGTCGGCCCGGCCCGCGTCGCCGCCCGGCTCGGACGAACCCGACGGCGCGCGCCGGTGGTTGGTGGGAACGTGGCCGGGACGTTCGTAGGCTCGTGGTTGCCGATCGTCGGGAGGACGCGTGGCACCAGGAGCGACGCGGCCGCTCGTGGGGACCCTGCGTGAAGGACCCCTGCATGCGGCACTGAAGGACTGGTACCGCGAGCCCGGCGACCTGGTCGAGCATCCGGTCGCGGGCTTCGTCGCCGACGTCGTCCGCGGGGACACCCTGATCGAGATCCAGACGTCCGGCTTCTCGTCGATGGTCCGCAAGCTCGACCACCTCCTGGACGGCCACAGCGTCCGCATCGTCCACCCGATCGCCGTCGACACCACCATCCTCAAGGTCGACGAGCACGGCGAGATCCTGTCCCGTCGGCGGTCGCCCAGGCACGGCGCCGCGGCCGACCTGTTCGCCGAGCTGGTCAGCTTCCCGAACCTCCTCGACCACCCCAACCTCACCCTCGAAGTCGTCCTCACCCGCGAGGACCAGGTGCGGACCCACGACCCCACCAAGGCGTGGCGACGAAAGGGCTGGGTGATCGAGGAACGACGACTGGTGGAGGTCCTCGACCACCTCCGCTTCCACACACCGGCGGACCTGCTCGACCTGCTCCCGGCCAGGCTGCCGATCGACTTCACGACGAATGACCTTGCCGGCGCGCTGGGGTCCGGACGGCGACTGGCCCAGCAGATGGCCTACTGCCTCCGCCTGCTCGGGTTGCTGGACATGGTCGACAAGCGCGGCAACACGATCGTCTACCGCCGCACTGCCGCCGCACCTCCGGATGGGTGACCACGAAGCCGGCGCCTGCGACGATGTCGCCGGGACGGGCGGTCCATCGCGCGGTCGGGGCGTGAGCCGGCGCATCCAGCGCGTCCTGACCGGCCGGTACGTGCGGTTGGGCGAGCGGCTGGGGCGCTGGACCACCCCGGCATGGTTGGCCATCGTCGTGATGCTGCTGATCGCGGTCACCTCATTGGTGGGGTTCGCGGTGCTGTGGCTGGCGACAGACTCGCCGGGTGGGTTCGACCTCGCGATCGCCGAGTGGATCGTGCCCCGTCGAACCGCCGGCCTCACCCAGGCCGTGCAGGTCGTCACGGGCATCGGCGACACCATCAGCCTGGTCATCCTCGGCACGGTGGTCGGGCTCGCCTGGCGCTGGCGGCGCGGCGACTGGGCCGGACTGGCCGTCCTGATCGGGGCCTACCTCGGCGCGACCAGCGTGTACTCCGCGGTCAAGCCGATCGTCGGACGCGTTCGACCCCCGACCGAACTGGCGGTCCAGCAGGTCCCCGACCTGTCGTTCCCGTCCGGACACACGATGGGCGCCGCGGCCGTCTACGTGACGCTGGCCTTCCTGATGGTGATGATGCGGCCGCGTGGCTGGTCCCGGACCGCGATCCTGGGAGGCATCGGCGTGTTGGTGGTCCTGATCGCGGCGTCACGGGTCTACTTGGGGGTGCACTGGACGACCGATGTCGTCGCCGGCCTGGTGGCCGGGGTCACGTGGGCGTTTGCCGTGATGACCCCGGTGTGGGCGCGCCGACGACAACCGGCGCGCGGCGGCGGATGACGGCCCGCGACCGCGCACGTCGGTCATTGCAGTCGCTTGACCCGGATGTCCGCGTCGACCAGCCCACCGGCCTGGACGCGCACGTTCGTGACGGGCTTGCCGACCACGGCCGACGGGTCGACCTTGACCTTCCACTTCCCGGGCGCCACGTCCACGAACCCGAACCAGCCGTTGCCGTCGGTCAGGATCGTGTCCACCACCTGCTCGGTCTCGGGGTCGATGAGCGCCACCTCGACCTGGTCGGGGACCGCGCCAGCCTCGGTCGACACCGTCCCGGCGACGTGCCCGGTCGTCGGCGTGGTCTTCCAGGTCATCTCCGGCACGTCGGTCGGTTCGGCGAACGGCCCGTCGGCAGGATCGGTCAGGGCCGCGACCAGCCGCTCGCGTTCGGCGTCCCGCACGTCGTCGGGCTCGCCCAACCCGGTCAGGCTGGGATTGGCGTAGGAGTAGCCGGTCCACCCCACCGCGGTGTTGCCGGCCGCGGTCGGTGTCAGCACCTGGTCGAGCTGGGCCATTGTGTCGTCGACCTCGTTGAGGTACAGCGCCGAACCGACGATCGCGTGCCGGTCGTACTGCCAGTCGGCGATCACCTCGGTCCACTCGTCGAACATCCGGGCCTGGTCGTCGAGCCACTCGCGCTTGTAGTTCATGTTGACGTTGAGGTCGAGGATCCCCTCCTCCATCCACGCCTTCCAGTCCTGCATCACGTTCGCGTAGGGCCTCGTGCCCTCCCAACCGCCGTAGGTCTGGGGCCCGAACGAGTACGAGATCGTGTTGGCACTGACGCGGACGTCCGGGTCCTGGGCGAACGCCCCGAGGTAGAGCTGGCGTACGAGGTTGCTGACCTGGGCCCGGCGCCAGTCGCTGAACTGCTCGTCGTCGGGCGCGGGCACGTCGGTGCGCCCGGTCGCGGCCCGGAAGCGGGCCAGCGACACGTCGCCGTAGCCCCAGTCGTTGCGGAAGGCGTCGCCGTTGAAGTCCGGGTAGCGGATGTAGTCGAAGTTGACCCCGTCGACGTCGTAGTTGGCGATCACGCTGCGGACGGCCTCGACCACGTAGGCGACCGCGTCCGGGTGGGCCGGGTCGAGGTAGGCGTTGTTGCCGATCAGTTCGGAACCGTCCACGCGCTTGTTGAGCCACCGCTGGTCGCCCGTGGCGGTCGGCCCGTGCTGGTTGAAGGCGTGGTCCGGGGAACTGGGTGGCGTCGCGAGGTTCCACAGCGTGGTGGCGTTGATCCACGCGTCCACTTCCAGGCCCGCGGCGTGGGCGCGGTCGACCAGGGTGGCCAGCGGGTCGTAGGGCGCCGGGTCGATCGCGGCATCGGTGCGGGGATACAGCGCGTCGTTGCAGAAGCAGTCGAAGCGACGACCGACCTGCACGATCAGCACGTTGGCGTTGGCAGCCGTGGCGTCGGCCACCAGTTCGTCGACCTGTTCGGCGGAGTAGATCCCGTCGTTGAAGGCATCCACCCAGAAGGCGCGCAGTTGCTGCTCGGGCTGCGCGGAGGCGGTCGTCGTCACGGTGGTGGCCAGCAGCAGCGCGGCCAGCAGGAGGGCCAGTCGTTTCATGTCAGGTTCCGATCGTCGGGGGGTCCAGCCGATGCTCGATTGGTCTATACCAATAAGCAGCACGACGTGGACCCTAGGCGACTGTTCGGGGGACCATAGACCCCTTTGGCCACTGTCCGGCACTTTCTCTGACAATCTGACCCGTCAATCTGGTGCGATCCCTTGCGCTGAATGGTCTAGACCACTAGCGTTCGCGGTCACGAGGAGGCGGCATGGCCGGCGACAAGCACCGCGAGGCGCGCGAACACCTCGAGGAACTGATCCAGGGACTGCGCGTCGGCGACGCGCTGCCCCCGGAGCGTGCCCTGGCGGCCGACGTCGGCATCTCGCGCATGACCCTGCGCCGGGCCATCGAGGACCTGGTCGCCCAGGGACTGGTGGTCAGACGCCATGGCGCCGGCACCTTCGTCGGCGAACCCAAGATCGCCCAGCCCCTGACCGCGACGTCGTTCTCCGAAGACATGCGGTCCCGGGGTTTCACGCCCGGCAGCCGCACCCTCGAGCTGGACGAGACCTGGGCTGGGCCACGGCTGGGCCATCGGCTCCAGGTGTCACCGGGGTCGCGGGTGTTGCGGGTCCGGCGCCTGAGGTTGGCCGACGGCGAACCGATGGCGATCGAGACCCTGCACGTCCCGCTCGACCTCGTACCCGGCCTGGCCGCAGACGACCTCGAGGACAAGTCCTTCTACGCCCTGCTGGCCCGGCGCCACGGGATCCACCTTGCCCGGGCGACCCAGACCATCGAGCCGACCGTCACCGACGAAGTCGAGTCCCAACTGCTGGGCCGCCCCCTGCACTCGCCGTCGTTCCTGTTCGAACGCACGTCGTGGGACGAGCGCGACCGTGCCGTGGAGTTCGTGCGGTCCATCTACCGCGGTGACCGCTACAAGCTCACCGCGGACCTGCCGCTCGCCGCCTCGGTGCTGGCGCCGGCATGACCGACCCGACCAGCCCTGCCCTCCCCCGCGTCCCGGCCCCCATCCTGGTCCTCGACATCGGCCGCAGCCGATGCCGGATCACCGACGCCGATCGCCGTGCCACCGTGGTGGTCGACAGTGGCGTGAGCCTCTCCGACCGCGGTGGGGTCGAGCGCCTCGGAACGCTCGTGGACCGTGCCGTCCGCGCGTGGTCGGTCGCAGCCCAGGCCCCGCCGCCGTCGTCGCTGCATGGCCTGGGGGTCGCGACCACTGGCGGGATGCAGACGCCCGGCGCCGCCCGGGCGCTGGCCGACCGGCTCGCGGCGGCGTGGCCGACCGCGGACGTGCTGGTGACCGGTGACGTCGTGGCCGCCCACGCTGGGGCGCTGGCGGGCCGTCCCGGGGTGGTCGCGATTGCCGGCACGGGCGCGGTGGCGCTGGGCATGCGTGGCGACGGCACCTCCGTCGTGGTCGACGGCCACGGACCGTGGCTCGGTGACGATGGCTCCGGACACGCGGTCGGGCGGGCTGGGTTGCGGGCGGCGCTGCGCCACCACGACGGTCGCCCGGGCGGTTCCGGCGTGCTCGCGGCCGCGGCCCGCGAGGCGTTCGGACCACTGGATCAGCTCGCGGCGACCATCCACGTGTCCGCGACCCCGGCCCGTGACGTCGCTGCCTTCGCCCCGGCCGTGGCGGCCGCAGCCCGTGGCGGTGACCCGGTCGCCGACGCCACCTGGGACGACGCCGCGGCCGCCCTGGCCCGGACCGTCACCACGGCCGTGGACGCGGTGTCGGCCACCGTCCTGGGCCTGCGCGGCACCTTGTTCGACCTCGACGACCTCGTGACCGACCGCATGCTCGCCGCGGTCGCCGACACCCACCCTGCCCTGGACGTCGTGTCCGCGGCCGGCGACGCCCTCGACGGCGTGCTGGCCCTGCTCGACACCACCGACGCGATCCACGAACCGCTGGTGGTGCGGGCGATCCCCACCACGACCGGGGCCCCCGTCCCGGCCGCTGCCAGTCCCCACGCACGAGGAGAAGCGCCATGAACACCCGCAAACTGTTGGCTGCCCTGGCAGCCGCCGTCCTGGTCCTGTCCGCCTGTGGCAGTGGCGACGACTCCGCCGCGTCCGGCGATGGCGACGCGACCGAGACTGGCGCCGCCGGCGGCGCCAGCGAACCCGCCTCCGATGCCGGCACCACTGCCGCTGCCGAGACCGAGCAGGCCGTGGCGGCCGGTGACCTCACGGTCTGGATCATGGAGCCCGGCAACGAGGAGGTCCAGGCCGTCGTCGACGAGACCGCGGCCGCCTTCGAGGACGCCAACGAGGGCGTCACCGTGGACGTCCAGTACGTCCCCTGGGCCAATGCCCACGACCAGTTCGTCACCGCGATCGGCGGCGGACAGGTTCCCGACGTGGCCGAGATGGGGACCACCTGGACCGCCGAGTTCGCCGAACTCGGCGGCCTCGCCCCCATCGAGGGCGAGATCGGCGACGACTACATCGAGTCGCTGGTCGACTCCGGCACGGTCGACGAGACCGCCTACGGCTACCCGTGGTATGCCGGGGCGCGGGCCCTGATCTATCGCACCGACATCCTCGAGCAGGCCGGGGTGGAGGCACCAACCACCTGGGAGGAGTTGCTGGCCGCGGCCGAGGCCATCGACACCGAGACCGACGTGGCCCCGATCCAGGTCGCCGGCGACTACACCCACATGCTGGTGCCGATGATCTGGCAGGCCGGCGGCGAGGTCGCTACCGAGACCGATGGCACGTGGGAACCGCAGGTCGACTCGGACGCCGGTCGGGCCGCCTTCCAGGCCTACACGGACCTCGCCCAGTGGTCGCCCGAAGGTGCCGTGCAGTGGAACTCCGTCGACGTCCGCGAGGGCTTCGCCAACGGCGATGCCGCCATGATGGTCGGCGGTGGCTGGGACCTGGCCGCGATCCTGGACGCCAACCCGGAACTGGAGGGCAAGGTCGCGACGTCGGTCCTGCCGGCCGGGCCCGGCGGCAACAGCGACACATTCGCGGGTGGCAGCCACCTCGTGAGCTTCGCGGAGTCCGACCAGCAGGAGTTGGGTCGCCAGTTCATCGAGTTCATGCTCGAGCCCGACAACGTGGCCACCTTCGCCGACACGTTGGGCTTCCTGCCCGGCACCGCGTCCGGCGTCGAGGCCTCCAGCGCCGCTGGCGACGAACTCTATGGCCCGTTCACCGAACAACTGGTCGAGCACTCGCGCACCTACCCAGCCACCGCCGGTTGGGGTGCGGTCGAAGGTGACAAGACCTTCACCAATGCCATCCAGCAGGTGATGCAGGGCAGCCTGTCGGTCGACGACGCCGTGGTCCAGGTCAACCAGACCTTGGCCGACCTTCTGAACGGCTGAGTGTTGTCACTGGCGTCCGGATCCACCGACGCCCGGCGGCCACGCGCCGCCGGGTCGTCGGCGTCGTCGCGGTCGTCGTCGCGGTCGTCGTCGCCGTCGGGGCGTGGGAGTCCCACTGGCCCCCGACCGGACCGACGACCACGTCGTGGGTCCGGCGGCTCGTCGTGGCGCCACCGCTTCGACAACCGCGTCCTGCCGGCGCTGCTGGTGGCACCCGCGCTGGTGCTGATCCTGGGGCTGATCGGCTACCCGGTCGCCCGCACCATGTACCTGTCCTTCCGCGAGGCCGGACTGGCGTCGCTCACCACCGGCGAGAGCAGCTTCATCGGGCTGGACAACTACGTGACGGTCGCGACCGATCCCCAGCTGCGCCGGGTGGTGGTGGTCACCGTCGTGTTCGGGTTGGCCTGCGTCGTCGGGACGATGGTGCTGGGGATGGCCGTGGCCCTGTTGCTGAACCGGCCGATCCCGGGACGGACCCTGGTGGCGATCGCCGTGCTGTTGCCGTGGGCGATGCCGCGGGTGGCTGCCGCGACCGTGTGGCGCTGGTTGTTCAACGACCAGTACGGGTTCATCAACTGGCTGTTGACCAGGCTCGGGATGGACTTCGACGGCCATGCCTGGTTCGTGTCACCGCTGCCGGCCTTCGTCGCCATCGGCGTCGTGGTGGTGTGGCAGTCGTTCCCGTTCGTGGCGATCTCGCTGTTGGCCGGACTGCAGTCCATCCCCGACGACGTCATCGACGCCACCCGGATCGACGGGGCCAGCGCCTGGCAACGGCTGGTCCACGTCATCCTGCCCATGCTCAAGCCGCTCATCCTGGTGCTGGTGGTGTTGTCCACGATCTGGGATTTCAAGGTCTTCGACCAGGTCTACGTCATGACCAGGGGCGGGCCGGCGCGGTCGACCGAGGTGCTGTCGATCGCGACCTACCGCGAGGCGTTCACCCAGCTCGACTTCGGGATCGGCTCCGCGCTGGCGATGGTGATGTTCGTGATCCTGGCCGTCGTCACCTTCGCCTACATCCGGATGGTCCGTGAAGAGGAAGGCCTGTAGATGACGACCACCCTGCCCGAGCCTGCCGCTGGACGACCGTCCCGTCGGTCCCGTGGAGCCCGAGGTTCCCGTGGTCGAGGTCGACCGGGCCGCGGCGGTCGCGCCCGCCTGGGCCAGGTCGCCACCTTCGTGGGAGTGGTGGCCCTGGTCGTCTTCTCGGTGTTCCCGTTGGCGTGGATGTTCCTGACCTCGGTCAAACCGGACGACGAGATCCTGACCTCGGAGCCGGTGTTCTGGCCCAGCACGTGGGAATGGGGGCGCTACCTGGCCGTGGTCGAACGTGGTTTCGGCACGGCCCTGGTCAACTCCCTGATCGTGGCCGGGATCGTGACGGTCGCCGGTGTCGCGGTGTCGATCATGGCCGGCTACGTGTTCGCCCGCATGGACCTGCCGCTCAAGCGCATGCTGCTGCTGACCGTGCTGGCGACCCAGATGTTCCCGGTCGTGGTCATGATCATCCCGCTGTTCGTGGTGATGCGTGGGCTCGGGCTGCTGGACCACTGGCTGAGCCTCGTCATCGCCTACCTGTCGTTCACCACGCCGCTGGCGGTCTGGATCCTGCGTGGGTTCTTCCGTGGCATCCCCGACGAGATCGAGGAGGCCGCGCTGGTCGACGGGGCCACCCGGTTCCAGGCGATGTGGCGAGTCGTGCTGCCGCTGGCGGGCCCGGGGATCTCGGCCGCGGCGATCTTCGTGTTCATCGCCGCCTGGAACGAGTTCCTGTTCGCCCTGACCTTCGTCAAGGACGAGTCCATGCAGACCCTGCCGGTGGCGCTGACCACGTTCGTCGGCCGGGCATCCGCCGACCAGGGCGCGATCATGGCTTTCAGCGTGCTGTTCACGCTCCCGGTCGTGGCGTTCTTCCTGTTCGTCCACACCCGGCTCACCGAGGGCATGGTGGCCGGCGCCGTCAAGGGTTGAGGAAAGGACGACGTCCATGGCCATCGGTGCGTCCTACTTCGGGAACCGGATCCTCCGTCACGTCAAGTCCGACATGCAGGACTTGGCGGACCGTGGCTTCACCGGGGTCCTGCACACCTTCAGCGAGAACGACTTCAACTGGTACCGAGGCCAGATGGAGCGGATCGTGGCGGCAAGCCACGACCTCGGGCTGGAGGTGCAGGTCGGTCCCTGGGGCCTGGGGCACCTGTTCGGCGGCGAGGCCGAGTCGTTGTTCATGACCCAGCACCCGGAACTCGGGCAGGTGTTCGCCGACGGCCGCCACGTCGGGGCAGCCTGTCCCAGTCGGCCCGAGGTGCGCGACTTCGTGCGGCAGTGGGCCACCGCAGCGGTCGAACTGGGGGCCGACCGGATCTTCTGGGACGAACCGCACTGGGCCCACCCCGTCCGCTTCGACCAGCCCGACGACGCGTGGACGTGCACCTGTGACTCCTGCCGGTCGCGGTATCGGGAGCGTCACGGCGAGGACCTGCCACGAGAACTGACGCCGACCCTGCGACGGTTCCGGGAAGAGGTGCTGGTCGAGTTGCTGGCCGACGTCGTCGCCCACGTCGACCGCTTGGGCGGCCGCTCCACCGTGTGCCTGCTGCCGTCTGCTGACGGCCTGCACGCCATCGACGACTGGGAGCCGGTCGCGGCCCTGCCCGGCCTCGACACGCTGGCGACCGACCCGTACTGGTCGTTCTTCGACCGGGACGCGACCGAGTTCGTCGGGACGTCGTCGCGTCGGATCGTGGAGTTGGCCACCCAGCACGACCTCGTCCCGCAGATCTGGATCCAGGGTTTCAAACTGGGGCCCGACCAGGCCGACGAGATCCGGGCCGCCGTCGCCGCGGCGCGCGCGGCCGGGGTCACCGACCTGTGGACCTGGGGCTTCGACGCCTGCGCCCACATGACCCACCTCGACACCCGGGACCCGTTCGAGGTCTGGGAGGTCCTGGCCGACGCGATGACCGCGGAGGCGGCATGAGTGCGACGACCGGGTCACGTCACGGCTACGACGACCTCGACGGGTTGTCCACCGAGGCTCGCCTGGCCGCCGCCCGTGACCTCGACCGGCTGACCACCGCCGAGCAGGTGGCGTTGGTGGTGGCCGAGAACCAACGCGCCCTGGAGGCAGTCGCGCAGGCCCGGGACGCCATCGCCACCGCGGTCGACGAGGTCGCGGCCCGGCTGGAGCGCGGGGGTCGGCTGGTGTTCGTCGGAGCCGGGACGCCCGGCCGCCTGGGGATGCTGGATGCCGTGGAGGTCGGACCCACCTTCGGCGCGACGGGCCGCGTCGTGGGCATCACCGCCGGTGGCCACGACGCGGTCACCCGGGCCTCGGAGGTCAGCGAGGACGAGGCCGAGGCGGGACGCCGCGACCTGCTCGACCACGCCGTCGGGCCGGACGACGCGGTCGTGGCGACCAGTGCCTCGGGTCGCACGCCCTACGCCCTGGCTGCACTGCGGGCCGCGCGGGAGGTCGGCGCCAGCACGATCGCGGTCGTCAACAACCCGGACACCCCGATGGCCGCCGACGCGGACGTGGCGATCGAGTTGCTGACCGGCCCGGAGGTCGTGTCGGGCTCGACCCGGATGAAGGCGGCCACGGCCCAGAAGGTGGTGCTCAACACCTTGTCGACGCTGGCGATGGTCGCGCTCGGCCACACCCTCGGGGACCTGATGGTCGACGTCCGGGCGACCAACGACAAACTTGTCCGGCGCGCCCAGCGGATCATCGTCGAGGTCACCGGGGCGGACTGGGAACGGGCTGCGCGGGCCTTGGCCGCGGCCGACGGCGAGGCCAAGGTCGCGGTCGTGATGGTTGCAGCCGACGTCGATCCGGGCGCCGCACGGTCGTTGCTGGCCGCGACCGGGGGGCGGGCCCGGGAGGCGATCCGGCGGGCGGACGACTCGTGACGACCGTGCTCGGGCTGATGTCGGGGACGTCGCTGGACGGCATCGACGTGGCCGTGGTCGACCTGGAACCGGCCGGGCCGGTGCTGCGTGGCGGCCTGCGCCACGCCGACACCGTGGCATGGCCCGACGACCTCGGGTCGCGCCTGGCGGCCGTCCTGGGTGGGGCGTCCAGCGACGTCGCGACCTGGTGTCGCCTGCACACCGCGCTCGGGCAGGCCCTGGGCGAGGTGGCAGCCTGCGCCATGACGGTGGTCGGCGAAGTCGACCTGGTCGTGAGCCACGGCCACACCCTCCACCACGACGTCGTCGACGGGGCGGTGGCCGGCACCCTCCAGGTGGGCCAACCGGCCGCCATCGCCGAGGCCACCGGTTGTCCGGTGGTGGCGGACCTGCGCGCGCGCGACGTCGCCGCCGGTGGCCAGGGGGCACCGCTGGTGGCACGCGTCGACGAGTTGCTGCTGGCTGGTCACCGCGACCCGGTCGCCGCCCTGAACCTCGGCGGCATCGCCAACGTCACGGTCGTGGCTCCCGGCGCCGACACGGTCGCCTTCGACGTCGGCCCGGGCAACGTCCTGCTCGACCTCGCGGTGTCACGCGCGACCGACGGTCGCGAGTCGTTCGACCGCGACGGTCGCCTCGCCGCCCGGGGGAGCGTGCACGGCGAACTGCGTGCCCGCCTGCTGGCCGACGATCATCTCGCCCGGACGGCTCCCAAGACCACCGGGCGAGAACGCTACGACGCCGGCTTCCTGGACGCCGCCGTCGCCGGGTTCGATCTCGATGTCGAGGACCTGCTGGCCACGCTGGTGGACGTCGTGGCCGCGTCGGTCGTCGCGGACCTCGTCGCCCACCGGGTCACGCGGGCGTGGGCCGGCGGTGGTGGGGTTGCCAATCGGGCCCTGTGGGATGCACTGGTCCGCAGGGGCGACGCCGCCGGCATCGCGGTGGCCCCGATCGACGAACTGGGCCTGCCGGCCGACGCCCGGGAGGCGATCGCGTTCGCGGTCCTGGGGTGGCTGACCTGGCACGGGCTGGCCGGCAACGTCTCGGCGGCCACCGGCGCGGCCGGACCGCGGGTCCTGGGGTCCGTGACACCCGGCGCCGGGCCGCTGTGTCCGCCGGCACCCGTGGAGGCACCCGAGCGGTTGGTGATGTCGGTCGTGCCCGCTCGTGCGGCGGTGCCACGATGAGGTTGGGCGTTGACGCGGCCGTGGTGGGAGGCGCCATGGTGCCCGGCGACGTCGCCGTGGTCGACGAGGAGGTGGTCGAGGTCGGCCTCGTGCCGGCCCGGTCCGGTCGGATCGCCGCGCCCGGGCTGGTCGACCTGCAGGTCAACGGCTACGCCGGCTGTGACTTGTTGGCCGCCGACGAGGACGAGGTGGTGGTGACCTGCCACCGGCTCGCCGCCGACGGGGTGACCGCGTGGCAACCCACCCTGATCACCGCCGCCGAGGCCGACACGACGCGGGCGCTACAGGTGCTCGGGCGGGTCGCGGCGGGGATCCCGAGCGGCGCTCGCACGGGCGCCCGGATCCTGGGCGTGCACCTCGAGGGGCCGTTCCTGTCGTCCCATCGGATGGGTACCCACCCAGCCGAACACCGTCGCGACCCGGACGCGGCGTTGCTGGAACGGCTGGTGTCCGCCGGCCCCGTCACCAGCGTCACGCTGGCCCCCGAGGCGCCGGGTGCACTGGCGCTGGTCGACTGGCTGCACGAGCGCGAGATCGTGGTGTCACTCGGACACTCCGACGCCACCGCCGCCCAGGCACACGCCGCGTTCAACCGGGGCGCCGCGACCGTCACCCACGAGTTCAACGCGATGCGACGCTTCCGGCCCCGGGATCCGGGGGTCGCCGGGGTCGCGCTGGTGCGACCGGACGTCGTGGTCCAGGTGATCGTCGACGGCCACCACCTCGCCGACGACACGGTCCGACTGGTCTGGGAGGTGGCCGGCCCGCGGGTGGCGCTCGTCACCGACGCCATCGCGGCCGCCGGGCTGGGCGACGGCAGCTACCGGCTGGGCGACGTCGAGGTCACCGTTGCCGACGGGGCGGTGCGACGGGCCGATGGAACCCTGGCCGGCAGCGCCCTGACGCTGCTGGAGGCCGTGCGCAACTGCGTGTCACTGGGCGTCCCCCAAGCGGCCGCGATCCGGGCGGCCTCGACCGTGCCGGCCGGCGTGCTGCGAGCCCGTCGGCACGGGCGCCTGGAGGTTGGCGGCCGGGCCGACCTGGTCGTGCTGGACGACCGCCTCGAGTTGCACGGGGTCCTGGTTGCCGGTCGTGAGGTCGAGTCGAACGGCCGTCCGACGGCGGGCGGACGATGACAAGCGCCCTGGAGCAGGAACTGGCATCCCAGCCCGACGTCCTGGCCGCCTTGGTCGACCGGGCACCGGACGTCGTCGCCGCGCTGCGATCGCACCTCGGTGGTCGTCAGTTCGGCCACGTCGTGATCGCCGCCCGGGGCTCGTCGGACAACGTCGCGCGGTACGCCAAGTACGTGCTGGGGCTGCGCAACCGGCTGTCGGTCGCGCTGGCCGCGCCGTCGTTGCCCGGGATCTACGGGGTGGTCCCCCGGTGGGACGACGCCCTGGTGATCGGGGTCTCCCAGTCGGGCCAGTCGCCCGACGTCGTGGGGGTGGTCGAGGCCGCGGCCGACCGCGGGCATCCGGCGATCGCCGTGACCAACGACCCGTCGTCGCCGCTCGCCCGGGCCGCGACGATGGTCGTGGACATCGGCGCCGGCGAGGAACGGGCCGTCGCGGCCACCAAGACCTACACGGCGTCGTTGCTGGGCATGGCGTTGGTGTCGATTGCGCTTGACGACGCGTCCGGGGCGATGTCGCCGTGGTCGGAGTTGGCAGCGGTGCCCGCCGCGCTGGCGGCGACCGTTCGGGCCCAGCCCGACACCGTGCCGGGCTGGCTGGTGAAGGGCCAGCACCTGGTGGTGGCCGGGCGCGGGCTCAACCTCTGCACCGCCCTGGAGTCCGCCCTCAAGGTGCGCGAACTCACGGGCATCCGGGCCGAGGGGTTCTCGCCACCAGACCTGCTCCATGGACCGATCGGGGCCGTCGGGCCGGGGTCGGCGGCCCTGCTGATCGGGCCCGCCGAACCCGGCATCGCTGGGCTGTGGCCGCTGCTGGACCCGTTGCGGTCGACCGGCGCGCGCCTGGTCGCTGCCACCGGTGAGCCCGAGCTCGTCGAGGCCGTCGACCACGTGCTGCCGCTGGTGGTCCAACCGGCCCCGTGGTTGACGCCGATGACGGCGGTCGTGGCCGGACAGGTCCTGGCGATGCGCCTGGCGACCGAACGGGGTCGAGACCTCGACCAACCTCCCGGCCTCCAGAAGGTGACCCGCACGCACTGACGCGATCACCCGCCTGGCCGCTTCCACCGACGCCTGAAGGATCCGGCCCGGCCGTTCAGTTGCTTGCGAACGGGATCGGCTGGTGCAGATGGTGCTCGTGCCGACCGAAACCGGCACCGCCATCCGGCTGAGGGCACCGGATCCCATCAGCATCCTGATCACACGTCGTCGAGGACCTCGCGGAGCTTGGCAGCGAACTCGTCCGGCTTGCCCAACTGGCCGTACTCACCGCCCAGGAAGCCGCCGTGGTCGCTGGGGAACATCACCAACTCGGTGCCGAGCTGTTCGGCCACGCCGGCAGACGTGCGCGCCGTCATCGTGGTGCCCGTCTCCTCGCCGGCGGCGAGGACGACGCGGGTCGGCGCCGCGGCGATCGCCTCGACGTCCAGAAGGTGGTTCGGCACCCCCGTGTCGTCCTGCGACAGCAACGGATCGTCACGCGACCCGTCGTCCTCTCCCGGCATCCCGAACATGGCCGGGTCCGGACCCGGCTGGTTCGCCCACTCGTCCGGGAACGGGCCCTCGTGCATGGTCATCGCGATGAAGTGGGCCATCCCCGCCCCGCCACCACGGCTCATGTAGGTCTCGTGCACTGCCAGCCAGGCTGCCTCGGCCGCCTCCCGGTCCTCCAGCACGGCCAACAGCGGCGGTTCGTGGGCCACCACCGTGGCCAGGTCGTCCGGGTGGACCGCGACCAGGGCCAGCGCGGTCACGGCCCCGCCGCTGCTCGCGAACACCTCGATCGGTCGGCCGTCGAACCGGGCGTTGATCGCCTCGATGAGCGCATGGAGGTCCTCGACGTTCTGCTCGACTGGTGGCAGTCCCGGGCCCTCGTCCGAGGACTCGACGGTGCTGCGCTCGATGCCGCGCGGGTCGTAGGTCACGACCGTGCGGTCGGTGAAGTGGCCGGCCTGGGTGGCGAAGCCGGCGGAGCCCATCGGGTAGCCGACCATCAGCAGGATCGGCTTCTCGGACTGGTCGTTGGGCCGGACGTCCCAGGCCAGCGAGGCCCCCGGCACGTCCAGGGTGCGGGTGTTCGGTTCGACGGCGTGCGTGGTGTCGCTCATGGCTCATTCCTGTGTGAGGTGGTGGGTCCAGGCGTGGCATCTGTGCACGCCCGGTGTTGGAGCGGGATGCCGCGACCGGCGGCATCCCGTGTGGACGGTTCGGGCGGCGTGGTCAGCCGGCCGGGGTGGTGACGGGGTCCTCGGCGAGGATCGCGTCGACCTGGCCGACCGCCCCGCGCATGCCTTCCTCCATGCCCATCGTCAGGACCTGCTCCATCGAGGCCTGGTCGGGGAAGTTGCTCTCGATGGTCATACGGGTGCGCCCGTCACCGAGCTCGGCGATGGTCAGCCGCATCCAGTTGCGTGGCAGGTCGTCGTTGGGCGTCCCGTCGGGGTGGGCGAAGCCGTCGTGGACCAGCAGTCCGTGCGGGGCGTCCACCTCCTCGACCTCCCAGTACCCGTGGAACTCGTCTCCTTCGGGGCCGGTCATGTGGTAGTCGACGCGGCCGCCGGGGCGCAGGTCGTGGGTGGTCATCGTGGCCGGGTAGGTCGGCGGTCCCCACCAGCGTCCGAGCTGGCGCGGGTCGGCCCACAGCTGCCACACCCGATCGACGGTCGCGTCGAACTCGGCGTCCAGCGTCATGGTGAGGTTCTCGGGATCTTTGCGGATGTCGGTGACGGTCATTCGTCAGTCCTTTGGTCGGACGTGAGCAGGTCGGCCATGCGGTCGACCCGTCCACGCCACAGGTCCTCGTAGCGGTCGAGCAGGCTCCGCGCGATGCGCAGCCCCTCGAGGTTGGTGCGGACGATCTTGCGTCGTCCGTCCGGTTCCTTGACCACCAGCCCGGCGCGTTCGAGGATCGCCACGTGCTTCTGCACCGCCGCGAAGCTCATCGGGTAGTGGTCGGCCAGTTCGCTGATCCCTTCCCGACCGTCGATCGCGCGTCGCACGATGTCCCGCCGCGTGGCATCAGCCAGCGCGCCGAAGAGGAGGTCGAAGTCCGGAGGAGCGATCTGCATAGATACAACCATATGGTTGTATATTTGGAATTGTCAAGTGGCGTGGTGGCCCGATCGCTTGTCGGCTCCCGAACACCTAGTGTTCCGTCTCGTAAATAACTGAGGATTGTGGTATGGTTCGGGAATGAGACCTCCCACACCGCCCCTGCCCTTCACGACCGGCCAGCGCGAAGTGCTGGAAGCACTTGTGCGAAGATCCAGCGCCCAGCATCGCGA
>JBBSMS010000078.1:0-16978 GCA_038233055.1 Nitriliruptorales bacterium
CGTCACCCCGACCGAGGCCGAACCGGCGCGACCCGTCTGGGGCGTCACCCGGTCCGAGGCGATCCGGGCCCCGATGTTCTGGGCGCTGGCCGGCGGCGTGGTCGCGACCGGGTTGATCGGGACGGCGCTGTCGTTCCACCAAGTGTCGATCCTGGGCGAACAGGGACTCACGCCGCTGGAGGCCGCGGCCAACTTCATCCCCCAGACCGGCGCCGGACTGGCCGCGACCCTGGCGACCGGGATGCTGGTGGACCGGGTGCGACCGCGCCTGGTGCTGGCGCTGTCCATGGCCAGCCTGGCCGCCGCCATCGTGGTGCTGCCGTGGGTGTCACCGGGCGTCATGGCCGGCTTGTACGGGGCGGCGTTCGGTGCGGCCGGCGGCAGTGCGCGGGCGCTGGAGGCGGCCGCGCTCCCCCGCCTGTTCGGCACCCGCAACCTGGGTTCGATCCGAGGCGTCGTCATGACCCTGACCGTGGTGGGCACCGCGGTGGCACCGTTCCTGGTGTCGCTGGGCCGCGACCTGACCGGCAGCTACATCCCGGTCCTGCGCCTGCTGCTGGTCCTCCCGGTCGCGGTGGTGGTCGTCGGCCTGATCGCCGACCGCCGGGCGGTCGTCACCTGATGCACGGCGACGCCCGGAACGGCGACCCGCTCGGATGGTTGACTCGGCCGGGGACGACGACCCGGGGAGGCCAGCCGTGGCACGGCGCAACCGGGTCGACCCGCTGGGTCGGATCGTGGATCGACGACGACCCGCGCACCGCCGAGGTCGGGTCCAAGGTCGAGCTGCTGGCCCGCGACGACCAGGTCCAGGACCCGACGATCCTCGCCCAAGCTGCGAGGCTGACCCGCGGCGCCGACCCGGCGGGCCGTCAGGCGCGGGTGAAGACCACCACGGTGTAGGGCCCGATGGTCACATCGGCATGGGCCGGCAGGCCGTCGTGCTCGCCGTCGACGGCCGCCAGGTCGTGGACGTGGTGGTCGCCGAACAACGCGCTGTAGGTGGCGGCATCGGAGTTGAACCGCACGCGCCAGCGACCGGTCGCGGGCAGGCCGATGCGGTGGCCCTCGACCGCGTCGGTGCGGAAGTTCGCCACCACCACGACATCATCGCCGGGGTCGTCGGTGCTGCGCAGGAACGCGAGCACCTTGGCGTCGTCGTCGGCACGCAGGATCCGGATGTGCTGGCCGGACAGCCCGGCGCTGTCACCCTCGGCGTCACGCCGCAGGCACACCAGGTCGTGGAACATCCGCACGACGTCGCGGAACTGTTCCTGGCGTGGCCAGTGCAGCGGGACGTCGTCGCGGAACCAGTCGTCCTGCAGGAACTCCTGGCCCTGGAACACCATCGGGATCCCGGGCGAGGTCAGGACCAGCGCAGCCCCCAGCGTGGCGCGCTTCTGGGCCGCCCAGCCCGACGGGTTGTCACCGTCGACCTCCTCGGGGACCCGGGCCTTGCCGTTGGCGACCTCGTCGTGGGACTCGGTGTAGATCACCCGGGCGAACGCGTCGCCGTAGTCGTAGGTGATGGCGCGCGCGACCTCATCCATGGACCGGTCGGCGTCGTCGGGGGTGGTCAGGGCCGCCCGGACCCGGTGGACGAAATGGGTGTCCCACTGGGCGTGGAAGCCGGCCCCGCCGTCCCCGGTGGAGGTGACCGCGTGGTCGCCGTGGAGGTCCTCGGCGATCATGATCCGACCCGGGAAGTGCTCGCGCACGTCCATCGCGATCCAGCGCATCAGGTCCCAGCCCTGGGGGATGTCCTTGCCGGTGCCGTCGACGCTGCGCATGTAGGGGGTCATGTCGAACCGCAAGCCGTCGACGTGGTACTCGCGCAGCCACATGAACGCGTTGTCGTGGATGTAGTTGCGGACGGCCTCGCGCCCGTAGTCGGGGCGGGTGTCGCCCCACGGCGTCGACGAGCGGTGGTCCTGGTAGAAGTAGATGCCGCCCTTGTCGCCGTCGGCCCACCCGTCGAAGCGCCACAGGTCGAGGTCGGACGGCCCGAAGTGGTTGTAGACCACGTCGAGGATCACCGCGATGCCGTGCCAGTGGGCGGCCTTGACGAACGCCTTCAGTGCGTCGGGCCCGCCGTAGGCCGACTCAACTGCGAACACGTGCGCCGGGTTGTAGCCCCACGACGTGTCGCCGGCGAACTCCATCAACGGCATCAGTTCGATCGCGTTCACGCCCAGGTCGCGCAGGTAGGCCAGTTTGGAGGTGGCGAGGTCGAGGTTGCCGGGGCCCCCCGCGCCGCCCACGAACGACCCGACATGGGTCTCGTAGATCACCAGTTGGTGGTGCGGCGGGCAGGTGAAGTCGTCGCCCTCCCAGTCGAAGGCGTTCGGGTCGTAGATGATCCCGTTGCCGACCGAGTTCGTGACCTGGCGTGCGTACGGGTCCACCCGGTGGAGGTCGTGGTCGCCGTTGCGGATCCGGAACTTGTACTCGTGGCCCGGCCCGGCATGGCCGACGTTGCCGTACCAGTACCCGTTTCCCTCGCTGACCAGCGGATCGGCGTCGCCGGCCCAGCCGTTGAAGTCGCCCTCGACGGACACCCGGTCGGCGTGCGGGGCCCATACCCGGAACGCGGTCCCGCCGTCGTGCAGGATCGTGCCCATGCCGTCGAGGTGGTCAGACATATGGAGGTGGCCTTCCCGTGCCGAAGTCGTGGGGAGCGTACGAACTCCCCCCGACCGCTCGGTCCACCACTGCCCCGGCGATCGTCCGCCCGCAGCCACCTCGCCACCCCGGTCCGCAACCAATCCCGACCGCCGGACCGACCCACGCGTGCGCACCTGCCCCGCATCCGGGACGAAACGCGCACGACCCGGATCCCGGTGAGCCATCGGACCGAGGTGCCCGCAGTCGGCCCCAGATCCGGAACGCAACGCGCACGCATTACGTTCGCGGGATGGACTCGACGCCGACGGACCTCGACGACCTCGCCCGGACCCTGCGGGCGCGGCGGGACGAGTTGGCGGTGGAACTGGCCCGCCTGACCGAGCCGCCCGAGGAGGGCAGCACCATCGGGTTCGGCAAACGCATCGGCGACGGCACCTCCGAGGCGGTCGAGCGCATCGGCACGACCGCGATCGCGATGTCGGTGTCGCAGTCGATCCGCGACCTCGACCTCGCCCTGGCCAAGATCGACGACGGCACGTGGGGCACCTGCGATCGCTGTGGCGAGCCCATCCCGCTCGCCCGGTTGGAGGCACGACCCACGGCGTCGCGCTGTGTCACCTGCGCCGACCTGCCCTGACCATCGGAGCGGTCGGGAGGCATCGGGCAGAAAGTCGGCGCGGCGGGGCGTGCGGATCATCACCTTGCCGCCGGCCACGCGTGGTCGGGTGCGGTATCAGGCGGTCCGTCCGGGGGCTCTGGTGCGGCAGGGAACCGACTGCCAGGACACCACATGACCGCCAGCCGCTCGACCACCGTGGCCCACCCGGTCGGCCTGCGGGCTGCGACCGTCCTGCGCGCCACCGAGGTGGTGGACGACGAGACCCTGCACCCCGGGGTCGTGGTGTGGCTGGCCGAGCCACGGCTGGCCGCGGACGAGCTGGACCGGTTCCACGAGTCGGCCCGGCGCGCCGCGATGCGACGTCACCCGGCCGGCCGCGCCCGCCACCTCCGGGCCCTGTGACCGACGGCATGGCGGCCACCCGGCCCTCGGATGGCCCGTCGAGGCCCTTCCACCCGGACACCACCCGGGCCGAACGGCTCCGGCGGGGAGCGGCCACCAGCCAGGGCCCTTCCACCCGGACACCACCCCGCCCGAACGGCGCCGACAAGGTGGGGGTCCGGGGCCGGTCAGCGGCCGTCGAGGCGTTCGAGGAAGTCGCGGACCAGGGGCGCGGCGGTCCCACCCCCGCTGCCGGCGGACACGTCGGTGACCACCAGCGCGAACGCGAGGTCCTCGCGGTAGCCCGCGAACCAGACGTGCTGGCTGGTGGCACCGTCGGCGTCGGTGAACTCCGCGGTCCCGGTCTTGCCGTGGACGGGGGCGCCGGGAAGGTCCTCCACCGCGCCGCCCGACCCGTCGGTCACGACCAGCCGGGTGAGGTCCTGGAGGTCCGACACGACGTCGGGTGGCAACGGCGCGACGTCGTCGTCCGCCACCTGTTGGTCCGCCTCCGGAGGGTCGACGACCAGGTGGGGCAGCACCCGTTCGCCGTCGGCGACCGTCGCCATGACCGTGGCGAGGTCCAGCGGGCTGACGAGTGTCCGGCCCTGCCCGAACGACGCCAGGGCCTGCTCCCAACGGTCCTTGGTGGCCGGGACCGAACCGGCGAAGGCCTCCATGCCGAACGGCCACGTGACGTCCTCACCGATCCCGAACTGCCGCGCGGCGTCCGTCAGCGCGGTCGGGCCGAGGTCCTCGGACAGGGCGATGAAGACCGAGTTGCACGAGTTGGCGAACCCGCGGTCGAAGGTCGTGTCCCCCAGTGCCAGGGTGCCCGCGTTCGAGATCGTGCGATCGCCGACGTCAATGGTGTTGGGGCAGGCGACCGGCGTGTCCGGCGTCACCCCGGCGTCCTGCATCAGCGCCCCGGTCGTCACCACCTTGAATACCGACCCCGGCGGCAACTGGCCCGAGCGGGCGATGTCGAAGGTCGCGCTGGGCGAGTTCGCCAGCGCCAACACGGCCCCGTCGGAGGGCCGCACGACCGCCAGAGCCGCCGGCGTCTCGACGTCACGCAGGGCCCGCTGGGCGAACCGTTGGGTGCGGATGTCGAGCGTGACGGCCAGGTCGGCGCCGACGACCGGGCCCACGGTGTGGAGGACGGCTCCGGTGGTGCCGTCGTCGCCCACGGCCTCGACCGTCCAGCCCGGTGTCCCGGCAAGGGCGGCGTCCTGGGCAGCCTGGAGGCCCGATCGGCCGGCGAGGTCGCCGTCCTCCCACCGGCCCGGGAACTCCTCCAACTGCTCGGCGGTCACCGGCCCGACCGTCCCCAGCGTCAGGTTCGCGAAGTTGCGGGTCGGGGCGAGGTACAGCACGTCGTCGCGGAAGGTGGTGCCCGGCAGGGGGTAGAGCACCGGTTCGACGACCCGGTAGTCGTCGTTGCGCAGGACCACCACCGGGACGAAGTGGTCGGGGTCGGCAGCCGCGACGTCGGCCTTGATGTCGTCGGCGTCGAGTTCGATGTCCAACTGCTCGTCCAGTTCGGCGACCATCGCGTCCACGGTCTCGTCGACCTCGTCGATGCGCGACGGGTGCAGGCCCACCCGGGTGACGCGCTCGGGACCCACCAGCACGCTGCCGGACTCGTCCAGCACACGCCCGCGCTCGGCCGGTTGCCGCCCGACCACGAGGTGCTCGCCGACGGTCAGGTCGGGATGGACGATCCGCGGGTCCCAGGCGACCTCCCACGCCAGCGCCTCTGGTGCCCGCACCAGGGTCGCCGTCGTCTCGTAGGACCACGTGCGGTCTCCGGGGAGCGACCATTCGACTTCCAGGGTCGCCGTGGTCGACAGCGTGTCGTCGTCCGGTGGCGGCACCACCTCGACGACCGACACCGACGGGGGGTCGGCGGACAGGTCCGCGGTGATCGCCGCACGCGCGCGGCGTGGTGGCGGAGGCGGCTCCGGCGCGAAGGTCGCCGCCACCAAGCCCCGTTGGGACCAACTGGTGGCGAGGTCCTGCGCGGCCACGGCCGGATCCTCGACCTGTGGGCGCGCCGACCACCAGGCGAGCGCGGCGATGGCCGCGACCGCGATCAGCAGGGCGAGCGCCACCCAGCGGCCCCATCGACGTCGCGGCGGTGGCGACGAGGACGTCGGGGCGTCGGCCACCAGCAGGTCGCTCGTCACGGCCTCCCACCTCGCCGGGGATCGCTCACCACGGCTCGACCGTATCCAGCGGGCCCCGTCGATCGGTGGAGGCCCGACCACGTCCAGTCCAGCGGCCACTGCCCCAGTCGGTACGGGGGGCCGCCGCGCACGACCGACCAACAGGAAGGACGCGCGGACGGCGGACCAGCGGGAAGGGGCGGAGACCGGCCGCAGGGCGCAGGCGGTGACGTTCGACATGGCCGTGCGCCGCCCGCCAGGAGAGGAAAGCGGCGCACGGAGGGCGCGTCCGGGTGTCGGCACGCGCCACGGAGGGCGCGGGGGCGGGTCGTCCTAGAGTTCGACCTCGGCGGAGTCGCCGATGTCGGGGTTCCCGTCGTCGGTGACGCTGGACCTGAGCATCGCGACCAGCGTGGCGACCTGGCCCGGGGTGTCCCAGTACTGGGCGCTGTCGGCGTCGACCTGCACCAGCGCGACGTCGTCGTCGGTCGGACCGTCCTCGAACCATGCGTCGGTGGGCCGGTCCCACAACTCCTTGACCTTCTCGAGGTCGCGGGTGACGCGGGCCCGGCCGGCCAGGGACACGAAGTCGCTGGAGTCGGCGAAGGACACGTTCACGCGATCGTCGGCGCGGATCTCGGCCACCATGTCCGAACCCTGGGATCCGATCATCCAAAGGTTCCCGTTGGGTTCCACCTCCTGGACGGTCATGGGGCGGCTGGCCAGGGATCCGTCGGCCGTGACGGTCGTCACCATGACCGTTCGGATGTCCTCCATGTGCCCGACCAGCGTGGCCAGGGCCTCGTCGTGTGGCACCGGATCGGTGGCGTTGGTGCGATCGTCGTCGGTCATCGTCGGGTCCTTGGTCTCGTTGCCCACGACCGTAGGAAGACGTGGTCCTCCGCCAAGGGGCCGTTCGGTCCCGGCCGGACGACCGACCCGTATGCCGGGCGGTCAGCCGGCCTCGACCACGACCCGCCCAGCGGCGGGGCGTGGTCATGCGACAGACACCGAACGACCTCGCATGAAGCGGGAGAACGAGCGGAGCGAGTTCTCCAACCTGCCCGAGCGCCCCAGCGCGAGGGCGGGCGGCGTCTAGCCGACGTTGGAGTTGGCGATTGCCTGCAGGAACTGCTTGTTGCTGCGGGTCGCCTTGAGCTTGTCGATCAGCAACTCCAGCGCGGCACCGGTGTCCATCTGGGCCAACAGGCGACGGAGCTTCCAGATGACCTCCAGCTCGCCCTTGCCCAGCAACAGTTCCTCGCGCCGGGTGCCGGACTGCTGGACGTCGATGGCCGGGAAGATGCGCTTCTGCTCCATGCGACGGTCCAGGCGCAACTCCATGTTGCCGGTGCCCTTGAACTCCTCGAAGATGACCTCGTCCATCTTGGATCCGGTCTCGATCAGGGCGCTGGCCAGGATGGTCAGCGAACCGCCGTCCTCGATGTTGCGGGCGGCACCGAAGAAGCGCTTCGGCGGGTACAGCGCGGCCGAGTCGATACCACCCGACAGGATGCGACCGCTGGCCGGGGCGGCGAGGTTGTAGGCCCGACTCAAGCGGGTGATCGAGTCCAGCAGGATCACCACGTCCTGGCCGCGCTCGACCAGCCGCTGGGCCCGCTCGATGGTCAGTTCGGCGACCTGGGTGTGGTCGTCGGCGGGCCGGTCGAAGGTGGACGAGATGACCTCACCACGGCACGAGCGCTGGAAGTCGGTGACCTCCTCGGGGCGCTCGTCGACCAGGACGACCATGACGTGGACCTCGGGGTTGTTCGTCTCGATCGACTGGGCGAGTTGCTTGAGGATGGTGGTCTTGCCGGCCTTGGGCGGCGACACGATCAGGCCACGCTGGCCCTTCCCGATCGGCGACATCATGTCCATGATGCGCATCGAGATCGGGGCCTTCTCCTCGGTCTCCAGGCGCAGCCGCTCGTTCGGGAACAGCGGCGTCAGGTCCTTGAACTGGGGCAGGCTGAGCTGCTGGTGCTCCTCGACCGTCAGGCCCTCGATCTCGTCGACCCGGGCGAGCGCAGGGAACTTGTCGTTGCCCCGGTTGTTGGCGCGGACCGGACCCTTGACCCGGTCGCCCCGGCGGAGGTTGAACCGGCGCACGTAGGACTGGCTGACGTAGACGTCGCGGTCACCCGTGAGGTAACTCGTGACGCGCAGGAAGCCGTACCCCTCGGGCAACAGGTCCAGCACGCCTTCGCGCACCTCGAGGTTGGACAGGTCTTCGTTGTTGCCCCCGCCCCCCTTGTTGCCCTGGTTCCCCTGGTTGCCTTGGTTCCCCTGGTTGCCTTGGTTCCCCTGGTTGCCTTGGTTCCCTTGGTTGTCGTTTCGGTTCTTGCCGCGACGGCGGTTCTTGCGGCGGCGGCTGCCGCCGCCACCCCCACCGCTGTTGCCGCCCCCGTTGTCGTTGGAGTTGCTGCCCTTGCTGATGTCGTCGTCCTTGTCGCGGTCCGTGGAATCGCCGGAACGGTCGTCGGACCGTCCCGTCGTCGTGCTGCCGTCCCGGGCGGTGTCGCCGCCCCGGTCGGTGTCGCCGTCCGACGTGTCGTCGGACGACTGCTCCCCCGACGATCCCCGTCGTCGGCTGCGGGAGCGTGCCCGCGATGCGGCTGCTTCGCGGTGGTCGATGGCCTTGGGCCGCGCCTGGTTCGGCGCGGCGTCGGCGCCGCCACCGTCGTCGGCGTCCTCATCCGCCTGACCGTCACCGGTGGCCGGCGACGTGTCGTCGGTGTCCGGCGCGGTGGTCACGGCTCCGTTGGTGGCGGGGCGGTTGGCCGAACTGCCGTTGGCGGACACGTCGTCGGCCGGGGCGTCAGTGGCGGGGGTGTCGGCCGCGGCATCGGTGTCGGCGCCGGAAGGCCCGCTGTCGGCGCCGTCGCCGGAAGGCGCGCTGTCGGTCGGTGACGCACCGTTGCCGTTGGTGGCGTTGGTGTCATCAGTGCCGACGATGAGGTCGACGAGGTCGGCCTTGCGCAGGCGGGTGTAGCCCTTGAGTTCGAGCGTGGAGGCGATCTCGCGCAGTTCGGCGAGGGCCTTCTTCTCCAGCAGGGAACGATCCATTGAATGCTGGTCCTTGGGTCAGGCCAGGGTGGCTGGCCGTGGTCGCGGTCATCGCGACCCGGTCGCAGGGGCGACCGATCGGGAGCGGTGTCCGGGACGAGGGTTCCGAGGAGGATCCCGTCGACCCGGCGGTCACCGGATGGTCTGGGTGGTCAAGGCACGCGGTCGGGCGTCGACGGTCCGGTTCCGACAGTCGCCCGGGAGGCGACGAACGGGCCAGGGAAGCCGTGCAGCACGATCCCACGAGGTGTCAGTCACCACAGCGGTGGCGGCTCGATCAGCCGACTGGAGTTTCCGACGGCCGGCGGTGGACGGTCCGGTTGGTCACCGGGCGATGCCACGTGAGGGCCGGGAGAACCCGCGACCGATCGGTGCGGGAGACGGTGGTGATCATACTCGACCGACCACCGTGTCGGCAACAACGCCGGTCGACACCGGTTGCATTCCCGAACCGTGCCCGTCCGGTCGCATCGGCGGCAGGCCACCTCATCCGGTCGGGACACCGTCGCCGTCCGAGCACACGACCGCACCACGGCGGTCCCAGTCGAGCACCTCCACACCCACCTCGCTGCCGCTGACGACGCCGGCCTGTCGCGCGACGTCGACGGCATGGGCCACGACCTCGGGTCGGCGCTCGACGATCGCCGCGACCGACGGCCCGGCACCGGACAGGACGGCGAACACGCCCGCGGCTCGCCAGGCGTTGACCAACGCCCGCGAGGCCGGTGTCGCGGCCAGGCGTACCGGCTCGTGGAAGCAGTCGCCGGCCAGCCCGGCGTCCAGCGGCCAGGCCCCCACCAGGCCGCCGACGACGTGGGCGATGCGTGCGCCCTGGTTGACCATGTCGCCCGTGGACAGTCCGTCGGGGAGCACGCCACGCGACTCGTCGGTGCGACTGCGCTCGGACGGCACCGCCACGACCGCAACCAACCCAGCGGCCGGTTGGGCCCGGCGCACCACCAGCCGGCCGGACGGCGCGCGACCCGCCGTCACCAGTCCGCCGACGATGGCCGGGGCGACGTTGTCGGGATGGCCCTCGATGTCGGTCGCCACCTCGACGAGGTCGTCGTCCGCGATCGGTTCGTCCGCCAGCGCCCGGGCCAGGGTCAGGCCGGCCACGATCGCCGCCGACGACGACCCGAGCCCGCGTTCGAGCGGAATGGCGTTGCGCGACTCCAGTCGCAGGTCGGGGACGGGGTGGCCGAGCGCATCACAGCCCTGCACCAGGCTGCGCCACACGAGGTTGTCCTCGTCGGTGGCCAGCAGGTAGGCTCCCTCGCCCGTCGTGGTGACCCGTGGCCCGTCGCGGCGATCGCTGGTGCGCACGACCAGGTGGCGGGCCAGCGCGACGCCCAACGAGTCGAAGCCCGGCCCCAGGTTCGCACTGGTGGCGGGCACGCGGACGATCAGGGCCATGCCTGCTCCGGACGGGATCGAGTCGCCGAAGGAGGGTACGGGCCGGCGCCCGAGCACCGCCGCCGGCCCGCCGGTGGCGACGTCGGCCAGCCATGCGTCCGGATGGAAGCCGGTGCCGGGAAGCGGCCCGGTCAGGGGCGACGGGACTCGGACTCGACCCGCAGGACGTTGGCGACCGCCCGGACCCCGCCAGTGGCCTCCAGAGCATCGACGGTGGCGCGCAGGTTGCCCTCGCGGGCCCGGTGGGTGATCAGTACCAACTGGGCGTGGTCGGCGTCGCCCTCCTGCCACACCTGCGCGATCGACACGTCGTGCTCGCCGAAGGTGTTGGCCACCGCGGCCAGCACGCCGGGGCGGTCCTCGACGTCCAGCAGCAGGTAGTACTGGGTGGTCAGGTCCTCCATCGGCCGGACCTGCACCGCGCGGTGGGTGGACTCGATCGGCCCACGGACCGTCTGCAACAGGTTGCGCACGGCGTCCACGACATCGCCCAGCACCGCCGACCCGGTGGGCTCGCCCCCGGCACCGGGGCCGTAGAACATCAACTCGCCGGCCCCGTCGGCCTCCACGAAGATGGCGTTGTAGGCCATGCGGACGCTCGCCAACGGGTGGGTGGTGGGCAGGAAGGTCGGATGCACGCGCACGGCGACCTGGCCGTCCACCTCCGAGGCGATGCCGACCAACTTGATGACGTAGCCCAGTCGGCGCGCCACCTCGATGTCGGTGGCCGTGACCCGCTCGATGCCCTCGCGGTAGACGTCGCCGTCGACCACGGCCGAGTCGAACGCCAGCGACGCCAGGATCGCGGTCTTCGCGGCGGCGTCGTGGCCGCCGGTGTCGGCCGACGGGTCGGGCTTCTCCGCGTAGCCCAGGTCCTGGGCGTCTTCGAGCACGTCGGCGTAGGACGCGCCCTCCTCGGTCATGCGGGTCAGGATGTAGTTGGTGGTGCCGTTGAGGATCCCGATGACCCGGCGGATGTGGTCGCCGGCCAGCGACTCCTTGAGCGGGCGGATGATCGGGATCGCACCGGCGACGGCGGCCTCGTACATCAGGTCGACGCCGGCCTCGGCCGCGATCGCGAGCAGGTCGGGTCCCTCGTGCGCGATCAGTTGCTTGTTGGCGGTGACCACCGGCTTGCCGTGGCGCAGCGCCGCCCGCACCAGTGGTCCCGCCACGTCGCGGCCGCCCATCACCTCGATGACCAGGTCGACGTCGGGGTCGGTCACGACCGACTGGGCGTCGTCAGTGAACACCCCGTCGTCCAGTGGCAGGCCGCGATCACAGGCGAGGTCGCGGACGGCGACCCGCGTGACCTCGAGGCGGGCCCCGGCACGGGCGGCGATGTCGACCCCGGCGCGGTCGAGGATCGTGGCGACGCCGGCCCCGACCACGCCACAGCCCAGCATGCCGATCCGGACGGTCTCCATACTGGTGGACTCCCGGGTCTGGGTGTGGGGCGGCGAGCGGTGGCCGTGGTGGTTCGTCGCCGTCGTGCGGCCCTCGGTGCCGCCGCGGGACCGCCGCCGAGGCGGCCCGGGCGCAGGCTATCGGTGCGCCGTCAGGCCACGGTCCGCCGCCACCTCCGCCTCACCCACACGACAGGATCCCCCCGGGGCGCACGATCGACCGTTGCAGGCGACGGACCTCCCCCGAGTCGGCGACCAGGTACGCGAAGTCGTTGGCGTCGTCACCGAGCCACAGCTGCTGGTGGTCGGTGTGGAACCCCGTGTCGGTGGCGGTTTCGGGGACGTCGTCGACACGTCGGTCGCGAGTGATCCCCAGTTCCTCGAGCTGTCCGGCCGGGTCCCAGACGTACTGGCGCAGGTCGTCGGTGTCGATGACCTCGGTGTCCAGCGGCCACGGGAGGTGCAACAGTGCCGCGTCGTCCCAGTCACAGGTCGGGGACCCCGCGGCCATCTTGACCCCGTCGCCCCAGTCGTCGAGACCGTCCCCCGGATCGGCGATCGTGCCGTCCGGGAGGGTCCATGCGATCCCTGGGTCCGCGACGTCGAACTCCGCGGACGCCGCGGTGGGCGCCACGACCTCGAGCCGCCACGTGGCGGACGGCGTGCCGGGATCGTCGGGGTCGTCACCCGTGGTGGCGGAGATGCGCCAGTTCCCCGGACCCTCCACCTCCCAGTCCACCTCTACGCCATCCTCGGTCGCGCGGATCGGTTCCAGCGTGGTGGATCCTTGACCGTCCACGGGTCGAACGACGACCTGGTCGGGCGCGAACGACATCGACACCACGACCGTCGTGCCTGCCGGGATCTCGGCCGCCGGGACGAACTCCATCATGGCCTCCACACATCCGGTTCTCTGGGAGCACAACCCCTCGATCCCGGGGGCGACCGACACGCCCTCGGCCTCGACCCGCCCGTCCGGGAATCGGTCGTCGTCAGTGGCCGATTCCGGCGCCGCCGCGGTGTCGCCCGGTGAGGGGGAGGCCGGGCTGGGGGACGGTGAGGGGGACGACAGGCTGGGGGACGACAGGCTGGGGGACGGCGAAGCCGCAGGGACCGAGGGTGCCGGCGATCCATCGGCGACGTCGTCGGGCCCGGACGGCGCGCAGCCGGCCAGGAGGAGGGCCCCCACGAGCGCGAGCGTGACCCGGACGACCGGGAGGCGTCGAGGACGTCTGCTCATGGGGCTCTTCCGATCGCGGGGGCGGTCGTCCGGTCCGACGCCGTCGGAACCGCCGAGGTTGTTTCGCGGCGATGACGCACGCGCGGACCCCCTTCCGCAGACGGATCCTCGCCCCGGTGGCGGACCGACACCGGGTGAACACGGTCATGCGCAAGCGAGTCTGCTGGCCGGCATCGCCACCGGACGTTCCAGGCGACGGACCTCACCAGTGTCCGCGACCAGGTACGCGAACTCGTCGGCGTCGTCACCCAGCCACAACTGCTGGTGGGCGGTGTGGAACCCGGTGTCGGTGGCATCGGCCGAGACCTCGCCGACCAGGGCGTCGCGGGTGATGCCCAGTTCCTTGAGTTGTTCGTCAGGGTCCCAGATGTACCGGTGCATGTCGCTGCTGTCGACGACCTCGGCGTCCAGCGGCCACGGGATGTGCAGGAGGCTGGCGCGCTCCCAGTCGCAGTGGCCGGCGCCGGCGATCAGGTTGATCTGGTCGCGGGTGTCGGCCGGCGTGCCGTCGGGACGGGTCCAGTCCGGTCCCGGGAACGTCACGCCGAACTCTTGGGCGGCAGCCGTGGCCGCGGGGGTCGGCGCCCGCACGCCCACCCACCATGACGCATCGCCCTTCGCACCCGTGATCGTCACCCGCCACGGCGCAGGACCGGTCACCTCCCAGTCCACCGTGGCCGCACCGTCGGCGGTCTCGACCTCTCCGAGCGTCACGACGTCCTCGTCGTGGGCCTGCACGCTGACCTCGTCGGGCAGCACCGAGAACACCAGCGTGACCGTGGTCCCGGTCGCAACGTCGACCCGCGGGACGTCGTCGCGCAGGTTGGCCGGCAACCCGTCCACGCAGAGCCCGTCCCAGCAGGACGAGGCCGGCGCCAGTTCCGTGCGCTCGCCATCGACCTCGACCCACGCCAACGGGACCTCGGCCGGCGCGAGTGGTTCACCGTCGCTGCCGGTCGCCGGACCGGACGGGTCGGTGGCCGGGGGCAACGCAGGCGCGGCGGACGGCGCGGACGGGAACGGCGCGGACGGGGACGGCGCGGACGGGGACGGCGCGGACGGGGACGGCGCGACCGATGAGGTCGACGAGGTTGTCGGATCGCCGTCGACGATCGGATCGGTCGTACGTGCGCAGGCGGACAGGAGCAGCGCTCCCACGAGCACGAGCGCCGGCCAGGCGGCCAGGAGTCGTCTGGGGCGTCGCGTCATGGGAGCCCTGCCAGTCGCGGGGGCGGTCACCCGGTCAGACGCCGACGAACCCGTCATGGTTGCGTCGTCGACGCCGACCGTCCGTCGGCGTGGCCGGGCGTGCCCGATGTCGAGGCCCGTGACCGCGACGGACGGCGCCATCATCGGTGGTCCGGATCGCTGGTGCTGATGTCGGTCGCCACGGTCGCGAAGCCCAGTCGCTCGTAGAGGTGACGCGCCGGCCCGTCCGCGTCGGCGCGGATCACGACGGCGTGGTCGGGGTGGTCGGCCAGGTGGTGGCGCAGCGCATGCCCGACCAGCGCCGATGCCAGGCCGCGACCACGGTGGAGCGGGTGGGTGATGACGTCCTCCACGATCGCGAGGCCGCGACGGTCGTGCATCAGGCTGACGCGGCTGGCCGGGATGCCCATGACGTAGGCGACCCAGATGTCGCAGCGACGCGCCACCAACAGGTCCAGTTGCTGGGCGCTGTGCCAACGCCAGTAGTCGACGTCGGTGCCCCACCCGGCCTGCAGGTAGAGGGCACGCGACCCCGACAGGACCTTGTCGTCGGCGCCCGATCGGACGTCGAGGTCGTCCGGGTCCGCGACATCGAGGTCGTCCAGGGCGCGACGCCGGCTCGCGATGTCCGCGCGATCGAGGTCGGGGCGCCACAGCATGGCCGACACCAACTCGACGCCGGCTCCGGCTGGCAGGTCGGCGGGCGCAGCCGCCGTCGGATCGGTCCCGGCCAGGTCGCCGGACACCTCCCAGCACACGAACGCCCGGTCGACGCCCGGGATCGCGCCCACGGTCCGGCGGTGCCGTTCGAGCCACGGTTGCAGGGCCGTCGGCGGGTCGTGCAGGTGCAGTGCGTTGCCCGAGAAGTGGTCCGGACGGGTGGGCGTGCGCAGCACGACGTGGTCGGAGGCGGTCGTGACCAGCACCTCGGGCCCGTGTCCGAGCCGCTCGGCGGCCAGCCCGATGCCACCGCGGACCGCTCCCGTGGCGCGGACCGTGGGCAATGTGGTGTCCCTGGTCGGACGTGCTGGCGGAGGTGGCGGACCGGTCGGCCGTCGGTCCCGGCGGCGCGTCGAGGGGTCGTTGCCAGCCTAGGACTGCGCCATGGCTCCGATGCCTCGCCGGTCGCCAACGGGACGGGTACAGCAGTCTCCCCGCCGCCCACCTCCAATCCGAAGCCCTTCCACCCGGCCACCGCCCGGGCCGAACGGCCGCAGCACGGACGGATCTGAACGTCGACTCGCCGATGGTGCTGGTGCGCCGGCCCGGCGGTGGCATCGGCGTATCCTGCGGGCTCGCCGCCGACGGAGCCCGTGCATGACCGACTTCGACCTGGGCCTGCTGCCCGACCATGCCGGGCTCGACGACGACGGGATGATGGTGATCGCGGGCTGTCGGATCGACGACCTGGCGGCGCGCCAAGGCACCCCGCTGTTCGTCTACGACGAGGCCCACGTCCGGACCCGGTGTCGCGAGGCCACCACCGCGTTCGGTGACGGCGGCGCGATCTATGCCTCCAAGGCGTTCCTGTGTCGGGCCATGGCCCGACTGGCCCACGAGGAGGGGATGCTGCTGGACGTGGCGTCCGGAGGCGAGCTGCACGTGGTGCTCGCGGCCGGCGTGCCGGCGGCGGAGTGCGTGCTCCACGGCAACAACAAGTCGATCAAGGAACTGCGTCGGGCCATCGAGGTGGGGGTGGCGTTCGTCGTCGTCGACAGCTTCGACGAACTGGACCGGCTCGACGCGCTGGCGGGTGCCGGGGTGGTCCGGCCCGATGGCAACCCACCCACGGTCTTGCTGCGGATCACCCCCGGGGTGCACGCCCACACCCACGAGTTCATCGCCACCGGGCAGGACGACTCCAAGTTCGGCTTCAACCTCGCCAACGGGGATGCCGCCCGGGCCGTCGAGCGAGCACGCCGGTCCGCGTCGGTCAACCTGGTGGGGCTGCACTGCCACATCGGGTCGAATGTGTTCGCAGCCGAGTCGTTCGCCCGCGCGGCCGCGGTCATGGCCGCCTTCGCGGTGCCGCTGGACCTGCCCGAACTGGTGCTGGGTGGCGGATTAGGCGTGCCCTACGTGACCGGCGAGGCGGCCCCGTCGATCGCCGACTGGGCCCGCGTGGTGCTCTCCGCCTGCGATGACCTGGACGTCAAGTCGAGGGTGAGGGTCGAGCCCGGACGGGCGATCGTGGCGGCAGGCGCGGTGACGGTCTACACCGTGGGAACGATCAAGGAGATCCCGGGCGTGCGTACCTACGTGTCGGTAGACGGCGGGATGAGCGACAACCCCCGGCCGGTCTTGTACGGGTCGGGCTACGAGGCCGTGTTGGCGCGATCGCCGGGTGCCGATCGGCCGACCGCGGCGCGCGTGGTGGGCAAGCACTGCGAATCCGGTGACGTGCTGTTGTACGAAGCCGACCTGCCCGCCGACCTGGCCGTCGGCGACCTGCTGGTGACACCCGTCACGGGCGCCTACGGCCACTCGATGGGTTCGAACTACAACAAGTTGCGGCGGCCCCCGGTGGTGTTCGTCCGCGACGGCGTCGAACGCGTGGTCGTCCGCCGCGAGACCCACGACGACCTGCTGGCCACCGACCTTTTCGACTCCCGGGACTGAGCATTTCAAGGGGTGGTGTGTCAAGGGCGGGTTTGGTGGTTGGGCGCAGGTCGACCTGGCCGCGCGGCGCGCGGCTGTTTCGGGGCGTGTGTGGCGTTGCGGGTGGGCGGGTAGCCGGTGTGCCCGTCTCGGCTCTACCTAGCGTGCAAGCGGGTTGTTCCCGACATCTTCCAATCGAGCTTGGTGAGACGGGCGGGGCTGCTCATGCTCAGTCGCGAGGTGGTCC
>JBBSMS010000079.1:0-16680 GCA_038233055.1 Nitriliruptorales bacterium
AGCGCGAGCGGCCCGCCATGGCTGGACGGGTCCGGGAACGGGGCCTCGTAGGCCGCGCGGACGTCGTCGGACAGGTCGGTCGTGCAGGCCCCGTCGACCATGTCGGCCACCGGGAATGCGTCGAGGCCGGCGACGTGGTCGCGGAACCGCCACCAGGCGTCACTCATGCGCGCACCGTGGCGGTACAGGCCGGTGTCGAGCAGGACCAGACGGGCGATCCGGTCCCGGTTGGCGGTCGCCCACGGCAATCCCAGCAACCCACCCCAGTCGTGCACCACCAGCGTGACCGGTGTGTCGCCCACGACGGCGTCGAGGTGCTGGTCCAGGGCGTCCAGGAGACGATCGAAGTGGTACCAGTCGCGCGGTTGGGGCTTGTCCGACCGGCCGAAGCCCGGCAGGTCGGGCACCACGACCCGGTGGCCGGCATCCAGCAGGGGCGGGACGACGTGTCGCCACAGGAAGCCCCACGTCGGCTCGCCGTGGAGCAGCACCACCGGGTGGGCGTCGGCGGGACCTTCGTCCACCCGCGCGAGTCGCAGGCCGAGGCCGTCGACCTGCACCTGCTCGTACCTCGGTTCCCAGGGCCAGTCCGGCAGGTCGTCGAAGCGCTCGTCGGGTGTTCGTACCACGGTGGCCATGCACGTCGTCCTCGCTCGCGTGCCGCCAGAGGTAGCAGGTCGACGGCACGCCGGCCGGGCGGTGCCGCGCGAGGTACGCACGAGCGCGCCACGGTGGCTGCGGTGCGTCGGTCGCCGGGTGGCACCGCTAGGTTGCGGGTGCGAACTGCGAACCCCGTGCCCGTGCAATCGAGGATGCGCCATGAGCGACGCCGCGGCGCCCGACGCCGGTGCCGAAACCTTGTCGGTCCTGGTGGTCGTGGCCGATCCCGACGAGTCCGCGCGCGTGGTGTCGGCCCTGGGCCTGCGCCGCGACCTCGCGACCACCGCCGTCACCTCGATCGGCGCGGCGCGCGACCACCTCTCCACGGCCGACGTGCTGGTCGTCGACGGTGACCTGCGGCCCAAGGGTGGCTACTCGTGGCTGTACGAACTGGCCGGGGAGGCGGAACTGGCCGGGCGGTCGCGACCTCCCGCGGTGGTGCTGACCGAGCGGACCACCGACGAGTTCCTGGTTTCGTGGTCCGGCGCCGAGGCTCGGGTGTCCAAGCCGGTCGACCCGTTCGAACTCGCGCGGTCGGTGGCCGAACTGGTGGGCCGGCGGTCGGCGTCGTGACCGGCGGCACCACGACCGACGCCCCGCTGCGTCTGGACCGCATCGCGTGGCCGCTGGTGCTCGACCACGTGATCGAGGGCGGTGACCTGGCCGAGGAGACCACCCACGCCGTCCTCAACGAGATCATGGGCGGCGAGGTCGCGCCGGCGGTGACCGGCGCGCTGCTGGCGGCGCTGCGGGCCAAGGGCGAGTCCCCGGGCGAGATCGCGGGCTTCGTCCGGGGCATGCTCGACAACGTGGCGCCGATCCACCTCGAGGGACCACTGGTCGACACCTGCGGGACCGGCGGCGACGGTGCCGACACCTTCAACGTCTCGACCCTGGTCGCGCTGGTCGTGGCGTCAGCGGGCTGCCGGGTCGCCAAGCACGGCAACCGGGCCGCGTCGTCGGCGTGCGGGTCCGCTGACCTGTTGGAGCACATGGGCGTGGCCATCGACCTGCCCCCGCTGGCCGTCGCCACCTGCGTCGATGAACTGGGGATCGGATTTCTCTACGCGCGCACGTTCCACCCGGCGATGCGTTTCGTCGGACCGGTGCGCGCGGCCATAGGGGTGCGCAGCGTGTTCAACGTCCTCGGGCCGCTGTCGAACCCGGCCGACGCCGCCCACCAGGTCGTCGGCGTCGCCGACGCCCGCCTGGCCCCGGTCGTGGCCGACGCGATGGCCCGGCTAGGCAAGGCGCACGTGCTGGTGTTCCGCGGGTCCGACGGGCTCGACGAGTTGACGACGACCGGCCCCAGCGACCTCTGGGAGGTGCGGGGGGACACGGTCACCCGCCAGTCCTTCGACCCCCGGGACGTCGGCGTCGAGCGCGCCGACCTGGCCGACCTGGTCGGTGGCGACGCGGACCGCAACAGCGCGATCACCCGAGCGGTCCTGGGCGGCCAGCCCGGTCCGGCGTCCGACCTGGTCGCCCTCAACGCCGGTGCCGCCCTGTACGCCGCCGACCGCGCCGAGGACATCGCGACCGGCGTGGCCCACGCCCGAGAGGTGCTGGCCGGGGGTGACGCACTCGACCTGCTGGGCCGCTGGGCGGCCCGGTCGCAGGAACTTGCCGCCTGACCATCCGATCGGTCACCGTGGCCGGGCCACTCGGCCGAGCCTGCGGTGGCCACTGCCGCGAACGGACCCGTCATGACCGGACACCGGATCGATCCCGACGAGCGGCCCTTCGACCCCGAACGGATCGCCGCGAAGGGGGAGGTCGACCCGGCGTCGTTCTTCGCCATGGACCTGCGCGTCGGCGTGGTCACCGCGGTCGAGGACTTCCCGGAGGCGCGCAAGCCGGCGTGGAAGCTCAGGGTCGACTTCGGACCCCACGTCGGCATCCTGCGGACGTCGGCGCAGGTCACCAACTACGACGCCGAGGACCTTGTCGGTCGTTCGGTCGTCGGTGCCGTCAACCTGCCCGTGCGTCGGATCGCGGGGTTCGCGAGCCAGTTCCTGGTCTTGGGCGCCCTGCACGCCGACGGCACGGTCGCGCTGCTGGTGCCCGATGCCGAACTCCCGCCGGGGTCGGTCGTCGCCTGACGACGCGCACGGTCCGCCGCGGGCCGACCGTCGGTTTGGGCCGGTCACCGGCGCAGGTCGGCCGCGTAGCACCCCGGCGACACCGAGCGGACCGCCTCGCATGCGGCTCGTGCCTGTTCGACCGTGCCCCACTGGCCCAGGTACAGGACCCACAACCCCGGCCGCAGCGACGGCCACTGGTCCGACCGCAGCAACCGGGTCCGGATCCCCTGTCGGGGCAGGGACAAGGCCTCGTCCCAGTCCCGGACCCGGGCCTGCATGGTCCGGCGCCGGTACTGCTCCTCGGTGAACGACTCGAGCACCGCGATCCAGCGCACGTCCTCGGCCGCGAAGGGGTCGTCCGCCCCGACGGGGGGCGCCGGCGCCGGGGTCGGTGCGGGGGTCTCGGTCTCGGTCGCGGTCGCCGTCGGCTCGGGCTGGGGACAGGCGTGGCGACTCGGTTTGTCGCCCGCCCACGCCGTCACCCGGTCGGCGATCGCCTCGGCCGACAGGACGTGCCCGGTCCCGGCGACGGCGCCCTCGACGTGGTCGACCAGCAGCATGCCAGCGAAGCCGGCGTCGGCGGTGACCACCGGGGTCCCGGCCAGCGCGGTGTCGTCACCCAGCGCCACCGTCAGCACGTCCGACACCGCACCGGTGCGGGTTGGGACCCGCAGCCCGACCGCGGTCACCGGCACCGGTGTGAGTGCCGCGCCGCCGGCGGACGGGCCGGGCGTGAGCAGTCCCACCTGGTCGTCGACGGCGACCAGTCCGGGGACCAACGGCACCGGGGGACCGGGCATCGGCTCGGCCAGGGACAGCAGGGCGAGGTCGCGGTCGATGTCCAACGACACGACCCTGGCCGTGCGGGCCTCGGCACCGACCGCGACCCGGATGCGGGGCGATCGGACCACGACGTGGGCGGCGGTCACGACCTGGTCCGCTGACACGAGCAGGCCGGAACCGGTGACCGTGCGGCCCTGGCAGCGGATGCCCGCGACCTCGGTCACGGCTGGTGAGACCTGGCCGGCCACGGTCTCCCAGTCGACCGGTGTCGGCGTCGGCGTCGGCGTGGGTGCCGGGGTGGGGGAGGGCGTCGGCGACGCCGCTCGCGTCGGGGTGACCGGAGCAGTCGGGGTCGTGGTGGGGACCGCGACGTCGGCCGGCGCGGTCCCTGGGTCCGGCGCGAGCCATGTGAACACCGCCCACACGCCTCCGAACACCGCCGCAGCGAGAAGCGTGGCCAGGATCGCGCCGCGTGGCCCCGAGGGCAGCAACAGCCCCCCGTCATCGCGCATCGCCGGGTCGCTCACCGGCGGCTCCGGGTCGTCCCGGCAGCCACGGATCGAGCACACCGGTCGAGGCCGAGCGGCCGGGACGTGCCGCCATCAGCTCGTTCCACGTGTTGTCGCTCCCGCATGGTGGCCGGCCCCCGGCTCACCCGGCCGCGTCGTGGCCCAGGGCGCCGTCCCCGCGCACACGATAGCCGTCGCCCCCCGTGAGCCCGGTTCCGGCACGTCCGCTCGTTCCCCCCGGGTCCGCGTGCGGCACCGGACATGCCCGGTGTCGGCCACGGTCACGCTGCCGATGTGCGCGCGGCCACCCGGCGACGGTCGAGCAGGTGGTGGTCGCGTCGGAGTTGGCGGGCGAGGGGGGTCACCACGGCGAGCACCTCGCCGATGGCCCGCCCGCCGCGAACGGGGTGGGACCACGTGCCCTCCAGCGCGACCACCTGCACGTCGTCGCGATCCAGGTGGGCAAGCAGGAGGTCCACCTCCTCGCGTTCGCGGTCACCGGCGGGGGCAAGGTCGGGCGACCGGGCCCGAAGGTGGTCGACGACGTGTCGGCGCGACCACGCGGTCGGGACCCGGTCCGCGGCCGCGAGTCGGCCGTGGGCCAGCCGCAGCACGTCCCGCTCGTCGCCGTCGACCCTTCCGACGACCAGTTCGGGCACGGCCACGAACGCACGCGCCCGCCGGTCCCGGTCCAGGGTGGTGGCGACCAGCGCCAGACGACGTCGCGTCCGCGCGGCCTCCTCGAAGCGCCGCTCGTCGGCCAGGTCGAGCATGCGCCCGCGCAGTCGTTCGAGCAGCGTGGTCGGGTCGCCGGTCAGCCACTCGGCGACCTCGGCCGCGACCCGGTCGTAGTCGGCGCGGATGATGGTGCCGTCGCACGGCGACGCGCAGCGTCCGAGGTCCCGCAGGACACAGGTGGGGTGGTCCTGGGCGACCCGGAGTCGGGTGGTGCACTGTCGCAGCGTCGACACGTCGTGGATGGCCTCGACCAACCGCACGGCCCGCGAACGGGCACCCACCGGGCCCAGGTAGATCGCCCCGTCGTCGCGTGGCTCGCGGACGACGGACAGCCGCGGGAACGGCTCGTTGGTGAGCTTGAGGTGGACCACGCGCTCCGGGAACTTGGAGCGGCGGTTGTAGCGCGGACGATGGGCCGCGATCGCCCGGACCTCGCGGACGTTGGCCTCGATGGCGGAACTTGTCACGGTCCAGTCCACCCGGGCGGTCTCGCGCACCAGGTCGTCGATCCGCCGCCGCCGGTCGCCGCCGAAGTACCGGCGCAACCGGGTGCGCAGGTTCCCGCTGGTGCCGACGTACAGCACCTCGCCGTCGGGGCCGAGGAAGCGGTAGGTGCCCGGCGCCGACGGGGCCGCGGCCACCAGTGACACCTTTCGGAAGGCCTTGTCCGACGACGACCGGGTGTAGTCGCGCAGGTCGTCGAGCGTGGTCGCGCCGAGTGCCCCGACCCGCTCGACCAGGCCGTGCAGCACGTGCAGCGTCGCCCGCGCGTCGGTCAGGGCCCGGTGGTCCGGGGTCACCGGTGACCGGAAGTGCTGGGCAAGACGCGCCAGGCGCAGGCTGGCGACCTCGTCGCGGAGCACGCGCCGGGCAACGGCCACCGTGTCGATCACGGGCAGCCCGAGCGCCGGGTAGCCGGCCCGGGCCAGCGCGGCGGCCAGGAACCGGGTGTCGAAGGAGGCGTTGTGGGCCACCAGCACGCTGTCGGTGCCCAGGAACTCCAGCAGGGTCGGGAGGACTGCCTCGATCGGGGGGTGGCCCGCGACCATGGCGTCGGTGATCCCCGTGACCGACGTGATCGACGTCGGGATCGGCACGCCCGGGTGGACCAGCGTCGCGAACTCGCCGATGACGTCACCGCCGCGGGCCTTGACCACCCCGATCTCGGTGATGCGGTCGCGATCGGGTGACAGCCCGGTGGTCTCGAGGTCCAGCACGGCGAAGGTCGTGTCGAACAGGGCCGGCGAATCCTGCAGCGACAACTGCCGGGGAGTCGCGTCGCGTGCCCGATCGGGTCGGGGAGTCGCCATCCGGGGAACACCTGTTCGTCGAACACCAGTTCGTACAGGGGTACCCCAGGGATGGGACAGGTGCAGGACGGGCCACGCCACACGAGGCTGCCCCCGGCCGGGTGGCCGGGGGCAGCAGGTGGTCGACGTCATGGCCGGTGGGCCGGCGCGGGTCAGTAGGCGCCGCGACCACTCAGGACGGCGGGCAGGGTCTGCAGCAGGATCCGCAGGTCGAGCGCGAGCGACCACCGGCGGATGTAGGCCAGGTCCATCTCGACCCACTCCTCGAAGCAGATGTCGGAGCGCCCGCTGACCTGCCAGATGCAGGTGAGGCCGGGCGTCACCGTCAGCCGCTGGCGCTCGTGGGACGAGTACCGGTCGACCTCGATCGGCAGCGGTGGCCGCGGACCGACCAGGCTCATCGAACCCGTCAGGACGCTCACCAGTTGCGGGAGTTCGTCCAGGCTCAGCACGCGCAGGATCCGTCCCACCGGTGTGACGCGCGGGTCGGCCTTGATCTTGAACACGGGGCCCGTGGCCTCGTTGTCGGTCTCGAGTCCGCCGCGCACCTCCTCGGCATCCACGCGCATGCTCCGGAACTTGTAGAACCGGAAGGTCCTGTCGTCACGACCGACGCGGTCCTGGACGAACAACGCGGGTCCGGGCGAGGTGGCGCGGACCACCAGTGCGATGATCGCCAGCAGCGGTGCCAGAAGGATTAACATGGTGAGCGCGCCCACGACGTCCACGGCACGCTTGGCCAGCCGCTCGCCGGCGCTGGCACCGAGCAGGCCCTGGCCGATGTCCAGACTGGCCGGTTCGGCCGCGTCCACATCGTCGAGGACGTCCAGGAGGCCTCGACTTCCGGGACCAACGAGTACAGCAGTCATGTGTTGTCTTCCCCCTGTCGGGACCGTGGTCCCGACGTGTGTTGCCTGTTGGACGTCGATCAGGAGGTTGCCACCACCTGCCTGATACGTCGCAGGAGGTTGCCACCACCTGCCCTCTACGTCATCTGACATGCACCATAACCACAGTCGGCCGTCGGGCGCCAGACTTCTGGCCGCCCCCACGAGATCGTCGGGGGGTCGCCGGCGGTCGGATCGGAAAGAAATTGCACCAGAACCGCACGAAAGGCGGGGGAAACGTCCACATGCGAGCAGGACGTTTGGTCGCGCACCATGGGACTGGAGTCCCATCGATCGAGGATTTGGGTCCTGGATCGGTCGTGGGCCGACCGGACCCTCCCGCCCGGGACGGTCCGATCAGCGCTGGCAGGTCCGGCACCAGGTCGTCCCGCGGCCGGCGACCACCGCGTGGGCGAGCGGTCGGCCGCACCTGTCGCAGGGCCGGTCGCCCTTCCCGTAGGCCTGCAGGTACGGCGCGTTGCGGCCCGACTGGTCGTTCACCATCTGGTAGTCGCGGAACGTGGTGCCCTCCCGCTCGATGGCCTCGGCCAGGACGGCGCGAACCGCGTTGTGCAGGCGTGCGGCCCGGACGCGTCCCACTCGCCGGGAGCGCGGATCGATCCGCGCCCGCCACAGCGCCTCGTCGGCGTAGATGTTGCCGACCCCGGCCACCAACCGTTGGCCCAGCAGGGCCGCCTTGACCGTCGCGCTGGTGGCGGCCAGTCCCGCGGCGAAGCCCGCCACCGTGAAGTCGTCGGACAGTGGCTCGGGACCGAGCGTCGCCAGGGTCGGGACCAACTCGGGCAGGTGCTCGGGGCTGGTGACGGTGACCCGCCCGAAGCGTCGCGGGTCGCGGAAGTCGAGACGCCGGTCGTCGTCCAGCCACATCGAGGCTCGGACGTGGTCGCCACGTTCCGCCGCCGCCGGGACCAGTCGGAACGACCCGGTCATGCCGAGGTGGAGCACCAGGAGGAGACCGGCGCGTGCGTTCGGGTCGCCGGTGGCGGGCGACAGCGGGCCCACCAGGTACTTGCCGCGACGATCGACCCGGTCGATGCGCTGGCCGACCACCGCCCCGATGTCGTGGAAGCGGTGGGCGGGATGGTCGTCGAACCAGGCCCGCACCACGACGCGACCGGCCAACTCCGGCTGGAGTTGCCGTCGGACGGATTCGACCTCGGGCAGTTCGGGCATCGGGTTCCCTCCCCGGTGGTCCGTCCGCGACGTCGAGTTGGCCACCCCCGACGTTACGCTGCGGCCATGACCTCACACGACGTCCCCGTCCCGGTCCCGACCACCCCCGCCGTGGGTGGTCGGGACCGGGACGAACAGGGTCGGCCCGCCAACGCCCGACCGCGCGATCGCACGGGCCGGCCGCTGCCACGCGACACCACCGAGACCCGTCTGGTCGAGGACGTCGAGTACGCCTCGGTCGAGGAGGCGCTCGCGTGGGGCGTGACCCGGTGGGGACAGGGGCGCTTCTTCGAGGCCCACGAATGCCTCGAGGATGTCTGGCACGCCACCGAGGCCGGTGAGTCACGATTCTGGCAGGGCGTCATCCAGGTCGCGGTCACCCATGTCCACCACCAGCGCGGCAACCCGGGTGGGGTCGTGGCCACGGTCGGCAAGGCCCTCCCGAAGCTCGCGCACGTGCCGGACCGGCACCACGGGATCGACGTGGCCGGCCTGCGCGCCTGGTTGGAGGCGGCCGCCGCGGCCCAGCGCCGGGATCCTGGCTGCGCGCTCGAGCCACCACCGCTGGGACTCGGAGCCGACGGTGCCTGGCTCCACCCGACCCCGACGACCACGCCGATTGGTCGACGCGGCGAGACCCACCGTGGGACCCTCCGGTGACCGAGCCGCGCGACCCGACGTCGCTGCCGCCCGGCCCGCCCGACGTCGAGTCGTGGATGGCCCTGCCCGACGACCTGTTTGCCCGCGTGGTGCCGCACGTCCGGCGCGGACTGGCCGCCATGGAGGGGCTGCAGGTCACCCCCGAGGTCCTTCGGCTGCGTGCGGTGCCGGCGAGCAAGCTCGGTCGTGGCGCGTCACGTCGACGACTCCTGCGTGCCCTGGCCGACGGCGGGCCGTTGTGGGTCGTGGTGCGCACCCGGGCCGAGGGCGACCCCGACCTCGCGCGTGACCTGGGGGCCGCGCTGGCGGCGGGTCCGGCGCCGGACCGGGACGACGATTTGGACGAGGACCTCGCTGCCCGGCTGGCGGCCGCGCGCCGGGACACCGACGACCTCCGGGGCCAGCGCGACCGGGCACGGGAGCAACGAGACGAGGCGCGTCGCCAGCGGGACGGTGCCCGGGGCCGGGAGGCCTCCCTGCGCGACGAGGTCCAGTCCCTCCGCGCGGCCGTTTCCGACCTGGAGGTGGAGGTGGACCGCCTGCGGTACGAGGCCGCGCAGGCGCACGACTCGGTGGCGAACGCGGTCGCCCGGGAGGCGCGTCGCGGCACCGCGACGCGCGAGAACCTCGAGGGCGAACTCGCGACCGCCCGTCGGGAAGTGGACGACCTGCGTCGCGAACGGGCCCGCCGCGACGTGACACCGTCCCGCGGCAGACGGGCCCGGGCGGCAACGTCGGGAGGCCCGGCGTCGGGCCAGTCGCCCGGCGGGCGATCGAGGCCCCGATCCGACCTCACCGAACGGGTGGTGCCGGGGCGGCCGTCGCGGCTGCCGGCGGGGCTGCGGGTGGACACCCGCGACGGCGCACTGGCCCTGCTGCGAGCGGTGCCGTCCATGCTCGTCGACGGCTACAACGTGACGCGGACACATCGGGGCGACCTCGACCTCGCCGGGCAGCGCGACTGGCTGGTCAACGGCCTCGCGACGCTCGCCGCCCGGGTGGGCGTCGACCCGACCGTGGTGTTCGACGCCCACCTCGACGGGCACGGGTCGGGGACCACCCGTGGGGTCGTGCACGTCCTGTACTCGCACCCGGGCGTCACGGCCGACGACGAGATCGTGCTGGCCGTGGAGGTGCTCGACCAGGACGCCCCAATCGTGGTCGTGACCGACGACCGGGAACTGCGGTCCCGGTTGGCACCCCGACGCGTCGACCTGCTGCCCACCGCGGTCCTGGCCGGGTTGGTGCGCTGAACGCGAACGGGCCGCTGCACGGTTCCCGGGAGCCGCCCGAGCCCGACCGCCCCGCCCTAGGCTCGCGGCCACCGAACGAGCGACGTCGCCGTGGCCCCCGGGATGGGGGTTCCGCGGTGAAAGGGATGGACGATGGGGACACCGACGAGCGTCCACCCGGGTGCCGAGGCCTGGCATGCCGAGGGCCGGGGCGACCACGCCGGGACCGCGGTGGTCGTCGTCCACGGCTACACCGGCAACCCCAAGGCGACCCGTCCACTGGGCGAGGTGCTGCACGCCGAGGGCTTCACGGTCGACGTGGTCCGACTGCCGGGCCACGGGACGACCACCCGCGACCTGGCCGGCACCCGGTACGCCGACTGGCGCAGCACCGTCACCGCCGCCGTCGACGGTGCGCTGCGGTCCCGCGACCGGGTCGTGCTGGTGGGCCATTCCATGGGTGGGACGCTGGTGCTGGACCTCGCCGGCCACCGCGACGACATCACGGCCGTCGTGGCGATCAATCCCCTGGTCGTGGAGCCGCCGAACCCGCTCGCGAAGGCCGCCCCCGTCCTGAAGTACCTGGTTCGGTCCCTGCCCCGGCAGGCCGCCGGCATGCCACCCAACGACATCGCCAAGCCGGACGTCGACGAGGACGCCTACCCCTCGGTCCCGTTCCGGACCACCCTGTCCCTGGTCGAGGCGCTGCCGCGGGTCCGGGCGGGCCTGGAGACGCTCACGGCACCGCTGTTGCTGGTGTCGTCGCGGGTCGACCACACCGTCGACCCGGGGAACGGCGACATCGTCGCCGAGGAGGCCGCCAACACCGACCTGCGCCGGGTGTGGGCCGAGCGGTCCTTCCACGTGCCCCAGCTCGACTGGGAGCAAGCCGACGTCGAGGAGGCGGTCCGCGCCTTCGTGGTCGAGGCGCACGACGCCGCCACCGGCTGACCGCGCTCGCGCATGGACATCGACGACGCGGCGCTGGTGCGGGCCCCTCGCTGGCTGGTCCACCGGCGGCTGGCAGATCCGTCGTCGTGGGCCTCGTGGTGGCCGGGCCTCGAGCGGCTGGCACCGCAACGATCCGACCCGCTGGCCACCCACCACCTCGCCGTCGCCCTGCGCCGGCCGTGGCGACCGGCGCGGCACCTGCGCGTGGCAGTCACGCCGTGGGGCCACCGCGCGGACGTCGGCCTCCACCTGGTCGTGGCCGGGGACGTGGTCGCCCGGTCGGAGTGGTGGTTGGAGGACGCGACCGACGGGACGATCGTCCACCACGTCGCGACAGTCGACCCCGCGTCGCGCGCGGCCGACGTGTGGCGGGTCGTGGTCCGTCGCGCCACGTGGGCGCTGGACGACCGTCTGGCGGACGAGGTCCGACGGGTGGTGGCCCCCGGACCGGTCTAAGGTGTGTGTCTCCCGGCCGGACGATGCCGGCGTCGGGGCGGGACCCCGTCCGTCGCGACGCGCGTCGGCCGTGGATGCCCCGGATCGCCCTCGAGACGACAGGCCTGCGCATGGTCGCCACTCGCGACGCCTCGTTGGCTCGCGTGGTGCTGGTGACCGGCAAGGGCGGCGTGGGCAAGTCGACCCTCGCCGGCGCGACGGCCGTCCGAGCGGCGGCGCGCGGGGCGCGCGTGCTGGTGACGTCCACCGACCCGGCCCATTCGCTGTCGGACCTGTTCGACCGGCCCATCGGGGACATCCCGGTCCCGATCGCGGACGGGCTGGACGCCCTGCAGTTGGACGGACGCGCCCGGCTCGAGGAGCACTGGCACGAGGTGCGTGACTACCTCGTCGAGCTCCTCGCGCGGGGTGGGCTGGACGACGTCCAGGCGCGGGAACTGGTCATGGTCCCGGGGCTGGACGAGCTGTTCGCGTTGCTCGACCTCCACCACCGCGCCACGTCGGGCGACCACGACCTGGTCGTGGTCGACTGCGCGCCCACCGCCGAGACCCTGCGCCTGCTGGCACTGCCGGAGGCGATGGCCTTCTACGTCCAACGACTGCTCGGCCCGGGTCGGAACCTGGCACGCCTGGTCCGGCCCGTGACCCGCTCCCTGGCGGGCGTGCCGATCCCCGACGACGGCGTCTTCTCGACGGTCGAACGCATCCAGGGCCGGCTGGCGGAGGTCCGTGCGCTGCTCGCCGATCCGGCGCGCACCAGCGTGCGACTGGTGCTGGCGCCCGAGCGACTGGTCGTCGCCGAGGGCCTGCGGATGGCGACCACCCTGGCGCTGTTCGGCCACGGGATCGACGCCGTGCTCGTCAACCGCGTGCTCGACGGCCCCGCGTCGCAAACCACCGGCACCTGGGTGGCCCGCCAGCGCGAACACCTCGACCGGATCGACGAAGCCTTCCCGGACCGACCCCGGTTGACGGTGCCCTTTTGGCCCGACGAGCCGATCGGGGTCGACGCGTTGGCGGCGATCGGCGAGCGCCTGTACGGCGACCATGACCCGGCCGCGCTGCTGGCCCGGACCGACGGGTTGCGGATCGAGTCCACCGCCGACGGCCACCGGCTCGTGCTCCCGGTCCCGTTCGCCCGTCGCAACGACCTGCGCCTGCACCGGCGGGGTCGTGACCTGCACGTCGAGGTCGGTGCGGCAAAGCGCGTGGTCGCCCTCCCGGACGTGCTGGCGACCCACGAGGTGGTCCGGGCCCGTCTGGAGGACGGGCACCTGCACGTCGACCTCGCGCCGCCGGCGGAGGTGGCTTCATGAGTCGCCCAGCCGACACCGCTGGGGGTGCCCCGTGAGCGACGCTCCGTGGTGGGCCTCGGACGGTGCCGAGGACCTCGACCGCCACCAGGACCCGCTCGCCAGCCACCTGTCGGCCCGCCGTGGCGAGGCCGCGCGGATCGACGAGGCGACCGGCGACCCGGCGGACGGTCCGGACCCTCGATTCGGTCCCGGCGACGACCGCCCGGGTCGCGACGACCACGCGGACAGGCCGGGCGACGACGCGGACAGGCCGGGCGACGACGCGGACAGCCCCCGCGACCACGACCCGGCGATATGTGGCATCTGCCCGATCTGCCATGGCTGGGCCAGCCTGGAGGACCTCCACCCGGACGTCGCGACGAACCTGGCCCTGGCCGGCCGACACCTCGCCCTGGCGCTGCGCGGTCTGGCCGATGTGGTCGAACAGGCCGCCGACGGGGCCGACACCCGGGCACCGGGCGACACCGGCGGCCGGGGCGCGCACCAGGGATCGGGAGGTGCCCGTGACACGGGCTTCCGCCCCATCATCCTTGACGACACGGACGACGACATGGGGGAACCCGCGTGACCGACCTCGCCCTCGGCGTGGACATCGGCGGCACCAACCTGCGGGTCGGGGCAATCGAGCCGTCCGGCGACGTGATCGCCCGCCGCTCGGTGGCGACCCCGGCCGGTGCCGGTCGCGAACCGGCCGTCGCGGGTCGTGACCTGGTGTCGGCCATCGTCGACACCGCCACGATCGTGCTGGCCGACGCCGGCGGTCCCTCGGACGCCCGGATACCGATGGGCATCGGGTTCGCCGGCGGGATCTCCCGGGACGGGCACGCCGTCTACGGGTCGAACGTGTCCACGCGCGACTTCCCCCTGCGCGACGAGGTGGCGTCGCGCCTGGGACACGACGTCGTCGTCGTCGTCAACGACGCCAACGCCGCGACCTGGGGCGAATTCTGCCACGGCGCCGGCCGTGACGCCAGCGACCTGGTCATGGCCACCGTGGGCACCGGCGTCGGCGGTGGCGTGGTGTCCGACGGCGCCCTCGTCCTGGGCTCGCAGGGGTTCGGTGGCGAGGTCGGGCACATGGTGGTCATGCGCGACGGGTGGACCTGCACCTGCGGGCGCCGCGGCTGCCTCGAGGCCTACGCCTCGGGCTCGGCCCTGGCCCGTCACGCCACCGACCTGTTGGACGAGGGCGGGTCGTCGTTGTTGGAGAAGGTGGGCGACTTCGTCCCGGCCGACGTGACCTGGGCGGCCAGTGCGGGCGACGACCTCGCCCTGGCAGCGATCGACCGCCTGGGCGGGTGGCTGGGTGTCGGCCTGGCGTCGCTGGTCACGCTGCTCGATCCTGGCGTCGTGATCATTGGTGGCGGGGTCACCGAGCACATCGGGCGCTGGTTGCTGCCGGCCGCCACCACGGCGATGCGGGCCCAGATCTTCGCGGGGGAGTGGCGCGACGACCCCGAGGTTCGACTCGCCGCGCTGGGCGACCGGGCTGGCATGATCGGCGCCGCCGACATGGCCCGCCGGGCCGCCGACGCGACGGGGTCCTGATGGCCACCAACGGTTCGCCTGACTCCGGCCACTCGGACGCGGTGGCGGACTTCCCGCTGATGTACGCGCGCACCCAGCGCTTCAGCCGTGGACGCCCGCGCACGGTGACCGTGTCGCCGGACGGCGAGCGCGTCTGGTTCCTGTCGTCCGAGTCCGGCGACGACGGCACCCACCACCTCTTCCTGCACACGACCGCGGACGGTCGTACGCGCCGTCTGGTGGACGCCGCCGCCGCCGACGGGGCCCTGACAGACGCTGAACGGGCGCGCCGCGAGCGCCTCCGCGAGGGTGGTGGCGGCATCGTCGGCTACGCCACCGATGACGCGGCCGCGCGGGTCACCTTCGTGCTGGGCGGCGAGGTGCACGTGGTGGACGCTGACGGGCACAGCCTGGTCGTTGCCACCGAGGGCGCACTGTTCGACCCTCGCCTGTCACGGGACGGTCGGCGCCTGGCCGGGGTGATCGACGGGTCGGTCCACCTCGCCGACCTGCCTGCGGCGCTGGGCGGGACGACGGAGGACACGGTCACGGCCCGCCGGGTGATCGGGCCGGGTCCGGACGAGGCGGCGGTGTCGTGGGGCGTGGCGGAGTTCGCTGCCGCCGAGGAGATGGGTCGCCAGCGCGGCTTCTGGTTCGCGCCCGACGGTCGACGTCTGCTGGTCGCGCGGGTGGACGAGTCCGCCGTCGCCGTGGTCCACCTCGCCGAACCGGCCGAGCCGACCCAGCCCCCGCGACGGCACCGGTACCCGTTCGCCGGAACCACCAACGCGACCGTCGACCTCCTCCTCCTCGACCTCGCCGGCACCGAGGTGACGGCCGACCGCGTCGTCTCGCCCCCGCCGGACATGGACGCCGAGTACCTGGTGGACGTCACCTGGGAGGCCGGGCACCCGGCCCTGGTGACCTGGCAGGACCGGGCCCAGACCCGGTTGGTCACGATCACGCTGGACGACGACGCGGCGACGGTTTCGATCGTCGCCGACGTCCGGGGTGAACCGTGGGTGGAACCGGTCCCGGGCACCCCGACCTGGGCCGGTCATGCACTCGTCACGGTCGAGGACCGCCTGGACCTCGGCCCCGAGGGCACCCGCGCCGTGGTGGTCGACGGCCGGGTGCTGTCCCCGGCCGGGTTGCAGGTCCGCAGCGTGGTGGACGCCGACGACACCCGGGTGGTCGTCCGAGCCAGTCGCGGCGACGCGACCACGATCGGGGTCCATGTGGTGCAGCTGTCGGACGGGACCGTGACCGCGGTCGTGGCCGACCCCGGGGTCCACGCAGCCTGGTTCGGCGGCGAGACCGTGGTCACCACGTCGGCGACCATGGCCGCCGACGCGGTGACCACGACCGTCAGAGGCCCGTCGGGGTCGACGGTGTTGCCCGACCACGCCCTGGAACCGGGACTCGACGTGGAGGTGGCGTTGCGGCGGGTGGGGCCTCACGACCTCCACTGCGGCCTGCTCGTCCCGCCGGGCGACGGTCCGTTCCCGGTCCTGCTCGATCCCTACGGCGGCCCGCATGCCCAGCGGGTGCTCCGGGCCCGGAACGCCTGGCTGGTCCCGGCCTGGTTCACGGCCCAGGGCTACGCGGTGCTGGTCACCGACAACCGGGGGTCCCCCGGCCGATCGCCCCGGTTCGAACACGCCATCCGAGACGACCTCGCCGAGGTGGTCCTGGCCGACCAGGTCGAGGTGCTGCAGGAGGTCGCGGCCGGCGATCCGCGCCTGGACCTGGGTCGGGTCGCCATCCGCGGGTGGTCCTTCGGTGGCCTGCTGGCCGGGTTGGCGGCACTGCGGCGGCCAGACCTGTTCCGGGCCGCGATCGTCGGCGCACCCGTGACGGAGCAGCGCCTCTACGACACCCACTACACCGAGCGCTACCTCGGCCACCCCGACCGCGCTCCCGACGCCTACCGGGCGTCGTCACTGGTGGATGCCGACGGGCAACTGGTGGCAGCCGTCGACACCGATCGGCCGACCGCGATGCTGCTGATCCACGGCCTGGTCGACGACAACGTGGTGGCGGCCCACACGTTGCGACTGTCCCGCGCGTTGTTGGCCGCCGGTCGGCCGCACCAGTTCCTGCCGTTGTCCGGCGTCACCCACATGACCCCCCAGGAGGAGGTCGCCGCGAACCTGCTTCGCCTCCAGGCGGACTTCCTGCGGCGAAACCTCTGACCCTGATTTCGCAGATGGGTGAGGTGACGGTGGGGCTGGTTCCGTGACAAGTGCCCCTGTCGCGGCGAATCTCGGAGGTATCTGGCCAAACGAGATCGCAGCGAAGGGGCACCGTCGTGGTGAACGTTACCGGCAGGCTGTTCGAGGTCGAGGAACCGGCGCTGGCCAGGCCTCGTGA
>JBBSMS010000080.1:0-16513 GCA_038233055.1 Nitriliruptorales bacterium
CCGACGGGCGACCTCACATGGGAGGATCCCGCGCTGCCCCTGTCGGTCGGGGGGAAGCTCACACCGGTTGGTCGCGTCGTCAAGAGTGCGAGCGACCAGTTCAACGGCGCAGTGGCCAACCCCTTCCTTGCACTAGAAGACTGCTGAACAACGGGGGAGGTTGCTCGGATCTGTGGGGGTGGTGGGCGACACTGGCGTGGTCGGCGAACGGGGCGGTGGTGCAGGGTCGGTCGGATCCGAATGTGGAGTTGTGGGATGGCCCGGTTGCGGTGTGATCTGCGGTGGAAGGTCGCGTCCGGGCTGGAGCTGACCGATGAGGGGTTTCATGCCATGACGTTGACCTATTGGCGGTCACGGTTGCGCAAGATGCGCCGGAACGGATCTTTGACGCCGTCCGAGCGGTGATCGCCGAGACCGGGGTGCTGGCAACGTCGACCCAGCGGGCTCTGGATTCCACGGTGTTGGATGACGCGGTCGCGACCCAGGACACCGTGACCTAGCTGGTGGCCAGATCCGTCGGGTCCGCCGAGCGGTCCCGGCAGCAGCCGACGTCGAGGTGGTCGCCCACGACTACGACCTGGCGGACAACGCGGCCTGGCGCACCCCCCATCTGGTGACGGCGCACCTCGTCTGATGCCGGTCACGAGCCGCCAGGCCGTCGGGCCGACGCGACCTGCCCGAACAGCCTTGGCTGGTCCCGCAACGTCTTGAGGTCCGAGACGCACCGGGCCCCATCCGCGATCGTCATCGCCAACCGGGTCAGCACCGCCACGCGGTCATGTCCCGTCGGTCGGACCGTGGTGTCGGCCGTCACCTCCGACAATCCACCAGCAACACCGTCCGGTTGGCGATCCGGCCCGACAACAACGTGCCAGCCTGACCGGGCACCCCACCCTGCCACCAGCGACATCGATTCGTGCAATCGGACCGGGAGTGTTCACATCGAGGTGCCCTGCGGCGTGGATGTGATTCCGTGATGGAACGCATCCAACCGCGTCGGAGGGCAATCTCCACGCAAACCACCCCACGGCCTACCAAACAATCCGAGCTAGGATCGGGCGGAAACCTCGATCCTCGGAGCACCGTGGAGTCCCGTCCCGACGGCGATCCCCTGCGCCACCAGTGGCCCGAGCACGTCTTCCTCGTGTGCTCGTCGGGGGGCCACCTGGCCCAGCTCCACCGCCTCCGTGCCTGGTGGGACCACCGGCGCCGGACCTGGGTGACGTTCGACACGGCGGACGCCACGTCGCTGCTGGAGGGCGAGGAGGTCGTGTGGGCCCACCACCCGACCACCCGGGACATCCCGAACCTTCTGCGCAACGCCGTCCTGGCGCTGCGCACGCTCCGTCAGCGGCGGCCCGACGTGGTGGTCTCCGACGGTGCCGGGGTGGCCGTGCCATTCTTCGTCGTGGCCAAGCTGTTGGGCATCCCGACCGTCTACCTCGAGGTCTACGACCGCATCGACACGGCCACGCTCACGGGGCGGCTCTGCGCACCGTTCACCGACCTGATGCTGGTCCAGTGGGAGGAACAGCTGGACCTGTACGACGACGCCATCCTGGTGGGAGGCCTGCTGTGACGCCGTCCGTCGTGGCCAGCGTGGGCACCGACCACCATCGCTTCGACCGTGTCGTGGGCTGGCTGGACACGTTCGCGTCGCGCCACCACGACGTGGACGTCTTCGTCCAGTACGGCTCGTCGGCGCCACCACGGGTCGCCGACGGCGCGCCGCTGATCCCCTTGGACGAACTGCGCGCACGGTTTGCCAAGGCCACTGCCATCGTCACCCACGGCGGCCCGGCCACGATCATGGACGCGATCGACGCCGGTCGGACCCCACTGGTGGTGCCACGTCGTCCGGAGCTCGACGAACACGTCGACGACCACCAGGTCCTGTTCACATCACGGCTGGTCCGTGACAGCAGGGTCGTGCTCGTCACGGACCGCGACGACCTCGACGACCACCTGGTCCGGGCCCTTGGGGACCCGACCGCCTACCGGTCCGACCCCGACCGAACGGCCCTGGCGGCCTCCGTGGCGCGCTTCGCCACCCTGGTCCAGTCGCTTCGGGAGTGACCACGTCCGATCGCGGGCATCGCGAGGCGCTGGCCCGGGTGCCGGGACGTGCCCGGCGACGTCACGGGCGCGGGAGGAACGCCGGTGCCGCGTCGAGGTCGACCAGGCTGTAGCCGAACGGCCGGACGCGGTGTTCCAGTCGTGCCACCAGCAGTTCCATCCGGCGTCGGGTCCGCCACGCCGTCCGCAAAGACTCCCACCGCTCGAAGTAGCGCACATTGCCCCCCGACCGGATGGGTTCAGGGACGACCACCGGGTCGGACGTCTCCAGTCCGAGTGACCAGCGCACGGATGCCTCCGGCGACTGGACGAACTCCTCGTAGGACAACCACCGCGCCCGCTCGACCTGGTCGGCGTGCTGCCGGGCGAGGTCGTGGGCGAGCAACCAGTGTTCCACCAGCGCCTCCAGCGCCGTCCATCGCGTCCACTTCCACGTCGCGAGGCTCACCACGATGGGATGGCGTTCCAGGACGAGGAACGACGAGTCGGGGTAGACCGCCTGCAAAAACGGCATCCGAACGAGGTTGGGTGGGCTTTTCTCGATGAGCCAGCGCGCGTCGCGCTCCCAGTGGGGCGCCCACTCGTCCCGCAGTTGCGCAGCCACCCCCGGGGTCGCATCAGCGGCCCCGAGCGATGCCCGGGGGTCGAAGGCGAACAGGCCCGGACCGCCGTGGTCCCGAGCGGATGTGATGGCGGCCTGCAGGTGTTGGCCCTCGTCCTCCTTGGCCGAGGTGTCCTCGAAGCCCGCGACGCCGGCCTGGGCTCGGAGTAGCCGATGAAGGGGGCTCGTGCCCGACCGATGGAGCCCACAGACGAACAGGTGGTGCGCTCCGCGCGCGTTGTCCATGTCCTCGTCCTGTCGCTGGGCGGCCCGACCGGAGCGCCGACCTTAGCCCGGCACGACCTCCCCCTGCCCCGGCTCGCGACCGCGGATGCCACCGCGCGCAGACCCACGTCCGAGCCGGGCCCGAGCCCCGTGGGTCGAAGACGTGACCGGGGCACCAGCAGGTGGCCCGCTCAGCCCTGGGCGCTGGACGCTCTCGGCACACAAGCTCGTTTCCTTCGCAACAACCGACGGCAGCCGACGTACCGGCGGGGAACACGTGAGGCGGATGTCGGGCCGGGCGGCGGCCAGTGGGAGCATCAACTCGGCCAGCCCAGGTCGGTGGTGGCGAAGTGAGTCGGTGCCGAGGAGGGCTCGTCGCGCGGAGGCCAGCGGGAGCTTGACGTGCGTCGGCCCGGTCATGTCGTACGACGTGGAGCGACCAGATCACACTGAACGTTCGGACAGGGATCAGGCGAGCAGATCAGGAGGTCTGCCGCGAACGTGAGCCGCGACACGCCTCGGGTCTGCTCCTCGAGAGGCGTTTCGCCTGTGCGGTCTCCCGGCCGCTGGACATCACCCAGTTCCCGCACCCTTCACAGAAAGTCTCACCCGTGTCCCACACCCTCCCCCTCCCCCTCAGAAATGCTCGCCCTCTGCGGCTCGCCGCACTCGTCCTCGCCGTCGTTGCCCTGGTAGCGACGCTGTTCGCCCCGGTGCCGGCCGATGCCGCCACCCGGGTCATCGAGAGTTCGGGCAACCAGGAAGACGGCCGATGGCAGGCCTTCGACCTCAACCTGGACCAGTCGTCGGTGGACATCGTCGCCACCTGGACCGGCGCTGGCAACGTCAACCTCTTCCTCCAGGCCGGAGACGGCACCAACCTCGCGTTCGCCAACGGCAACGCGCAGCCGGAACTCATTTCGTACGCGGGCAACCGGACACCCAGCCGCCTCGTGGTCCTCGTCAAGTCCGGTTCCGCGAGTTACCAGGTGACCGTGACCACGAACACGGACACGATCACACCCCCGCCACCCCGACCGTCGACCGGCTCCTACCCCGGCCAGCCTCCGGCGGGCAAGGTGCTGTGGGGCGCGTCCATCCAGTACAACGGCGACCCCTACGCGCGTCACGAACGCTACGTTGATGGCGAACCGATGGGCGTGCGGCGCACCTTCTGGAGTTGGAACCAGCGCTCTTCGGGTGTCCTGCGGACCGCGCGTGAGGACGTCGCGGCGGGTCGTGTGCCGTGGCTGTCGCTGAAGACACCATCCTGGCGATCCATGGCCCAGGGCGACCACGACATAGCCATCGACAGCCTGCTGCGTGAGCTTGACAAGCTCAACGGTCCGGTCTGGCTGACCTTCGCCCACGAGCCCGAAGGTGGTCACGGCTCCAACGGCGCCGACGACCCCGGTGGTCCGGCCGCCCACAAGGACATGAACCGGCGCATCCGCAGCCGCATGAACCGCCTGGGAACGGACAACATCGCCCTGGCCCCCATTCTGATGGCATGGACCTTCAACCCCAACTCGGGTCGCAACCCGGGCGTGTGGTGGGACGACGACATCTACGACTTCCTGGGCGTGGACGTCTACCGTGGAGCCCCCGGAACCCTGCTGATCGACCGCTGGTACCTGGTGCGGCGCTGGGCCGGGCGCGCCGGCGTCGACGTTGCCGTCGGCGAGTGGGCGCTGGAGGGCTCGGGCGCCACGACGGCCGGCTACATGCGCGACTTCCACCGGGACGCCGTGCGGTCGCACAACGACGGCAAGGGGGCTCGCGTCGTCGCCGCCGCCTACTTCGACAGCCAGCGTGATGGTCGATGGCTGTCCGGCGACATGTTGGGCACGTTCCGCAACCTAATCGCCGATTCCGGCAGCCACCACGGCTAATCAACCGGGCCATGCCGAGGGTAGCCGCGACCGCCCGGCCCGCGGCTACCCTCGGCATACCATGCTGGCCGACCATCCGGTACAGCAGATCGACTGCCAACCACGCCGAGGGTGATGCGATGCACGACCGCACGACGCCACTCGGTCTCGTTGGGGACCATCGACCATGACCACGCTGACCTCGGTCGGGCGGACGTCGGCGAGCCGCGGCTGGGCGCGCCGGAAGTTCTGGCGTGTACGCCTGACGGCCTACCGACAACTGGTTGGCATCCCCACGGCAGGACTGCGCGCCCTGCCGGATTTCATGGTCATCGGTGCTCAGCGATCAGGCACGACGTCGCTCTACCGGCACCTGTCCGGCCATCCAGGGGTGCAGTGGCCGTTGTTCGTGAAGAGCCCCCACTGGCTCGACGCGCACCACGATCGTGGTGAGCGCTGGTACCGGGCCCACTTCCCGCTCCGGGCAGCACTGGACCGCGACCCGGCCCAACTCACCGGTGAGGCGAGTCCCTACCTCCTGTTCCACCCCTTCGTCCCAGGACGCATCGCGCGCCATGTCCCGGCCGCCCGCCTGGTGGCGATCCTGCGCGACCCGGTCTCGCGCGCATGGTCGCAGTACCAGCACGAAACCGCCCGGGGCTACGAGGACCTCGACTTCCGGTCGGCGGTCGAAGCCGAGGACGACCGCGTCCGGCCGGAACTCGACCACCTCGACGAGGCCGGGTACGTGGCCTTCCACCACCGCCACCATGCCTACGTTGGTCGGGGCCTCTACGCCGACCAGATCCGTCGGTACCACGACGTGCTGGACCCGTCACAGTTGCTCGTCGTGCTGACCGACGACCTCCAGTCGGAGCCACAGGCGACTTTCGACCGCATTTGTGACTTCATCGGACTTTCTCGACACGAACTGGCACGGGCCCCGCGCCACCATGCGCGCTCCTACGACCCCATGTCCGACGACGTCCGGGGCGACCTCGTCGAGCGGTTCCGTGGCCCCAACCGTGAGCTTGAGGCGCTCCTGAAGCGTTCGCTCCCGTGGCCAGCGACATGACCCTCGCACCGCCCGCCCCGAAGCAGGAGCCGTCTCCGACGTCGGCACTGGCGCCCTCTCGCCGCGCTGGCGGGGTCAGCCCGTTGTGGCCGATCTGGGTCGTCGTGCCCGGAGCCGTGGTGTTTTGGGCGACGGGGTTCAGCTTCCTCACGCGGCTGTCCATCATCCTTCCCGTGGCGATCAAGTTGCTGATGCTGCCTCGGCTCCGGGTGCCCCCGCGCTTCGGCATCTGGCTTGCCTTCGTCGGATGGGTCTTCCTGACCGCCCTGCAACTGCCACCCCTTGGGATCCTGCAGTTCTTGATCCAACGCGGTGGCGAGTATCTGGCCATCACCCTGTGCATGCTGCTCGTCTACAACGTGTCGCCTCGTGGTGATCGTGACGGGGTGTGGCTGCGTCGAGTCTTCCTGTGGGCATGGCTGGGAATCGTCGCGCTGGGTCTCCTGGCGGTCGCCTTCCCCCGGGCGGAACTGCCCAGCCTGGCGCGCATGGTCCTGCCGGGCGGCCTGGCCAACCAACCGTTCATCCAGCAGATCACAACACCATCGCTCGCACAGGTGCAGAGCTTCCTCGGGTTCCCGTTGCCCCGCCCATCGGCGCCCTTTGCCTACACCAATGGTTGGGGGGGCGCCATGGCGCTGCTACTCCCGTTCGCCATCGCGAGTGCCGTCCGGGGCGACGAACGAGACCGACGACTCGCGCGGGCCGGGCTACTGGTGGCGATCATCCCCATCGTGATGTCGGTGAACCGGGCCATGTGGGGCGGCATCCTGATCTCACTGCTGTTCCTGCGCCTCACGACCCGGGAACCCGCCCTGCGACGAACGCTGAAACGCACGGCTGTGGCCATCGGCATTGTGCTGGCTCTGGCGTCGGTGTCCCCTCTGGGCACGCTCGTGGCCGAGCGACTCAACACCCCCCACAGCAACAACGCCCGCACCGACCTGGCGGTCCAAGCCGGCCAACGACTGAGCGAGCGCCCCCTCGTGGGGTTCGGGGCCCCGCTGGACTATGAGGGTGCCGGCATCCGGCCCCCCGTCGGGACGCAGGGGCAGCTCTGGCTGGTGGCGATCTCCCACGGCCTCCCGGCCGCGCTGCTGTTCATCGCCTGGTTCGCCGCCGTGTTCCCGTTGTTGAAGGGCCGACGGATGGGCCCGTGGACCCGGGCATCTGTCGTGTCGATGTTCGTCCTGCTGCCGTTCTACAGCATGCTCGGCGGCCAGTTGTTCATCGTGTGCATGGCCGTGGCCGGCGCCCAGCGGGAGGTCGCCCTGGACGCGGCCGCGTCCTCGTCACGGGTGCCCGCTGCCCGTCTTGCCTGACGTGGCCACCGACACGCGGCGCCGCGAGAGCGGCATCCTGCTCCGGGGCAGCATGCTCAACCTCGCCGGCGGCGGCGTCCAGAGCATTGCCGGGTTCGGCACGATCTTCGTCCTCACCAGGCTCCTCGGTGGCGGGACGGCACTCGGCGCGTTCCTGACCGCGGTGGCCGGCATCAACCTGGCAGGGCGCCTCGGCCAGCTCGGCACGGGCACCGGCATCATCCGCTTCGTCGCCCAGTCCGACGCTGCCGGTGACCACCGCGAGACCCGACGGATCCTGCGCGTGGGCATCCTGCCGGCGCTGGTCGTGTCGCTGGCGTGGGCCGCCGTCCTGCTGCTCCAGGCGGACCGTCTGGCACCGTTCATCGCCGATCCCGGGGCCACCGATGTGGTGGCCGACTACCTGCGCTGGTTCGCCCCGATCCTGCCCGCGATCGCGTTGCTGGGCAGCCTCGCCAACAGCACGCGGGCATTCGGCACCATGCGAGACGCGGCCTTGGCCGACAACGTGTTGCGACCGGGGCTGCAGGTCACCGGGCTGACGATACTGCTCCTGCTGGCGGTCGACATGCCCGCGCCGATCTCCGTGGCCTACTGGGGCCCCACGGTGGTGGCCGTGGTGGTGCTGGTGATGGCGTTGCGTCGCCTGCTGCGTGCGCGACCTGTCCCGGGCGAAGCGCCGGCCGGGCCCTGGCTGCCACTCATCAGGTCCTATTGGGCCTACACGTTTCCCCGATCGGTCTCGGGGGTCTTCGCGACCGTCATCGAGTGGAGTGACGTGTTGTTCATCGCCGGGCTGGCCGGAACCGCCCAGGCCGGGATCTACACCGCGGCGACACGCCTCGTCATCCTCGGCCGTACGGTCCAGAACTCGGCCACCAACGCGCTGCGCCCGCAGATCAGCCGACTGCTCGGCGCCGGTGAGACGGGGGCTGCCCAGGCGACCTACCACCTGGCTGCGACCTGGTCCATGATGCTCACGTGGCCGTGGTTTCTGGCGATGGCGATCTTCGCCGAGGACGTCCTGACCATCTTGGGTCCCGAATTCGCAGTCGCAACACCCGCGATCCGCATCCTGGCGATCGGATGGCTGTTCGGCACGGCGCTTGGGCCCGTCACCGCCGTCCTCGAGATGGCCGGCAAGAGCACCTGGAGCATGGTCGACCTCGGCCTGGCCATGGTCATCAACGTGGGCCTCAACATCCTGCTCATCCCCCGCCTCGGACTGTCCGGTGCCGCCCTGGCATGGCTCGCGAGCATCACGGTCAACAACGTCCTGCCCGCCTGGCAGGTCCACCGGGTGACGGGCCTGACCCCGTTCGGGCGAACAGCACGCCAGGTGGCAATCGTGGCCGTCGCCACGTTCCTCGTCATCGGCCTCCCGGTCCGGTTCCTGGCCCCACCGGGCGTGGTACCCGCCCTGCTCGCCTCGGTCGCCGCGGGCATGCTGTACCTGGCCCTGTTGTGGCGCTTCGTGCCCCAGGCGCAACTGCGGGGCCTGGTCCAGACGATGCTGCGACGCGGCGGCACTGGCCGACCCGCGACCACCGTCGACGACACCACCGACCAAGGCCGACCTCGTGGCTGACCGCACCCCCTGTCCCGTCCGCGTGGCCTACATCGGGGGCACCGGGCGAAGTGGCTCGACGCTCGTGGCGCGCTCACTCGGCAGCGCCCCTGGGATGTGCTCGGTCGGCGAGTTGTGCTGGTTGTGGTCTTACGGCCTGGTCCACGACCGACCGTGCGGCTGTGGCCAAGCCTTCTCCGCGTGCCCGTTCTGGACGGCAGTCGGAGACGAGGCCTTCGGGGGGTGGGAACAGGTGGACGCGGACCGTGCCGTGGAACTCCGCCGTCGCCTCCAACGCAACAAGAACGTACCGGCCCTGTGGCGGGGTGGCGGGTCGCGATCGGCCGAACTGGCCGAGTACGGCGACCTGCTCGCGGCGTTGTACCGCGGTATCCACGTCGTCAGTGGTGGTGAGATCGTGGTGGACAACTCCAAGCAGTTGGTTGCCGCGCTCGTCGCACGGTCCGTTCCTGGCGTCGACCTGCGAGTCGTGCACCTGGTCCGCCGCAGCCACGGCGTGGCCCACTCGTGGACCAAACACGTGGCGCGGTCGGACATGGGCGGCAACTCGATGCGCCGACGCAGTCCCGGCCGGACCGCGGCGCGATGGACGGTCGACAACGCCCTCTTCGAGGCGCTCGGCCGGTCCGGCACGCCGCGGCACACTCTCCGATACGAAGACTTCGTCGAGGCTCCGGCCCGGGAGCTGGACGGCATGCTGGACTACCTCGACGCCCCGTCGGACGCCGACCGGCTGTCGTTCGTTGACGGTCTCGACGTGACCCTGGCGACCGACCACAGTGTCTGGGGCAACCCGATGCGGCTGGAGACCGGACCGATCCGCGTCCGCCCGGATGTCGGGTGGCGCACCGGCATGTCGGCCCGGGACCGACGTGTGGTCACAACGTTGAGCCTGCCCGGACTGGTCCGCCACGGCTACGTCCCGGACCGCTCGGACGCTGGATGAATGGTGCCCTCCCGAGTCAGCTGCACCACCTCGGTGCGGCCCTGTGGCCAGAGTCGCGAGTTGCACTCGGTCGCGGCACCCGGACCGACGCGGCCGAGCGCTACCTCGTCCTCCCCACGCCAACCCGGCCCCGCCTGCTCGTACCTGACGACGACCCCCGGACGTCAGCAAGCGCGGTGGCGAACTCCTCGGTCGGCAACGGACGATCTGCGAGGTTCGCCCGGACGCTGGTGGCAGGCGCCCTGCGCAGCGGCATCGGTCGGATCGTCCCCGCTCGTCGACTGCAGATCGAGCGCGCAACGGACACACCGGGCCTCCTGGACTGGCTGGCCCGGGCCACCCCCGGAGCGCCTCGGAGCATGGCCATCCGACTCGGCTCGGATCGCCCCAACCAGAAACCCGTGCTCCAACTCATGGACGCCGCAGCGCAGGTGGTCGGGTACGCCAAGGTGGGCACCAACCCCCTGACCCGCGACCTGGTGACCGCTGAACGCGAGGCGCTGACGCGGGTGCAGGCGGCCGGCACCATCGTCGTGGCAGCCCCCGAGGTACTGGCCTTTGCCACGCGGGGCAAGGTGGTTGTGCTGGCCATCTCACCACTGCCGATCCCCCGCCACCGGGGACCGGCGTCGTCGCTGCTGGTGCCGGCCATGGACGAGATCGCACGGATGGGACCTCAAGGATCCCACCCGGTGGGCTCGGGACCCTACGGGACCCGCCTGCGACACCGACTGGCGGCCGTGGACGACCCTGCCGGTGGCCAGCTCGTACAACTGGTCGATGCCCTGTTCGCCCGGCACGGAGACCGCTCCCTGCGGCTCGGAGGCTGGCACGGGGACTTCCGACCCTGGAACGTGGCAGCGCATGGCGGTCGACTCCTGGTGTGGGACTGGGAACGCCACGCCGACGAGGTGCCGGTCGGCCTCGACGCCGTCCACTACCACCATCCCCTCGTGGCACCCGACGAGTCGACCCGAAACTGGCAACAACGGATCTCGGCCGACGCGTCGGCGGTCCGGGCACTGCTGGCCGACCTCGGCGTGGACCCACGCGACCTGGAGCTGCTGACAACGCTCCACCTCGTCGAGGTGCTGCTTCGACACCTGGAGGACGTGCACCGCCACCCCGCCATCCGTCGAGACCGCGACGTCGTCGCTGGCCTTGACGTCATCTCGCATCGCCTGACCGAGATGTAGTACCAACGTCGCGTCCACGTTCACCACGACCTCGTCCAGGGTCGTTGAGGCCGGCCTCGACCAACAACCGCCGCGACGCGGCCTGGCGCACCCCACCATCTGGTGTCGGCGCACCTCGTCTGATCGCTGATGCCGGTCACGAGCCGCCAGGCCGTCGGGCCGACGCGACCTGCCGAACAGCCTTGGCTGGTCCCGCAACGTCTTGAGGTCCGAGACGCACCGGGCCCCATCCGCGATTGTCATCGCCAACGGGGTCAGCACCGCCGCGCGGTCATGCCCCGTCGATCGAACCGTGGTGTCGGCCGTCACCTCCGACAATCCACCAGCAACGCCGTCCGGTTGGCGATCCGGCCCAACAACAACGTGCCAGCCTGACCGGGCACCCCACCCTGCCACCAGCGACATCGACTCGTGCAATCGGACCGGTTGTGTTCACATCGAGGTGCCCTGCGGCGTGGATGTGATTCCGTGATGGAACGCATCCAACCGCGTCGGAGGGCAATCTCCACGCAAACCACCCCACGGCCTACCAAACAATCCGAGCTAGTCGACGACGTCGGGCCAGGTGGCACTGGTCGGTGCGGCCATGAGGTCCTGGAACGTGTCCAGCCGCTCACCGTCCAGGCGCCAGCCGTCCGACGACTGGGATTCGTTGTCCCAGTAGGCCAGCGCGACGACGCGGGCCAGTTCGGGATCGTCTTCGAAGGAGGCGGCAGCTTCGTACCACTCCTCCATCGCAACCGCCGGATCGTCACCGTCGTCGAGCAGTCCCCACTCGCCGACGGCGACGTCGACCCCGCGCTCCTGGGCCCATGAACGGATCTCCGTCCACACGGCCTGCTCGGCTGGTGTCCCGGTGCGAGTGTAGATGTCGACGCCGAACAGGTCGTAGATGCCCGGGGCCCACCATTGATCAGGGTCCCGGTTGGACGTCGGATTGAAGGTGTAGGCCTGCATCGCCGGCAGGAGCGCCACGTTGTCGATCCCGAGGGTGTCCATGCGTTCACGCACCCGGGTGTTCATGGCGACGTGCGCACTCGGCCCGCCAGGGTCGTCGAAGACGTTGCCACCCCGTCCTCCGCCATCGGGTTCATGGTTGACCGTCAACCAGATCGGACCACGCAGGTCTCGCAGGGCCTCCAACATTTCGTCGATCTCCTCGTCGTGGTCGCCCCGGGCCACGTCCTCCCACGGTGGGGGCTTGATCGACGCCCAGGGAAGCCGCCCGGCGGCCAGGTCCGCCCTTACGGTCTCGGGAAGCCAGTCGGTGCGATGGTCCCACTGAAAGAACGACCGACGGACGCCGAGGACCTGGCCTGCGGGGTCTTCGTGGCGTGGTCCCGGGTCGCCGTTGCGCGGGACGGACGAGCCCCACAGCACGGTCCCGGGGTCGGGTTGGCCGGGGTAGTCGCCGTGGGCGAGCACGCCTGCGACGTCGTCGGTTGGCAACCACTCCTCGTCAGGGTCGACGGCCTCGGTCGGCAGTGCGAGGTCGGTCTCGCTGTCGGTCGCCAACGGCGGCGTCGGGTCGGTGGCAGTGGCGGCGGGCGGGGACGTCGGCGCGGGACGCACGTCGGGACGGTCGTCGAAGATCGTCACCGCCAGCGTGGCGATGATCCCTAGGGCGAGGCCGCTCGCCCCCCACGACATACCCGTCATGCGGCGTTGGCCGTCACTCATCAACTGCTCCCGAAGCCGTGCGTCGTCGGCCGGTCGACCGGGTCACCCGCGCTCCACCCCGGGACGGCGGCGCCGCGGTCCCCGGGCGGTCACCGTCCTGCGCTGGGGGAGCGAGGATGGTATCGCTGTCGCTGGTAGGGTCGCCGGCCTGCCAGGCCACGCCCAGGCCTGCGTCCCCCGGGGGTGAAGCCATGGCAACCGCACGGTCGGAGCGCCGTACCCCGGTCGTCTTCGTGGGGGGGATGGGTCGCAGCGGGAGCACCTTGGTCGCTCGCGCCCTGGGGCAGGTCCCGGGCCTGGTGACCGTCGGCGAACTCCACTACCTGTGGGACCAGGGCGTGCTCAGTGATCGGGCCTGTTCCTGTGGCGAGCCGTTCTCGTCCTGCCCGTTCTGGCACCAGGTCGGCGACGTGGCGGGGGGGGGATGGGACCGTCGCGAGGCACATCGCCTGCTGGAGCTCCGCCGGGACGTCGTTCGGAACCGCTACGTGCCGTGGCTGGGGGCGTCCGCCCTCCCCGCGTCGATCCGCACGGTCCGGGACGACTACGCACGGGCGATGGCCCGGGTCGCGGCCGCGGTGCTCACGGTCAGTGGGGCGCGGGCCCTGGTCGACACCTCCAAGTACCCGTCGTCGGGCTATGTCTTGGCGTCGTCGCCGGATATCGACCTGCGCCTGATCCACCTCGTCCGCCGCAGTGAGGGCGTGGCCCACTCGTGGATGAAGAGGATCGCGCGCCCGGACCGCGACGACAGCGAGTTCGCGCGCTTTCCCCCCGCCCGCACCGCAGCGGAGTGGATGGCCTACAACGGTGCCTACGACCTGCTGCGCCTGGGCGGTGTGCGGGGCTTGGTCGTCCGATACGAGGACTTCGTCGCCGCCCCCGGTCCGACGCTGCGTGCGATCCTGGACCACCTGGGCAAGCCGCGCGATCCCGCGGACCTGGACTTCGTCACGCCCGACGGCATCGTGTTGGAGCACCACCACAGCATCGCTGGCAACCCCATGAAGTTCCGTACCGGGCTGGAGGCCCTGCGGCTGGACGACGCGTGGCGTGCCGAGATGCCGCCCAGGGCCCGCTGGCTGGTCACCGGGCTCACCGCCCCCGGGCTGCTGCGATACGGGTACCTCACGGGGTCTGCGCCATGATCACCGCGCCCGTGGTCGTCGGCGTGCTGTCGCACAAGGATCCACCGCAGGTCCAGCGCTTGGTCCGTCGGCTCCTTGAGGGTCGCGATACCGTCGTGGTCAGCCACCACGATCCGCGTGGTCCCGAGCTCGACCTGCCAATCGACGACCGGGTGATGGTCGTCGGCGACGCCGCGCCGGCCGACTGGGGGCGGATGGGCATCGTCGACGCGCAGTTGCGCACGCTGGACTTCGCCCACCGCCGTGTCCCGGACCTCGGTTGGTTCCTGCTGGTGTCCGGACAGGACTACCCCTGTCGGTCGATGCGCCAGGTGGAGGCGGCGTTGCAGGCTACGGACCGTGACGCCTTCGTGCGCCACTTCCGGGCCGACGGCGACCCGGCCGACGACGTGCACCACTGGCAGGCGACGACCAGGCGCCGGTACCTGCGCCGGCGCCGGCTGCCCGGGACGCACCGGTCGGTGCCGTTCCCGCGACGGCATCCCTTCCGTGGCGCGACGAACCTCTACGTCGGCGACCTCTGGGTCAACCTCGGCCATCGCGCGGTCGAGCGGGTCATGCACCAGCGGCAGTCGCGACGGGACCTCGTCGACTACCTCGCGACGTGCTCGGTGCCCGACGAGGCGGTACTGCCCACTCTCCTGCTCAACGACGCCGACGGACTGGTCGTGGAGGCCGAAGATCGTCGCTTCATCCAGTGGACCTCCGGTTCGCCACATCCGGACACCCTCGGCGTCGAGCACGTGCCAGCCATCAGCGCGTCGACCGACTTCTTCGCACGGAAGTTCGATGCGGGTGCCGAGGCCCTCGACCGGCTCGACCGGCTGGCGCGGGGCGACGAGCTGGCCACGACGGATCAGCGGTAGCCGTAGCCCCGTGCCAGTGGAGCGGTGACCGCGCCCACGGTGCGACGCAGGCCGTCGCCCATGTCCCGTCGCCACTCCTCGTCCAGTCGGAGGTCGATGGATCCCCGCTTGAAGCGGATCCTCCCGCCCGCGACCGTGTGGCTCGGCGCCAACTGCAGGTGCTGGCCATCGATGAAGGACAAGCGGTCGTCGATACCGCCGGGGGCGGCGTCCGGTCCGGCCGTAAGGACCAGGACACGTCGGAGTTCCGTGCGCGCATCCGTCACCAGGTCTTCGTACCGAAGCACCACGGCGGGCACACTCAGCCGGGCGAGCCCGGTGATCATCGTGTTGACGGTCAGCCAGCGGCGGGTGATCTGCACGGGCGAACGTTGCTTGAGGTGGCTCCGGGGCGCGCTGCCGTCGGGGACCCGGACCTTCTTGGTCCAGGCATGCACGACGGCCCGTGGATCGCGCACGATGTGGACCAGGCGGAGGTCCACCTCCGGTGATCGCCGCAGGATGTAGGCCAGCGACGGGCGCTTGGTCGAGTCGACAACGGTGGTTGCGCCGGACACTTCGGCGATGGCGCGGTACAGCCGGACCATCACGTCGGTGTAGGCGTCGAGGCGGCGCCGGAAGATTGCGGGCCGGCGCGGCGACAGGATGAGGGGCAGCCACTTGGTGGCGTCGACCTCCTCCTGCATGTGCAGGACGTCCTGCACGTCCACCTGGTCCCAGCCACCGAACGCCACGTCGCCGACCGCGGTCCAGAAGGGGCAGTCCGAGAAGGCCTCGCCGCACGCACAGTCCTGGTTCCGTGTCGCTCCACCGATCCACAGGTAGAACAATTCCCCGACGTCGCAGTGCGCGGGCAGTTGTCCCAGCATCAGGTCGAGGAGGGTTGATCCGCTGCGCGGCATTCCCCCCACATACAGCACCCGCACCGGCTCGTCGCCCATTTGCACACCCTTCCATCACGGCAGGCGTGAGGATAGTCGTGAGCAGACCTCGGCTGGTGCCGCGGTATGGCCCGGCGTGGCTATCGTGTCCCACCCGGCACCCCGAGGAGTTCGTGCGTGTCCACGCCACCACCGTCCGGTGCCGACACGGGCCCCGTTGTGCTCTTCCTCGGCGGCCTCGGACGCAGTGGCAGCACCCTGCTGGAGCGCATGGTGGGTGAGGCGCCCGGGGTGTGCGTCCTGGGCGAGACGGTCCACCTCTGGGAACGAGGCCTGCGCAACGACGAGCGGTGCGGGTGTGGCCAGCCGTTCCATGCCTGTCCGTTCTGGAACGAGGTGGGCGAGCTGGCGTTCGGGGGCTGGGACCGGGTCGACGCCGAGGCGGTGCTCGCCCTCAAGGGGCAGGTGGACCGCAATCGTCACGTCCCCCGCCTCCTGTCCGGTCGACTGTCGGACGTGGACCGGACCAGGCTGGAGCAGTACGTCGACCACTACGACCGCCTGCATGCGGCCGCCGCCGAGGTCGCCGGCGCGACGGTGGTTGTGGACTCCAGCAAGCACGCCTCCCTGGCGATGTGCCTGGCTCGGGCAGGGACGTCGGACCTGCGGATCGCCCACGTGGTGCGTGACAGTCCGGGGGTGGCCCACTCGTGGGGGAAGGAGGTGACGCGCCCCGAGGCCCGTGACTCCACGATGCCCCGATGGGGCCCGACCCGGGTCTCGCTCGAATGGGACGTGTCCAACCTGTTGTTCGCCGTGCTCAACCGCCAGGGGCCTGCGGTCCTGACCGTGCGGTACGAGGACCTGGTGGCGGCCCCGGCGGCGGTGCTGACCGAGGTGCTGGAGCATGCGGGCCGTCCGGATCCGGTCAGGACGGCCGCGGACATCCTCCCGGACGGCCGTACCGTCGAGTTGTCCGCGAACCACACGGTCGCCGGGAACCCGATGCGCTTCCACGTGGGGCCCACCGAGATCGCC
>JBBSMS010000081.1:0-16468 GCA_038233055.1 Nitriliruptorales bacterium
ATCGACGTGGTCCGGATCGTGCGGACCGGCGTGGTCCCGTTCGTCAACACCGGCATCGCGGGCAAGGTCGCCGGCACCGGCCAGGTCGGCGCCGGACTGGTGACGCCGCCGATGGCCGTGTTCATCGACGCCGTCGAGGCCTTGGCAGCCCGCGCCTGACCCGACGTCGCGTCGTTTCATCCCACCAGGACGCGCGGCATCGAGGAGGAGCCCCGATGTGCACCGCCGGCGTGCCGGGTCCACACGACCGGGACGTGGGTTTCACGGGCCCGGTCAACCAGCGCACCGATCCTGGTACGCCGGTGTCCGTCAGTCGCGGGCGGGCAGTTCCTGCAGCGACCACTGGTTGCCGTCGGGGTCACTGAAGTGGACGAACCGGCCCCACGCGAGCTCCTCGACCTCGCTGACCTCGATGCCACGTTCGACCAGGTCGGCGTGGGTCGCGTCCGCGTCGTCGACGACCATCTGCAGGCCGTGCTGGGAGCCCGGTGCCATGTCGGTCAGGCCCTCGCCGAGGTAGATCGAGCAGGCCGACCCGGGGGGCGTCAGTTGGACGAACCGGAGGTCGGAGCTCACGCGACTGTCGTGGTCGAGGACGAACCCGACCTGGACGTAGAAGTCGCGGGCACGGTCGATGTCGGTGACGGGGATCGGGGCGAGTTCGAGGCGCATGTCCATGGGCGTGCTCCAGATCGGCGGTCGTGCCGGCCTCGTCGACCGGCCCTGTGAGTGTCCCCGCCGATGCGGACACATCAGGTCCGCATCTCGCCGGGGGTCAGGAGACGTGCTCGGGGGTGAGGGCCGCGACCCGCCGCACCGACGGGAGCGCGGCCACGACCAGGCAGGTCACCGCCGCGACGGCGCCGAAGGCCACCAGGGTCGTCCGGGTCCCCACGGTCGCCGCCAGCGGTCCGGCGGCCACCTGGCCGATCGGGATGGCCAGCATCGAGCCAAGCATGTCGAAGGCGTAGACCCGGGAGAGTTGCTCCTCCGGGATCCGTCCCTGCACGGCCAGGTCCCAGCCGACCTCGAAGATCCCGAACCCGACCCCGGCGCCCAGTGCCAACACGACCAGGACGGGAACGGACGCCGTGGTGCCCAGCCCCACCAGCCAGGGCGCCAGCAGGGCCGAGACGGCCATGCTGGCGGACAACGACGTCGCCCGCGATGATCGTGATGCCAGCAGGCTCCCCATGACGGCGCCGCCGGCCTCCGCCGCCAGGATCCAGCCCCACCGGGCCCGACCGAACGACGCGTCGGCCACGATCGGCCCGAGTACGCCCAGCGCCCCGGCCAGGACCGCGTTGAGGACCAGGAAGCCCAGGACCACCGTCCACAGCCACGTCGTCCGGGAGAACGTCCGCCAGCCGGCGCGCAGTTGGTCCAGGGGCGACTCGCCGGACCGGGTCGCCGGCACCAGCGAGCCGAGGCGGGCGAACAATCCGGCCGTCACCACGAACGAGGCCGCGTCGACCGCCAGGCCCCACCCCGGACCGATCGCCGCGACCAGGCCGGCGCCCGCGACCAGTCCGAGCAGGTTGACCGTCGAGACCCCGGCCGACGTGAACGCGTTCGCGCGCTGCAGCAGCGGCCGCGGCACGGTGGCGGGGACCATGGCCGCCGAGGCCGGCAGCGACATCGCCCCGGCCGCACCGTGGACCGCCGACAACGCGACCAGCGCCGGGATCGTGGCCGTGCCGCTCAGCACCAGCCAGGCCACGGCGGCCTGGCCGATGCCCGCCACCGCGTTGGACCAGACCAGCACGACCGAGCGGCCGAGACGGTCGGCGAGCACCCCGCCCAGCAGCACGAACACCACCATCGCGGCCGACCGCGCCCCGACGACGATGCCGACGTCGGTGGCCGAACCGGTGAGGTCCAGGACTGCGAACGCCAGGGCGATCGGCGCGACCGCATTGCCGATGGTGTCGGTCCACCGCGCCGCCACCAGCCACCGGAAGGCGGGCTGGTCCCGGAGCCGCCCTCCGGCTGTTGCCGCGTTCGCCGGGTCGGTCACGGCGACGTGCCTGGGTCGGGATCCGGGCCGAGTTCGGGCTCCGGACCGGGGTTGGGCCGTTCGGGGTCGGGCTCCGACTCCCGGTCGACGTCCGGCGTGGCACCGTCGACCAGGGCCGCCAGGATCACGGACGTCGAGGTCCGGATGGTGCCCGGCGTGCCGGCCGGCCGGGCGGCGTCGTGGAGGTCGATCATCGCTTCGGCGACGCGGTCGACGACGTCGGCCCACGTGTCGGGGTCGACCCACAGTTCGGCGTCGGAGACCTGGGACGGGCGTGAGAAGTCGGCGTCGGCCGCGCGCCGACGGGTCTCGTCGAGCAGCGCGTCGAGGATCGGCGCCACCGATGCCGCGGTCGGTGGCGGGCCGGCCATGCGGCGGTCAAGGTGGGCGCGGTAGCGGTAGCGCTTCGCGCGCCCACCGCGGACCACCACCTCGTCCTCCAGCTCGACGCGGCCGGCCTCGGCCAGTTGGCGCAGGTGGTAGCTGGCATTGGCGTGCGTGACGTCCAGGCGCCGGGCGAGGTCGGCAGCGGACAGGAGTTCGCCGGTCAGCAACGACAACATGCGCAGACGCAGGGGATGGGCCGTCGCCCGCAGTCGGGCGAGCCGGTCGTCGTTCGTGTCGTCGGGTGCCATGCCGACAGGATGTCGTGCCCGTGTGCCACTGTCAAACAGTTCTTTGGGGGTCGCGGGGCGGTCGCGACCGAGGAGGAGGTGGGCGGGCACGCACCCGGGCAGGTGGGTGCCCGGGCGACCGTGGCGGGCCGCGCCTACCGTCCCGCCCGGACGGAGGTCGACATGGACACCCACGAAGACGGCTGGTTCGGTGAGGAGGTCGCGGCCCGTTACGACGACCCGGCCGACGAGGCCAACACCCCGGCGTCGATCGAACCGGTGGTGGATGCCCTGGCCGGGTTGGCCGGCGGCGACCCGGTCCTGGAGTTCGCGATCGGGACTGGTCGCATAGCGCTGCCACTGGCGGCCCGGGGTGTCGAGGTGCATGGCATCGAGGTGTCACGTGCGATGGTGGACCAGATGCGGGCCAAGCCGGGCGGACGGGACCTGCCGGTGACGATCGGCGACATGGCCACGACTCGCATCGAGGCGGGCGCGTCGTTCGGGCTGGTGTTCCTGGTCTTCAACACCATCATGAACCTCACCTCCCAGGACGCGCAGGTGGCCTGCTTCCGCAACGCGGCGTCCCACCTACGGCCCGGTGGGTGCTTCGTGGTCGAGGTCTCCGTCCCCGACCTGCAACGACTGCCACCGGGCGAGACCGTGCACCCGTTCCACGTCGGTCCGGACCGGCTGGGCTTCGACGAGTACGACCTCGCGGACCAGGGCATGGTCTCCCACCACCTGTGCGTGCACGGCGACGGCACCGCGACCCGGACGTCGGTGCCGTTCCGCTACGCCTGGCCGGCCGAGCTCGACCTGATGGCACGACTGGCCGGCATGCGACTGCGCCACCGCTGGCACGACTGGTCGGGTGCGCCGTTCACGGCCGCCAGTCGCCAGCACGTGTCCGTGTGGGAACTCCCGCCTGACGACCCCGACTGATCCCGGAACCTGGGCGCCGGTCTCGCGGCCGCCGTCCTCAGCGATGCCCAGCCCGAGCCGGCGACGGTGACCTCGTCGGCGGCTCGGCGCCCCCCGAGTCCTACACTCGCGCTCGTGGAGGACGCGCCAATGGACACCCCAGCTGGGACGTCGACGTCACCCCGGCACCGGCCAGCAAGAACCTGGGCCGACTTGTTGCGGCGCTGGCCGACCTCGACGCCCGACTGGAGGTGCTGCTCGACGAGGACACCTTCTCCTCGCCGGTGATGAAGTTCGTCACCCGAGTTGGCGAGGTCGACGTGGTTCGTGAACCGGCGGGCGTCGGCGGTCACGCCGGTCTCGATGGCGACGCGGTGGAGTTCGACATCGGTGGCGTTCACGTCCGTGTCGCCGCGTTGTCGTCGATCATCGCGTCCAAGACGGCTGCGGGGCGTCCCAAGGACCGGGTGCAGCTGGCCGTGCTCCGCGAACTTCAAGCCCGGATCGGTCGTTCCATCACCCGCACCGGGTGACCTCCGCACGGCGGTTCGGCGCACGCGTCAGCCGCGGTCGGGGAGTTCCTGCAAGGCCCACTGGTTGCCGTCGGGGTCGGTGAAGTACACGAACCGACCCCATTCGAGGACGGTCACCTCGCTGATCTCGATGCCCCGCTCAACCAGGTCGACGTGGATCGCGTCGACATCGTCCACGACCATCTGCAGGCCGTGCTGGGACCCCGGGACCATGTCGGTCAGGCCCCGGCGGCGAACGCCACGTCGGCGGTCTCCACCACGGCGGTGGCGCGACCGGGGGCGCCGGTGAACCCCCAGTAGGCGTTGGTGTAACCGATGGCCTGCTCGGGTGACACCGGCACCCCCCACTGCCGCAGGTCCTCGGTGGTGTGGGCGTCGCCGACCAGGGTCACGTCGTAGCCCCGGGCCAGCGCCCCGTGCAGCGTGCTGCGGATGCAGGCGTCGGTCTGGGCGCCGGCGACCACCAGGTGGCCGACGTGGCGTTCGCCCAGGCGGTCCTCCAGGTCGGTGTCCTCGAAGGAGTCCCCGTAGGACTTGTGCACGACGGGCTCGCCATCCTCCTGGACGAGTTCGGGCACGTACTGCCAGCCTTCGGTGTCTCGCGGCATGCCATCGTCGCTGTGCTGGACCCAGAGCACCGGGACGTTTTCGTTGCGGGCGCGGTCGACCAGGGTGGCGATGTTGGCGATGACCGCGTCGCGGTCGTGGGCGTCGGCGACGACGTCGCGTTGGACGTCGATGACCACCAGGGCGGTGTCGGGGCGGTCGTCGAGCGTGGTCATGGATCCTCCGAGGCAGTCGATGGCAGGTCGGTTGGGGGCGCCGAACCGGCCGTGGTGTGGCGTCCGGACATCCGGCAGTGTGCCCTAGGATCCGGACGGAACCTGTCCGGATGGGAGGCCCGTGACGACCCCGACACAACGACTGCTGGCGACCCGCGCGGTGCTCGAACGGGGACGATCCGTGACCGCCGGCCAGTTGGCCGCCGAGGTCGGGGTCTCGACCCGCACCGCCCGTCGCCACGTCCGGGCGCTGCGTGACATGGGGGTCCCGATCGTGTCGGACCGGGGGCCGTCCGGGGGGTACCGGCTGATGGGACCGGACGGTCCGGCCGGCGGGGCCGTGCTGCACCTCGAGGACGACGAGGCCGTGGCCGTGGCGGTCGCGCTGTCCATGATGGGTGGACCGACGCCCGACGGCCGGGACGGATCCGATGACGACGCGGCCGGATCGTCGGGGCCGACCCAGCGGGCGCAGCGCGGGGTCGGCCCGGCGCGACGGGCCGCGGCCCGGCTGGAGTCGGCGCTGGGGCCCGGGGCACGCGACCGGGTGACGGCGCTGCGACGCCAGTTGGCGGTGACGACGACCATGGTCCGGGATGCCCCCGACGCCCACGTCGCGCTCGCCCTGGCCATGGCGCTGGAGGCCGGCCGACGGGTCCGGTTGCGCTACACCGACATGCGCGGCCAGGGCACCGACCGGGACGTCGACCCGCACGGACTGGTGCTGCACGCGGGGCGCTGGTACCTCGCCGGGTGGGACCACCTCCGCGACGACCGACGCACCTTCCGGCTCGATCGGATCGTCGCCGTGCTGGCCACGACCGAGCCCATCGATCCGGGCCACGACCTCGACGCACCCACGCAGGTGGCCGAGGGGGTCGCCGTGGCCCCGTGGCGTCACCAGGTCGAGTTCGTCGTCCACGCGCCACGCGAGCGCGTCGCCGTCCACCTGCGGCCCGAGTACGCCGTCCTGGTGGCCGACGGCCAGGACACGATCGTCCGGATCGGGGAGAACCACCTGGGGGCCGCGGCCGGCGTGATCGCCCGCCTCCCGTGGGCGTGCACGGTCGTGAAGCCCGACGAGCTGCGACCGCTCCTGTGCGAGATGGCCGACCGCCTGGCACGGGCCGCGGCCGCCCGACCGGGTCCGTCGTCCGGGAGGCCCGGCCCCGGTGGCCCACCCGTGCGGGCCGAGTGACGACGTGGTCGCCCGGACCCACGCCGCCGGGCAGCAACGCCTATCGTCGTCCGGGCCACCCGGCACCACGCGCCCTGGAGGCCACGTGAAGCCACCACCCTTCCGGTACGTCGCGCCCCGCACGGTCGACGATGCGGTCGCCGCCCTGGCCGAGGCGGGCGCGGGTGGGAAGGTGCTCGCCGGTGGCCAGAGCCTGGTCCCGTTGCTGAACATGCGGCTGGTCACGCCCTCGACCATCGTGGACGTCAACGGGGTCGCCGGGTTGGACGGCATCGACGTGGACGACGACGCCGTGGTGGTCGGCGCGACCGTGCGCCACCGGGACCTGGAGCGCCACGATTCAGCGGTCGCCGCCCTGCCGCTGCTGCGCCAGGCGCTGGAACTGGTCGCGCACCCGGTGATCCGCAACCGCGGCACCGTCGTCGGGTCGCTGGTGCACGCCGACCCCGCGGCGGAACTGCCCGCAGTGCTGGCCCTGGTCGGGGGAGCGGTGGTGCTGGCCGGGCCCGACGGTCAGCGCGAGGTGTCGGCGCCGGGCTGCTTCCGGGGGGCCATGGAGTTCGACCTGCGCCCGGGCGAATTGGCCGTCGCCGCGCGCTTCCCACGGCTGCCGGCCACGACCGGTACGGCGTTCCTCGAACTGGCGCGGCGCCACGGCGACTACGCAATGGCGGGCGTGTGCGTGGCGGTCGACACCACGGAAGCGGACGGCGACGACCCGCGGAACGCCACCGTCAGCGGCGCCCGGGCGGTGTTCATCGGCGTGTCCGACACCCCGACGCCGGTGGACCTGGGGTCGCACCTGCAGGGCCAGTCGGTGACGGCCCTGGACCCCGCCGGGGCGGTCGAGGCGGCGCGGGCGGACCTCGACCCCACCACCGACATCCATGCCACCGCGGACTACCGGCGGCACCTGGCCGGCGTCCTGCTGGCGCGGGCCCTGGTGGCGGCCGTGGCACCCACCGGCACGGACGGGGCGGTGGCCGCATGAGTGGCTCCGACGGGCTGGCCGAGTCCACCCACGCCGTGACCGTGACCGTCAACGGCGCCAGGCGCACCGCGACGGTTCCCGCCCGCCGCCTGCTCAGTGACTTCCTGCGCCACGACCTCGGCCTGACCGGCACCCACGTCGGCTGCGAACACGGTGTGTGTGGGTGTTGCACGGTGCTGCTGGACGGGTCGGCCGTGCGGGCCTGCCTGCTGCTGGCCGTCGGGGTGCAGGGCCGGGCAGTGACGACCATCGAGGGACTGGCCGCCGAGGACGGGTCGCTGCACCCGGTCCAGCAGGCCTTCCACGACCACCATGGGCTGCAGTGCGGGTTCTGCACCCCCGGGTTCGTCCTCAGCGCCTGCGACTTCCTGGCCGACAACCCGGAGCCGACGTCCGAAGAAGTCCGCGAGGGCATGGCGGGCAACCTCTGTCGCTGCACCGGCTACCAGAACATCGCCACCGCGGTCGCGGCGGCCGCCGAGGTGCTGCGCGACCGTGGCATGGACCCGCGCGAGCGCTGTCCCGGTGGCGACGAGGACGCCGGGGCAGGGTCCAATGCCCGGGCGTCACTCGGGGCCACGCCCAACGAGGCCGGCACGACCGGCCGCGGCCCGGACGGCTCGCAGGCCCCGCCGCGCGGCGACGGGCGCGACGAGGTGGACCAATGACCACCCAGTTGTTCGGCCAGTCGATCGCCCGCAAGGAGGACCGCCGGCTGCTGACCGGTCGCGGTCGGTTCGTCGACGACCTTGCCCACGACGCGTGGGAGGTCGCCGTGGTGCGCAGTCCCCACGCCCACGCCCGCGTCCGCGACATCGACGTGCTGGCGGCGCTGGACGTCGACGACCTGGTCGCGATCTACACCTTCGACGACCTCCCCGACCGGATGCGCCAGCCGTTGCCGTTGCTGATCCCGCACCCGGCCCTGACCGCGCCCCGGACCCAGTTCGTGCTGGCCAACGGCGAGGTCAACCACGTCGGGGAGGCGGTGGCGATGGTCGTCGCCCGAACCCGCTACGCCGCCGAGGACGCGGTCGACCGCATCCGGGTCGACTACGAGGTGCTGGACCCGGTGGTGGGCGTCGAGGTCGCCGCCGCGGCCGACCGGGTCGTGCACGACGAGATCCCGGACAACGTCGCGGCCCACCTGGTGCAGGAGATCGGCGACCCGCGCGCGGCCATCGAGGCGGCCCCCCACCGGTTGTCGTTCCGCCTGGACGTCGAGCGATCTGCCTCCACGCCGCTGGAGACCCGGGGGGTGCTCGCCCGCTGGGACGCCGACGAGGGCCACCTCCGGTTGTACTCGTCCACCCAGGCCCCGACGTCGGTGCGGGCGGCGGTCGCGACGATCCTCGAGATGGACTTCCAGAAGGTCGACTGCATCGCGCCGGACGTCGGTGGTGGCTTCGGGGTCAAGATCATGCACCCGTGGCCGGAGGAGGTGCTGGTGCCCTGGGCCGCGACCCTGCTGGGCCACGACGTCAAGTTCACCGAGGACCGGCGCGAGCACTTCATCTCGGCCAACCACGAGCGCGAACAGGTCCAGCACCTCGAGGTCGGCTTCGACGACGACGGTCGCATCCTCGGGATCGACTTCACCTTCCTGCACGACCACGGGGCCTACATCCCGTACGGCCTGATCGTGCCGATCATCACCTCGACCCAGTTCCTGGGGCCCTACGACATCACCGACTACCGGGTCGAGTTCACCTCGCTGTACACCAACACGGTGCCGGTGACGCCCTACCGCGGTGCCGGCCGGCCCCAGGGCTGCTTCGCGATGGAACGGCTGATGGACAAGGTCGCCGCCGAACTGGACCTGGACCGGGTCGCGGTCAGGCGCGCCAACCTCATCCAGCCCGACCAGTTCCCGTACGCGTTCGGACTGACCTTCCAGGACGGGCGGCCCTACACCTACGACTCCGGCGACTTCCCGGGGTCGCTGGACAAGCTGGTCGACCTGGTCGGGTGGGAGGACTTCCCGGCCCGACAGGCGGCCGCCCGCGAGGAGGGACGGCTGGTGGGGATCGGGCTGGCGACATATGTGGAGGGCACCGGGGTGGGTCCCTACGAGGGCGGGCACGTGTTGGTCGAACCGACCGGTCGCGTCCAGGTCGCCACCGGGTTGTCCAGCCAGGGCCAGGGCCACGAGACCGTGTTCGCCCAGATCGTGGCCGACATCCTGGGCGTGCCGATCGACGATGTCGAGGTGGTGGTGGGGGACTCGTCACGGATGCAGTACGCGGTCGGGACCTTCGCGTCGCGGGCGGCCGTGATGTCGGGCAACGCCATCGCCAAGGCGGCCCACCGGGTGCGCGAGCGGGCGCTGGAACTGGCGTCGGACGCGCTGGAGGTGGACCCAGCCGACCTCGAGTTCGTCGACGGCGACGTGCGCGTGGCCGGCAGCCCGGACACCGCACTGCCGCTGAAGATGCTGGCGACGCTGTCCAACCCCTTGCGCTACGCCTTCGATGAGGACGCGGCCGCCGCGACCCAGTTCGCCGGCCCGGCCGACGAGTCCAGGCCGCCGGTGGCCGACGACGTCGCGCCGGGACTGGAGGGGACCGACTTCTACTCGCCCGTGCGGTCCACGTTCGCCAACGGCATGCACGCGGTGGTCGTCGAGGTCGACCCGGACACGTCGGACGTGACGATCCTGGACTACGCGGTGGTGCACGACTGCGGCAACCTCATCAACCCTGCGATCGTGCGGGGCCAGGTCCACGGTGGGGTCGGCCAGGGCGTCGGCGGGGCCCTGTACGAGCGGATGGCCTATGACGAGCATGGGCAGTTGCTCAACGCCTCGTTCATGGACTTCCTGATGCCCTACATCACCGAGGTGCCCGACGGCATCCGCATCGACCATCTCCAGACCCCGTCCCCGCTGAACCCGCTGGGGATCAAGGGGGCGGGCGAGGCCGGGGTGATCCCGTCCGCCGCCGTCTTCGCCGCCGCCATCGAAGACGCCGTCGGGGTGGCCGTCGACGCCATGCCGATCAGCCCCTCCGACCTCCACCACCTCCGCCTCGCCGCCACCGACCAATCGGACCCCGCATGAGCAACCCTCGCCCTGCACGTGTGCGCGTCCATGCCCACATGCGGCATGATTCGCGCACACTGGGGTGGCTGCGACGACGGCCGCCGGCGGGTGTGCGCGCTGGTGCCCGGATGCGGGAGGATGTGCGCACGCGGCGGGGAACGACGACGAGGAGGGTCGGTCCATGAGGATCGCGGGAACGAACACGATCGCGGCGCCACGCCAACAGGTGTGGGACGCGTTGAACGACCCGGCCGTGCTGGCCCGGACGTTGCCCGGGTGCGAGTCGTTGGAGGTGGTGGATGACGACACCTACCGGGCGCGGGTGACCGCCGGGGTGGCGTCGATCCGCGGCACCTACGACGGGACCGTGTCGTTGTCGGACCGCGACGAACCGGGCGCGCTGCGCCTGCACGTGGACGGGGCCGGCACGCCCGGCACGATCGGGGCCGATGTGGAGGTCCGCCTGGCCGAGGTGGACGACGGCACCGAGGTGGCGTGGGAGGCCGACGCGGTGGCCGGGGGCATGATCGGTGGCGTCGGGCAACGGATGCTGGCTGGCGTGTCGACCCGGATGGCCGGGGACTTCTTCGACGCGCTGGAACGCGACCTGGTTGACGGCCCGGGTCCTGACGGCGCCCCCGACGACGAGTCCGCAGCCACGGCGACGCCCACGGATCGGGCACCCGGCCGGGTCCATGCCGGTCGTGCCGTGGCGGCGGGTGGTGGTGGCGGCGACCCGGTCCACCTCTTCGGCGCGTTCGTGCTGGGGGCATCGGTGGCCCTGGCAGGCGTCGAGCTGGGGCGACGCACGCGATGATGCCGTGCCGCCGGCGTCGGAGACCTCGCCGGGACCACGGCCGGGCGGTTCCCGGGATCACCCCACGGGACCCCCACGATCACCTCGCGCAGCCGAGAGTTGTTGCTGGCCCACGACCGCGACCTGTCCCGGGCGGCGGCGCAGACGCACGAGGCGGAGTTGGCCCTGGAGGTCCAGCGTCGCGACATCGCGCGCGAGATCCACGACCTGGTCGGCCACACCATCAACGTGATGGTCGTGCACGCCGGCGCCGGTCGCCGCGGCCTGGAACGGGATCCGAACGAGGCGCGCGACGCCCTGGTCACGATCGAGGAGGTCGGGCGCGGGGCCCTGGACGAACTCGACGGCCTGCTGGGCAGCCTGTCGCGGGCACCGGGCGACCGCCGGCCGGTGCAGGGATTGGAGGACGTGGCGGGACTGGTCGCCCGGGTCGGTCGGGCCGGCCCGGTCGCCACCCTCGACGACCGGGTGGCCGGGCCGGTGCCAGCCGCCGTCGGGGCCACCGCGTACCGGGTGGTCCAGGAGGTCCGATGCGCGCGTGATCACGGTCGTCGTGGTCGACGACGACGACCTGATGCGGGCCGGCCTGCGCCTGATTCTCGACCAGGCCGAGGACATCCACGTCGTGGGTGAGGCTGCGGACGGCCGCGGCGCGCCCGTGGTCGTCGGACGGACCGGGCCGGACGTGGTGCTGATGGACGTGCGCATGCCCGACGTCGACGGGATCCGGGCCACCGAGGCGGTCCTGGCCCTGCCCGCCCCGCCCCGGGTCATCGTGTTGACCACGTTCGAAAACGATGACCACGTCTTCGACGCGCTGGCGGCCGGTGCCAGCGCGTTCCTGCTCAAGCGCACCCCACCCGAGCAACTGGTTGACGCGATCCGGGTGGTGGCGGCCGGCGAGGCGATGCTGTCGCCGGCGGTCACCCAGCGCGTGATCGCCCGTGCCACCACCGGCGGGGGCCGCCCGACGACCCCCGCCGTCCTGGGTGGACGAGCTCACCGAGCGCGAACTGGACGTGCTGCGGGCGATGGCGCGGGGGCTGTCCAACGCCGAGATCGGCGAGGAACTGTTCATCGGCGAGAACACCGTCAAGACCCACGTCGGCCGGGTCTTCGCCAAGCTCGACGCGCGCGACCGGGCCCAGGCGGTGGTGCTGGCGTTCCGGGCCGGCCTGGTGGACTGACCCGGCCGGGTCGCTGGCGGTTACGGTCGGATCGTCCCTGACCGGAGGTCCTGCCGTGCCCGACGTGCGCCACGAGGTCGACGTCGCCTGGCCCCATGCCTGGGCCGCATTCGCCCGCTACGAGCACTGGACCAGGTGGGGTCCGAGCGTGACCACGGTGGAGCCAGCCACCGGCGAGGTCCGGGCGGGTGACGAGGGACGGGTGCGCACGCCCGTGGGGGGCTGGCTGCCGTTCCGGATCGACGAGGTGGACCCGGGCCGGCGCTGGTCGTGGCGGGTGGCCGGCCTGCCCGTGACCGCCCACCGGGTCGAACCCGTCGGCCCGGCTCGCAGCGTGCTGGTGTTCGAGGTGCCGTGGTGGGCGGCGCCCTACGCCGTGGTGTGTCGCGTGGCCCTGGGACGACTGGCCGAGGTGGCCGAGGAACTCGCCGCCGACGCCTGATCGCGTCGCGGTCGTCCCACGCGCGCCGGTTGGGGCTGCGGCGGGTGCGCGCGTGTCCAGCTCAGGGGCAACCCTGAGGAGCGCCGGAGCGTCCATTCCTACGGTCGGTGACGACCTCGGGAAAGGACCCCGCGATGACCACCATGACCCGCCCGGCAACTGCCTCCCGGCCACGTGCCTCGGCGTCGATCGCCGACGTCGATCGCTTCGCGGCCGACCGGGACCGCGTGATCGACCTCGCCCGCGCCGTGTCGATGCTGGCTGTCGCATTCGGGCACTGGCTCGTCACCGACGTCCGGGTCGCGACCGACGGCACGCTGCGACTGGTGGACGTGCTGGCGGCGGTCCCGGCGATGCAGGCGTTGACCTGGGTGTTCCAGGTGATGCCGATCTTCTTCTTCGCCGGCGGCGTGGTGGGCTTCGCGTCGTGGCGCCGTCATCGCGATGCCGAGGGGACAGCCGGCGCCTGGGTCGCCGCGCGGTTGTGGCGCCTGGCGTGGCCGACGCTGCCGGTGGTGGCCTTCTGGGTCGTAGTGACCCAGGTCGGGGACCACGTGCTGCACCTGCCGGCCCCGGTGCTGGCGGCCAGTCGCGGCATCGCGCTGGTGATCTGGTTCCTGGCCGTGTACGGACTGGTGGTCGCGCTGGTGCCGCTGCTGGCCCGTGCCTGCGACCGGTGGGGGCTGCGGGTCCCGGCCACCCTGTTGGCCGCGGCGTTCTCGGTCGACCTGGTGGTGCTGCGCCTGGACGGTCAGTACCCGCTGTGGGTGTTCGTGAACTACCTCACCGTGTGGGGTGCCATCACCTGCCTCGGCCGGTGGTGGCCGACCACCGCCGGACCGGGCGACGTCCGCCGCGGACTGGCCGTGGCCGCGACCGCCGGCACCGCCCTGGTCGCGTCGGTGGCGACCGGCCTCTACCCGTTGTCGATGGTCGGCGTCGCCGGTGCGCAACGCTCCAACTCGTGGCCGCCCACGGTCGGCCTGGCCCTGCTGGGACTCGTCCAGATCGGCCTGCTGCTCGCGGCCCGACCGACCCTCGACCGCTGGCTGGCACGCCCCGCCACCTACCGGGTCGTGGCCCTGCTGGGCGCCCGCGCCATGAGCATCTACCTGTGGCATGCCCTGGCCGTCGCGGTCCTGACGATTGCCGTCGTGCTGCCGGGTTGGTGGCCGTCCCCGACCATCGGCACGGCCGGCTGGTGGGGCCTGCGGGTCGGCTGGGTCGCGCTCGCGCTGGTCGTGACGGTCCCGGTCGTGGCCGTTGTGGGCCAGTGGGAACACCCGCCGTCCGTCGACCTCACCACGTCGACCGGTCGCGCCGTGCTGGCTGGCGTCGCGCTGCCCGCCGGGTGGGCGGCGCTGGCCATCGCCGGCTTCCACGTGCCGGTCATGCCGCTGGCGTTGCCGCTGGTCGCCCTGGCCGGGCTGGGCGTCGGCGTGGCCGCGCTGACGTGGCCCCGCCCGGATCGCTCCTGACCACGCGTGGCCCACGACGCCGGACGGCCCCGCCCGGCCGGCGTCGGCGCACGTCGGGCGCGACCGTCCCGACGCCGGGACCGCCGGGGCAGGACGGGGGCACCCCGGCCCGTCGTTCAGCCCACGGTGACGACGCCGGCGAGGTGGGGGAGGCCGTCGCGGTTGCGGAGGCCGAGCGCCCACCCGTCCCCGCGGCGCTCGGTGGCGTACACGACCCGCCCGGGCAGCAGCACCGGCTTCTTGAACGCGACGTCGATCGCGCACGGACGCGGCAGTTCACCGAGTCCGGCCAGCGACGCGGCCGTCGTCCACATGCCGTGGGCGATCGCGCGGGGGAACCCGAACGCCTTGGCCGACACCGCCGACAGGTGGATCGGGTTCCGGTCGCCGGACACCGACCCGTACTCCCGACCGAGGTCACCGGGCAGCGACCAGGTGGCGGTGAACGTCAGGGTGGTCGGGTCCACGGTGGTCGCGTCGGGCGCGGTGGCGACGGCAAACGTCGGGCCGGCGTCTCCGTCGCGGCGGTCGGCCCCGTCGACGTCCAGGCCCTCGGGCGCGGATCCGCGGCGCAGGTAGGTGCTGGTCGACGACCACACGACCCGGCCGCCTCGTGCCACCTCCACCACGGTGTCGAAGGCGGTCCCGCGATCGTGGGCCCGCAGGCCGCCCAGGCGCGCGGTCACGTCCACCTCGTCGCCCACGTGGACGTGGTCGTGGGCGTCGATGCGGTTGGCCACGTGCACCAGTCCGAGCAGGCTGAACGGGAAGTCGTGTCGGGTCATCAGCCACACGCCCAGGGGAAAGCCCAGCAGGTGCGGTTGGGTCACGGGCACCGCGGAGCGCAACCGGAACCCGCACACGTCGGCGTAGTCGGCCGTGTCGTCGAGGTCGATCGGGATGCCGCGCACGACCACGTGGGTGTCGGGCAGGCCAGCCCCGGCGTCGTCGCCTGCCGACGAGCCCAGCGGCCCCGGCAGGGCTGACCACGCGGCCCCGGCCAGCAGGCCGCCCAGGTCCGGGAGGGCATCCAGTTCGACGGTCGCCATCGTTCAGGCCCCCAGCAGGTTCTGGCCGCACACCCGCAGGGTGGTGCCGTTGACCCCGTCGGCGTCCGGCCACGACAGGAACCCGATGGTCTCGGCCACGTCGACCGGCAGGCCGCCCTGGGACAGGCTGTTGAGCCGGCGGCCCAGTTCGCGGGTCCCGACCGGCATCGCGCGGGTCATGTCGGTCTCGATGAAGCCGGGTGCGACCGCGTTGATGGTCCCGCCGACCGCGGCGACGTCGGCGGCCAGGGCCGCCACGTGCCCGATCACACCCGCCTTGGAGGTGGCGTAGTTGGACTGGCCGCGGTTGCCGGCGATGCCGCTCATCGACGACACGCACACGATCCGTGGGTCCTCGCCCAGCACGGCCCGGCCCGCGTCGGTGTGCAGCAGTGCGTCGTCGATGGCCTCGATTGCGGCCAGGTTGACGCCCAGGACCAGGTCCCACCGGGCCCGGTCCATGCCGGCGATGGTCTTGTCCCGTGTCACGCCGGCGTTGTGCACCATGGTGTCGAGGTGGCCGTGGCGCCGGGCGACGTGGTCGACCAGCACCGCGTCGGCGTCGGCGGCGGTGATGTCCAGTTGCAGGGCGGTGCCCCCGACCCGGTTGGCGACCTCGGCCAGGCCGTCCCCGGCCGACGGCAGGTCGACGCAGACCACGGTGGCGCCGTCGCGTGCCAGCGTGTCGGCGATCGCGGCCCCGATGCCCCGGGCCGCGCCCGTGACCACCGCGACCCGGCCGTCGTGGGGCCGTTCGGGGTCGGCGGCGGCCGTCCCGGACGGGGCCGACACGGTCAGGCGCTGGCCGGACACGAACGCCGACCGGGCCGAGACCAGGAAGCGCAGCGGCGCGGCCAGCCCGGACGCGGCGTGCGTGGCGACCTCGACCAGGTTGGCGGTGCCGCCGGCCCGCAGTTCCTTGCCGATCGAGCGCACGAACCCTTCGAGGCTGCGCTGGGCCGTGTGGGCGGCCGGGTCCTCGCACTCGTCCGGGATCCGTCCCAGCACCACCACGCGGCTGGAGGCCCCCAGCCGGCGGATCGTGGTGTGGAAGGCCTCGTGCAGGGCGCCCAGGTCGGCCGCGGTGGACAGGCCCGACGCATCGAACACCAGCCCGGCGTAGCGCGGCACGTCCAGGGCGTCGACCGGCGCGTCGTGGACCTCGACGCCAGCACCGGACAGGACCTCGCGGGCCGTGGCGGCCAGGGTCCCGCCGGTCGCACTGCCGGTCACGACGACCGGACCGGCCGCCAGTGGCTGGCCCGGTTCGTGGCGACGCAGGACGGCCGGCTTCGGCAGCCCGACCAGGTCGGCGATGCGCTGGCCGACGTCGTGGTTGACCACGCGCGTGTAGAGGTCGGGCATGGTGGTGGCTCCTGGTTCGGGACGGACGGTG
>JBBSMS010000082.1:0-15963 GCA_038233055.1 Nitriliruptorales bacterium
CAGGCGTTGGGGTCGCCGGACTCGTACCCGGTGGTGAACCACTGGACCCGCTGCTCGGACGACCCGTGCGTGAACGACTCGGGGTTGGGGTTCTGGCCGGCCTGGCGCTGGAGCGCGTCGTCACCGATGGCCTCGGCGGCGGCGATCGCCTCCTGGATGTCGGCGTCGGTCAGGCCCAGTTCGCCGTCACGGTCGGCGTCGTAGGCCCACACGCCGGCGAAGCAGTCCGCCTGCAGTTCCAGCTGGACGGACAACTCGTTGGCGTTGGCGGGGTCGGCCTGCTGGGCCTGGCGTACCTGGGCGGAGAGCCCCAGGGCGTTCTGGACGTGGTGGCCAATTTCGTGCGAGATGACGTAGGCCTGGGCGAAGTCCCCGCCGGCTCCGAACTGGGTCCGCATCTGGTCGAAGAACGCCAGGTCGACGTAGGTCTTGGAGTCGGCCGGGCAGTAGAACGGCCCGTACGCGGCCTGGCCGTATCCGCATCCCGCGGTCGAGGTGCCGCCCTCGTAGACCACCAGGTCCGACACGGGGTAGTCCAGTCCCGATTCGGTGAAGATCTCGTCCCACATCTCCTGGTTCTCGTCCAGCACCTGGCTGACGAGGCTGAACTCCTGGGCATAGCGGTCGCTGGCCGTGCCACCGCTGTTGTCGGTGGTGGTGGTGGTGTCGGGCAGGGACTGGCCCGTGCCGCCGCCGGTGGTGTCCCCGTCCAGGTCGTTGAGCACCGACCCCAGGTCGGATCCGTCGCCGCCGCCACAGACGGTGAACAGCAGCACCAGGGCGATGACCGGCAGGGACAGGCCGCCGCCAACCTTCAGGCCACTGCCCATGGCCCCGCCGCGACTGCCACCGCGACCCCGGCGGTCCTCGACGTTGCGGGACCGGTAGTTGTCTTCGATCTTCATGGGGCGAACTCTACGCGGGCCCAACTGCCCGTGCTGACCCGTCCGCCGGTGTGGTCTCGGACTCCGCTCGAAGACGGAGTGACCGTTCGATCTCGCTAGCGTGGTCGGCCACGGTCCCGCGTTCGCGGGGCTGATCGCCGCGTGCGGACGTCCCGCCGGCCCGGAAAGGCGTCCCATGGCCACCCTGCTGCTCGTCCGGCATGCCACGACCGCCGCGACCGGGTCCCGGCTCGGCGGCTGGACGCCGGGGGTCCACCTGGACGAGGCCGGCGTCGAGCAGGCCCGGGCCACCGCCGGCCTGTTGGCCGACCACGACCTCGCCGCGGTCTACGCGTCGCCCCTTGAACGGTGCCAGGACACGGCCGCGATCATCGCCGAGTCCGCCGGGCTGGACGTGCGCACCCGCGACGGGCTCGGCGAGACCGACTACGGCGAATGGACCGACCGTCCGCTCAAGGACCTCCGCAAGGAGGCGCTGTGGAAGGTGATCCAGTCCACGCCCTCGCGGGCGGTCTTCCCCGGCGGCGAATCCCTGCGGGGGTCGCAGCAACGCATGGTGGAACAACTCGAGGAACTGGCCCTGGACCACGGTGATCGGGACATCGTCGTCGCCGTGAGCCACGCCGACCCGATCAAGGCCGCGATCGCGCACTTCCTCGGCATGCCCTTGGACACCTTCCAGCGGATCGGGATCTCCCCGGCGTCGATCAGCGTGCTGGTGCTGGGCGACGGCCATGCCCCGATGGTCGGCGCCGTCAACCAGCGCGCCACTCTCGACCTGCCGCGCCCGCCGGCCCCGGATGCCGACGACGCGCCCGACGATGACGCGTCCGACGACGATGCGCCGGCTGCCGGCTGACCCTGGCGACCACCCCTTCTTCCGGACCGAGGACCACTTCTGTCATGACGATCCTGACCCTGGACGATCCCCACCACGTCACCGTCGGCACGATCGGCGAGGCCGGCAACCGCACCTTCCTGGTGCAGGCCGAGGACGCCGAGCACCGCGTCACGCTGGTGGCCGAGAAGCAACAGGTGGCTGGCATCGGCGACCTGTTGGCGCGGTTGCTGGTGCGACTCGACGAGTCACCGGCGGACGACTGGGACACTGCAGCCATGGCGATCCGTGAACCCGTCGAGCCCATGTGGCGCATCGGCCGGATCGAGGTCGGCCTGGACGCCGACTCGGCGCGGTTCCCGCTGGAGTTCAGCGCCATCGACGACGACGAGGTCCACCTGGTCGACGAGGTCGCCTTCACGATCGACACCGACCTGGCCCGGCGACTGGCGGCCCAGGCCGACTGGGTCGTGGACCAGGGCCGGCCCCGCTGCCGCCTGTGTGGGCGACCGATGGAGGCGGACGGCTCACACGTCTGTCCGGCCACGAACGGCCACGGCCGGCTGACGGTGTGACCCTGGGACGTGCGGCGGTCGGTCGACCTCCCGGGGCTACCGTGACGAGGTGGAGACCGACTTCGCGTCGGTCGACGACCACGAGGCCATCCTGACCGACGACCCCGCGCAGACCGGCGACGAATTGGCCAGTCCCGAGCGACTGGCGAGCGCGCCGATCCACGTCCTGGCGGCCTTCGCGAATGCCTCGAACACGACGCTGTTGGTGCAGTTGACCGACCGCCGCGAGCCGGTTGACGACTTGGTGGACGACGTCGATCCACTCGACCTGGTGTCGGCGTCGGACCTGGCGGTCTACAAGCCCGTGCGGGGCCAGAGGATGCTGTGGGACTTCGACGCGGCCACGCTGCCGGGTCGCGAGGTCGCGACTCGCGTGGTCGACCGGGAACTGGGCTTCGGGCTGGTCCCGCCCACGGTGTGGCGTGACGAGGGACCGCTCGGGCCGGGCAGCCTCCAGGCCTACGTCGCCCACGACGCCGAGGAGAACTGGTTCACCTGGGTGGCCGACGACGCCCACCGGGACACCGCGGTGATGGCTCGCCTGGCCGTGCTCGACCTGGTCGTGAACAACACCGACCGCAAGGGCGGGCACGTGCTGGTCGCCGCCGACCGGATCTGGGCGATCGACCACGGGGTGACCTTCCACGTGGAGGACAAGCTCCGCACGGTCTGTTGGGAGTTGCAGGGCGAGCCGATCCCTGCTGAGTTGCGCGACCGCTGCGTGGACTTGGCGGGCTGGTTGGCCACTGCCCCCGCGGACCTCCGCCGCCACCTGTCGCCCGAGGAAGTCGAGGCGACCCGCGACCGTGCCAACGCGGTCGCCCTGCGCGAGGACTTTCCGGTCCTGGTCCACCGCGGCCAACTGCCATGGCCCCTGGTCTGAGGCTGCCCCGTCGGCACCACGCCGACCGGTCCGGTGCTGCCCGAGGCTCGTCGGGCCTGCGTGGGTGGGCGGGGGCCCGGCATTAGGCTGCGGGTCGATGGGGTCGAGGAGGTGGGCATGGGCAACTACCGCGAACAGGGCATCGTCCTGCGCACCCACAAGCTCGGGGAGACCGACCGCATCCTGACACTGTTCACCCAGGGCCGCGGCAAGGTCCGGGCGGTCGCGAAGGGCGTGCGGCGGCCGGGATCCCGCTTCGGGGGTCGGCTCGAGCCCTACAGCCACGTCGACCTGCTGCTGTACGAGGGTCGCACCCTGGACGTGGTGACCCAGGCCGAGCTGTTGGCCGCCCACGACTCGGTGCGGGCCGACTGGGCCCGGTCGGCGGCGGCCGCGGTGCTGGTCGAACTGGTCGACACCGTCGCCGTCGAGGACGAGCGCGACAACCGCCTGTTCCTGCTGTTGCGCGCCGGCCTCCAGGCGCTGGACGCGGGACCGGTCGAGACCGGTGTCTTCATCGACGCGTTCCTGTTGCGGGTCACCCGCACCGTGGGCTTCGCGATCGAGGTCGACCGCTGCGCGAGTTGCGGCGTGCCCGGCCCGCACCCGTTCCTGTCCGTGGTGGCCGGCGGCACGCTGTGCAGCGACTGCGCTCGGGCCGGGACGCGTGCGGTCGCCCCCGAGGTCGTGGAACGCCTGGCCGTGCTCGCCGGGGACGGGTGGAGCCCGCTGGTGGCGCTGGCCGTCGACGACTCGGCCCGGGTCGCGGCGTCCTACGCGTTGGCATTCGCCGAGTACCACCTCGAACGTCAGCTCAAGTCCTACCCCCTGACCGAACGACAGGCGATCGCATGACGGACCTGGGTGTCCCGGTCGACGGTGACGACGCGGCCGGTGGCGACCGCCGGTTCCTGCGCCGCGCGGTCGAGTTGGCTCGGGCCGGCATGGAGGCCCGCGAGGGCGGGCCGTTCGGCGCCGTCGTCGTGGTCGACGGTCGGGTCGTGGGGGAGGGGTGGAACCGGGTCACCTCGACCTCGGACCCGACCGCCCACGCCGAGATGGTGGCACTGCGGCGGGCATGCTCGGCGCAGTGCCACTTCGAGTTGCCCGGCGCGACGGTCTACGCGTCGGGCGAGCCCTGCCCGATGTGCTGGGCGGCGTGCCGCTGGGCACGGGTCGACCGCATCGTCTACGCCAACGGCCGGGACGCGGCTGCGGCGATCGGGTTCGACGACCAGTTCCTGTACGACGAGTTGGCCCGCGACCGCGACGACCACGCGGTCCCCCAGGTGCACCTGCCGCTGGACGAGGCCGCTGCGGTGTACGCCGCGTGGGAAGCCGATCCGTCCCTGACCCGGTACTGATCGTGGCCACCGACGACGGGGCACAACCGGACCTGCGCACCGCCGATCCCCACGATGCCGACGCCGGGGCAGCCCTGCTGGCCGAACACGGGCTGGCGGCCGACCGCCTGCCCGCCCACGTCGCCCTGATCATGGACGGCAACGGGCGCTGGGCCAACCAGCGCGGCCTCCGCCGCCAGGCCGGCCACGAGGCCGGCGAGCAGGCGCTGTTCGACACGGTGGCCGGCGCGGACCACCTCGGCCTCAGCCACCTGACCGTCTACGCGTTCTCGACCGAGAACTGGCGCCGCCCGCCCGAGGAGGTCCGCTTCCTGCTGGGGTTCAACGAGGCGTTGCTGACCAGCCGCGCCGACGAACTCGATGACCAGAACGTGCGCGTGCGTTTCATCGGTGGCCGGGGACGACCCGTGCCCAAGCGGCTCGTGCGGCACATCGAGCGCACCGAGGACCTGACCGCGGCCAACACCGGGCTGCGGCTGACCATCGCCTTCAACTACGGCGCCCAGGCCGAGATCGCGGCCGCGGCCGATGCGGCGGCTCGTGACGTCGCCGCCGGCCGTCTCGCCCGGGTGGACGAACAGGCGTTGGCCGACCGCCTCCACGACCCCACGATGCCGCCGGTCGACCTGTTGGTGCGGACGTCCGGCGAGCAGCGCATCTCGAACTTCCTGCTGTGGCAGGCCGCGTATGCCGAACTGGTCTTCACGCCCACGATGTGGCCCGATTTCGACCGCCACCACCTCGCCGAGGCGATCGCCGCCTACCAGGGTCGCGACCGTCGTTTCGGCGGTGCCGTCGACCACGTCGCCGACCCCTGACACCCGCCCACATCCTCGTTGCAGGCGGTCACGTCCTGCCGAGCGAAGCGAGCGCAGGCGGTCACATGCCCCGCGGGTGCCAGACGGTCTTGGCCTCCGTGAGCGCGAGCATCTGGGCCGGCACCGGGTCCGGGCTCCAGTCGGTGGCCGCGGGCCGCAGGACCCGTTTGAGGTTGTCGGCGGCCGCCGCCTCCAGGTCGGCCCAGTCGTCGCCGGCCCCGGCCAGGTCGATCGCGTTGACGTCCATGTGGCTGGCCAGGATCGGGCCCAGTTCGTCGGCGAACCCGGTCAGGACATTGACCACCCCGGCGGGCAGGTCCGACGTCGCCAACACCTCGGCCAGCGAGATCGCCACGGTCGGCGCGGTCGACGAGGCCACCACCACGCAGGTGTTGCCGGTCACGATCGTGCGCGCCACGACCGTCACCAGTCCCAGCAGCGGCGCGTCCTGCGGAGCCAGCACCCCGACGACGCCGGTGGGCTCGGGCAGGGTGAAGTCGAAGTACGGGCCGGCGACCGGGTTGGCGGACCCCTCGATCGCGGCCAACTTGTCGGACCACCCGGCCACGTGGACCCAGCGATCGATCGCGGCGTCGACCTCGGCCCGGGCATCGGCCGCGGTGCCTCCGGCGGCGAAGCGGACCTCGTCCACGAACGCGTCACGGCGCGACTCCAGCATCTCGGCCGCGCGGTAGAGGATCTGGCCCCGGTTGTAGGCGGTCGCGCCCGACCACGACGCGAACGCCTTGCGGGCCGCGACGACCGCGTCGCGGGTGTCCTTGCGCGAGGCCATCGACACGTTGGCGACGTCATCGGAGCCGTCTGCCGCGGTCACCTCCCAGGTCCGCCCGGACTCCGAGCGCGGGAAGGCGCCACCGATCCACAACTTCCAGGTCTTGCGCACGTCCAGGCGGGCCATCGGTGGTGTCCTTCGTCGTCGGGTGTGCGGATCCGTCCGGGATACCGGGGCAGGGCGCTCACTCGATGGATGGGGTGGCGGGCGGTCTCAGTCGGGTGTGCGGATCGGCCCGGGATACCGGTGCAGGGCGCTCACTCGATGGGGGTGGCAGGCTTGAGGTAGGCGGCCAGGCCGTGGCGGCCGCCCTCGCGGCCGTACCCGGATTCCTTGTAGCCGCCGAAGGGGGAGGTGGGGTCGAACCGGTTGAAGGTGTTGGCCCACACGACCCCGGCGCGCAGTCGGCCGGCCATCTCGAGGATGCGGGACCCCTTCTCGGTCCACACGCCCGCCGACAGCCCGTACGGCGTGTTGTTGGCCTTGGCGACCGCCTCGTCGGGGGTGCGGAAGGTCAGCACGCTCAGGACGGGGCCGAAGATCTCGTCGGTCGCGATGGTGTGGCTCTGTTCCACGCCGGTGAACACGGTCGGGCGGAACCAGAAGCCGTTGGTCGGCAGGGCGCAGTCCAGTTCCCACTTCGTCGCGCCCTCGGCCTCGCCGGCCGCGACCAGGTCGGTGATGCGGCCGAGTTGCTCCGACGAGTTGACCGCCCCGATGTCGGTGTTCTTGTCCAACGGGTCGCCAAGGCGCAGCGTCCCCAGCCGTTCGGTCAACCGCTCCACCACCTCGTCGTGGACGTTCTCCTGCACCAGCAGGCGCGAGCCCGCGCAGCACACGTGGCCCTGGTTGAAGAAGATCCCGTTGACGATGCCTTCGACCGCCTGGTCCATGGCGGCGTCGTCGAAGACGATGTTGGCCGCCTTGCCGCCCAGTTCGAGCGTGACCTTCTTGTCCGACCCGGCGACCTGGCGGGCGATCGCCTTGCCGACGGCGGTCGACCCGGTGAACGCGACCTTGTCGACACCGTCGTGGCTGACCAGGTGGGCGCCGGTGTCGCCGTCGCCGGTGACGATGTTGACCACGCCCGGCGGCAGGTCGGCCTGCTGGCACACCTGCGCGAACAGCAACGCGGTCAGGGGCGTGGTCTCGGCCGGCTTGAGCACCACCGTGTTGCCGCAGGCCAGCGCGGGCGCGATCTTCCAGGACAGCATCAGCAGCGGGAAGTTCCACGGGATGACCTGGCCGGCGACGCCCAGCGGCCGCGGGCCCGGTCCCAGGCCCGCCCAGTCCAGCTTGTCGGCCCACCCGGCGTGGTAGAAGAAGTGCGCGGCCGCCGTGGGGACGTCCACGTCACGTGACTCCCGGATCGGCTTGCCGTTGTCCAGTGACTCCAGCACGGCGAACTCGCGGGCGCGTTCCTGCATGATGCGGGCGATGCGGTAGAGGTAGGCGCCCCGGGTCGCGGGTCGCAGCCGGGACCACGACGCGAACGCGGTCCGAGCGGCCGCCACGGCGGCGTCGACGTCGGCCGGGCCGGCCACGGTGTAGTCCGCGAGGTGGTCCTCGGTCGCCGGGTTGAGGGTCGACGTGGTCGAGCCGTCCTGCGTCGACACCCAGTCCCCACCGATGAACAGGTCGTTGGTGGCCGCGATCGACACCACGTCGATCGCCTGCGGGGCGGGCGCGTACTCCCACGTGGGGGTCACCAGGTCGGTGACCGATTGCGGGACGTCGAGGTCGGTGCGGGCCATGCGGTGCTCCTGGCGGGACGGGCGGCAGGTGGGTCCGGGTGGGGCGGGGCGTTCAGGCCATCGGGAGGTAGTCGGCCGAGTGGTAGCGACCGGTGCGCTGGCTGGTGCGTTGCAACAACAGGTCGTCGAGCAGGCTGGAGGCGCCGAACCGGAACAGGTCCGGGGTCAGCCATGCGGGTCCCGCCACCTCCTGCACCAGCACGAGGTAGCGCAGGGCGTCCTTGCTGGTCCGGATCCCACCCGCGGCCTTGACGCCGCGGACCTGGCCGGTCAGGCGCGCGAAGTCGCGCACGGCCTGCAGCAGGACCGCGGTGACGGGACGCGTCGCGGCGGGCGACACCTTGCCGGTCGAGGTCTTGATGACGTCCCCGCCCGCGGCCAGGGCCAGCCACGACGCCCGGCGGACGTTGTCGTAGGTGGCCAGTTCGCCGGTCTCGAGGATCACTTTGAGCTTGGCGTCGCCACAGGCCTCCTTCGTGGCCACGATCTCGTCGAAGACCTGGCCGTAGCGCCCGGACAGGAACGCGCCCCGGTCGATGACCATGTCGACCTCGCGCGCACCGGCATCGACCGCCAGGGTGGTGTCCGCGATCTTGACCTCCAGCGAGGACCGACCGGCCGGAAAGGCCGTCGCGACCGCCGCCACGCCCACGCCGCTGTCGCCCAGCGCGTCGACGGCCGTTGCGACGAGGTCGGGGTAGACGCAGATCGCCGCCACGGAGGGGCAGTCGTCGTCGGTCGGGTCGGGATGGATGCCCTTGGCGCACAGCGCCCGGACCTTTCCGGGTGTGTCCTGGCCCTCCAGCGTGGTCAGGTCGACCATCGCGATGGCGAGGTCGATGCCGGTCCGCTTCGCGTCCTTCTTGATCGAGCGCGTCGCCAACCCGGTGACGCGCGCCTCCAGGCCCACCGCATCGACCCCGCCCAGGCCGTGCAGGAACGAGCGCAGGGCGGCCTCCGAGCGCATGGCCTCGTGCAGTTCCGGCGGGGCGGCCTCGCGGGCGGTGAGGGACATGCGGTTCCCCGATGGTCGGCAGCGTGAGGGCCCAGCCTAGACCGTCTGGCGCCGCCGCCCCGCCGAGTGGTCACCAGTGCCGGGCCAAGCCCGCCGTACGGTGTCCGGGCATCGCCGCCAGATGTCACCGGTGGACCCGCACGGGGTCCGTCCGTGCACCCGTCGTCCTCTCCGAGGTCGCCATGTCCACCCTGCGCACCGTCGCCGTCGTCGCCACGCTCGCCATGGCGGCCACCATCGTCTACGGCTTCGTCGCGGGGGACTTCACCGCCGACGGCGCGGCCTTGCTCGACCTCGCGTGGGGGCGGGTCACGATGGTCGACCTCTCCCTCGCCTTCGGTGCGGTGTGGGCCTGGATCGCGTTCCGTGAGGGTTCGGTTGGCACCGCGATGCTGTGGGCCATCCTGATCATCACGCTGGGCTCGCTCGCAATCTGGGGCTACATCGCCTGGCGGGCGACGACGTCGCGGGACGCGACCCACCTGCTGCTCGGCGACCGCGTGCTGTCGAGGTGATGGCGACGTCGGTTCCAGCCGCCCTCGTCGCACTCCTCGGACCATTGCTGGGCGCAGACGCGACCACCGGCGACCTCCCGGGCCTGGCCGGTTGGGTCGCCGACGTGATCGACGCGCTGGGGGAGGTGGGTGTGGGCGCGCTGGTGGCGCTGGAGAACCTGGTGCCGCCGATCCCCAGCGAGGTGGTGCTGCCGTTCGCGGGCTTCCTCGCCAACCAGGGCCGGCTGTCGCTGGTGTGGGCGATCGTGGCCGCCACCGCTGGCTCGGCGGTCGGCGCGCAACTGCTGTACGAGGCGGGGCGGCGCCTTGGCATCGAGCGCTTGCGGGCCATCGCGGGCCGAATGCCGCTGGTGAGCCCCGACGACCTCGATCGCGGGGTCGCGTGGTTCGATCGGCATGGGCGCACCGCCGTGTTCACGGGCCGTCTGCTGCCGGTCGTGCGCAGCCTGGTGTCGATCCCGGCCGGGGCCCGCGAGATGGGGCGGGTGCCGTTCCTGGCCCTGACGATCCTCGGGAGCGCGATCTGGAACGTGGCCCTGGTGATGGGTGGCTACGCGCTGGGCTCCAGTTGGCAACGGGTCGAAGGCATCGCGTCGTGGATCAACACCGCCCTGGTCGTCGGGATGGTCGCGGTCGTGGCCCGATGGGCGTGGCAGCGCTGGCGGGCGGCCGACCCCGCCTGATCGGTCGAGCCCCACCCGGGCCGGACCGGGTTGGCCGACTCGGGGGCGGGGCCCTTCGAACCGGCCGGTGTCCGGGTCGAGCGGGCCTCGTGACTGGCCGACTGCAAGTCGAGACCCTTCCCGCCGGACGGTGGGCGGGCCGAGCGGCTTCCGGGGTGCCTTTGGCTGGATCATCGCGCCCATCCACCCGGCTGCGGGTTGAGGCGACTGGCGGGGCTCTTCGACCCGGCCGGTGTCCGGTTCGAGCGGCCTCGGTTCCGGGCCGACTCGGGGGCGGGGCTCTTCGACCCGGCCGGTGTCCGGGTCGAGCGGGCCGCGGGTTGGTGCGGAGCGGGTTGGTCTGGACCGGACTGGATGGGTCGCCCCGGGAAAGCGGCCACCGCCAAGCGCCGGGGCCCGAAACCGTCGCGACATGTTGGTATGGTTAGGGTTACCTTCGTTCTGGTGGAGGTGACCCGTGGTCGAGAGTTTCCTGATCGCCCTGCGCGAAGGCTTCGAAGCGGCCCTGATCGTGTCGATCGTGCTGGCCGTGGTCCGGTCCGAAGGCCGCGAGAGCCGCCGCGCGGTGTGGCTGGGAGTCGCCGCGGCGACGATCGTGGCGGTGGTCGCCGGCATCGGGCTGCGCGCCTGGGCCGGTGGGCTGGAGGGCATCGCCCGTGGCCGCGCGTTCGCGGCAATCGCCTTCCTGGCCGCCGGGATGCTGACCTGGATGATCTTCTGGATGCGCCGGCACGTGGCACAACTGACGAAGGACCTGCGCACCGACACGGCGGCCGCAGTCGGGGCCGGGTCGCTGGTGGGCCTCGCGGCCGTGACGTTCACGGCAGTGGTGCGTGAGGGGCTCGAGACCGCACTGTTCCTGGTGGCCGCGGCAACCTCGGCCGAGCCGGTGGCGCTGGTCAGCGGCACCGTGCTCGGGCTGGCGGCCGCGATCGCGCTCGCGTGGGCGATCCACACCACCGGCCGGCGGATCCCGATGGGTGCCTTCTTCACGATCACCGGGCTTCTGCTGATCGCCTTCGCCGCGGGCCTGGCGGCACGCGGAGTCCAGTTGCTGCAGGCCACCGGTGACCTCGGCAGCCTCGACATGGCGGTCTACGACCTCACCCAGTTCGACTGGCTCACCATCCAGACCCAGGTCGGGCGCTTCCTGGCGGGCATCTTCGGCTGGGACCCGCGACCGTCGCTGGAGCAGGTCGAGGTCTACCTGCTGTACCTCGTGCCCGTGGGCATGGCCTACCTGTGGCCCAACCTGCGCACGCACCTGCCGCACCAGCCGACGTCGCGCGCCTGAACCCGACGCCGCGGCCCGGACCGGTTCGACGCGGCCGCGACCGGGCCATGCTGGTTGGTCCAGCGCACGGTGCGGTGGGCGGATCGCGGACAGGTCGCCGATAGGATCGCCGGTCGACATCGTCGGCAGCCAGCCGGGGATGCCACCACCGCCGAAGGCCCCCACCGTGACCTCCCAGACCCCCGCGAACCTCTCGGACAGCACCGACGACCAGTCCGCCACCAGGCCGACCAACACCACCGAGTTGGCCACCATCGTCGAACTGTGCAAGCGCCGCGGAATCATCTTCCCGACCGCGGAGATCTACGGTGGGGTCCGCGCGACCTGGGACTACGGCCCGCTGGGCGTGGAACTGAAGGAGAACGTCAAGCGCCAGTGGTGGCGCACGATGGTGCAGTTGCGTGACGACGTCGTGGGCATGGAACAGGCCATCCTGGGTCCGTCCGAGGTGTGGGAGGCGTCCGGCCACCTCGCCAACTTCTCCGACCCGCTGGTCGAGTGCGCCAACTGCAACAACCGCTTCCGCGAGGACCACCTGCGCGAGGAACAGTTCGGCGACGAGCGCGGCGAGGGCACCCTGACCTGCCCGAACTGTGGCCAACAGGAATTCGGCGACGCGCGCAACTTCCACCTCATGTTCAAGACCCACTCGGGGCCACTCGCCGACGACAGCGCCGTGGTGTGGATGCGCCCGGAGACCGCCCAGGGGATGTTCGTCGACTTCACGACGGTCCAGCGGGCCAGCCGCAAGAAGCCGCCGTTTGGGATCGCCCAGCAGGGCAAGTCGTTCCGCAACGAGATCACCCCGGGCAACTTCATCTTCCGCACGCGCGAGTTCGAGCAGATGGAGTTGGAGTACTTCGTCGAGCCCGGCACCGACGAGGACTGGCACCAGTACTGGATCGACGCCCGGATGTCGTGGTACGTCGACCTGGGCATCCGCCCCGAGAACCTGCGCATCCGCGAGCACCTCGACGACGAACTCAGCCACTACGCAAAGCGGACCGTCGACGTCGAGTACTTCTTCGCCGACTCGTCGCTGGGCTGGAACGAACTGGAGGGCATCGCCAACCGCACCGACTTCGACCTCAAGGCCCACAGCGAGGCGTCCGGCACCGACCTCAGCTACTACGACCAGGCCAACGAGGAACGCTGGACGCCGTACGTGATCGAGCCCGCGGCCGGGGCGACCCGCGCAACCCTGGCGTTCCTGATCGACGCCTACACCGTCGAGGAGGTCCCCGACGCCAAGGGCAACCTGCAGGAACGGACGGTGCTCAAACTCGACCCGCGGCTGGCGCCCTACAAGGTTGCGGTGCTCCCGCTGTCCAAGAAGGACGAACTGGGCCCCACCGCGCGCGAGGTGTTCGACCTGCTCAAGGTCGAGTGGATGGCCGACTACGACGAGACCCAGTCCATCGGGCGCCGCTACCGCCGCCACGACGAGATCGGGACCCCGTACTGCGTGACGGTCGACTTCGACACCATCGACGACCGGGCCGTCACCGTCCGTGACCGTGACACGATGGAACAGGACCGGGTCGCGATCGACGACCTGGTGGCGTACCTGGCCGCCCGCCTGCCCCGCTGACGTGCGCCCTCGCTCCGCTCCGGCGCATTGGAGTTGTTCGCTGCGCTCACAACGTCCCGGGTCTCCATGACGACCCCCAGTCCGTTCGCGGACGTCGCGGGCCGGTCGTCCGTGGCGATCCGGCGTCCCCCGCGGCCGCCCACCGGCGTGGTCGCGGTGCCCGGTTCGAAGTCCCTGACCAACCGCGCCCTGCTCTTGGCGGCGCTGGCCGACGGGCGGTCGCGCCTGGCCGGGGCGCTGGACGCCGAGGACACGCGGCTGATGGTGGCGGCCCTGCGGCGGTGCGGGGTCGGCGTGGCGACCTCCGCCGACGCCACGGTCCTGGACGTCGACGGCGTCGGGGGACCGCTGACCACGGTCGATCGCCCCGACGATGCGATCGAGGTCGGCACGTCCGGCACCGTGTCGCGCTTCCTGGGGGCGGTGATTGCGGCCTCGCCGGTCACCGCGACGCTGGACGGGTCGGTCCGGATGCGGGAACGGCCCATGGCCCAGTTGTTCGCCGCGCTGGTGGACCAGGGCGCCACGATCACCTCCACGGGGGTCGAGGGGTTCCTGCCTGCTCGCGTCGTGGGGGCACGGCCGGTCGGCGGCACGATCGTGCTGGACGGACCCGCTTCCTCCCAGATCGTGTCCGCGCTGGTGCTGTCGTCCCTGGTGGCGACGACGGCCACCAGGATCGTGCTGACGGCCGGCACCCCTGCCCGCCCCTATGTCGACATGACCCTGGCCGCCGCGACGGCGTTCGGGGCCACGGCACGCTGGGTCGACGCCGACGTCATCGAGGTGGAACCCGGCGCGCTGTCACCCCGTACATGGGCCATCGAGCCGGACGCGTCGGCAGCCACGTATGCGTGGGCCCTGGCCGCGCTCCACGGTGGGGACGTCACCGTGGCGGGACTCGACACGTCGTCGTTGCAGGGAGACGTGGCGTTCACGTCGGTCCTGGCGCGGATGGGGGCGAACGTCGAGCACACCACGACCGGCATCCGCGTGGCAGGGACTGGGCGGCTGCGCGGCGTCGACGTCGACCTGACCGCCATGCCCGACCCGGGGGTGACCCTGGCCGCGCTGGCCGTGCACGCCGAGGGTCCGACCAGGATTCGCGGGGTCCGCGTGCACCGCCACCACGAAACCGACCGCATCGCCGCCGCCGCGACCGAGTTGCGCCGCCTGGGCGCCGAGGTCACGGAGTTCGACGACGGCCTCGCGATCATGCCGCCGGACCACCCGATCGCCGGGGTGGCCATCGACACCTACCGTGACCACCGCATGGCCATGGCCTTCGCACTGCTGGGCGAGGTCGTGGTCAACGACCCGGGCTGTGTCGCCAAGACCTGGCCGGGCTACTTCGCGTTCCTGGACGACTTTGGCATGGTGGTCGACGACCCCGAGTGACCGGCGGGCATGCCGGGGCATCGGAACGGATCACGGTGCCCCCTGCTTCCATGGTGGGCGACGCGCCCACGACCAACGATCGGAGATCCCGTGGTGACCATGCTTCCCCACGGCACGTGGCCGTCGCCGATCTCCGGCCGCGACATCGCCGGTTCGGAGGTACGCCACGACGAGGTGCTGGTGGCCGCCGGCGCGGTTTGGTTCACCCGGACGGACCCGACGACGGGCCGCGTGCGTCTGCATCGGTGGCGGCCCGACGAGGCAACGACCGTCGTCGCCCCGGATCTGGACGTGCGCAGTCGCGTCCACGAGTACGGCGAGGGCGGACTGATGGGTGGCGGGGACGTGGTCGTGATCGCCGACTTCGGCGACCAGCGACTGCACCGGGTCCACCCCGACGGGTCCATCACGCCGATCACCCCACCCACCGAGGCCCGGGTGCGCTTCTCCGCCGGTCGCCCGGTCCACGACGGTGCCATGGTCGTCGTCCGGGAGACCCACGAGGAGCACGGTGGCCCGAAGCACGTCGTCAACGAACTGGTCCTGCTCGACCTCGCCGACGGCTCGCAGGTGGTGCTGGTCGATGGCCACGACTTCGTGGGTGACCCGGCCGTCGGTCCCGACGGGTGGCTTGCGTGGAGCACCTGGGAGCATCCAGACATGCCCTGGGACGCCACCGTGCTGTGGGCGGGGCGGCTGGTCGACGGGGGCCTGCACGACGTGCGGCGTATCGCCGGCGGTGGTGACGTCGCGCTCGCGGACTGGGCATGGCAGGGCGACCACCTGGTCTGGGCGGACGACCGCAGCGGCTGCTGGGAGGTCCACCGGGCGACCGTCGACGGGGGCGAGGAGGCACTGACCGACGCCGGCATCGACCTGGGCAACCCGCGCTGGGCGCTCGGGCGGCACAGCCTCGCGATCGTCGGCGACACCATCGTCACGGTGGGGGTCGACCACGCCCATCCGCGACTGGGGGTCGTCGAGGGGGGATCCTTTACCGCGGTCGGCGACCCGGCCGCCTCCGTGCGAGGACTGGCGCCGCTCGAGTCGGCCCTGGCGACCGCCACCGGCATGGCCGTCATCACCGCCGAGATCGATCCGGACGGACGCCAGGCGGTTCGCCTGCGCGGACTTGCCGGCGAGGTCCTGGCGATCGACGAAATCCCGCCGATCAGCGATCGGCCGGGCGACGCCGCCGACGTCGTGGCAATCACCGTCGAGGTCGACGGGGGCCGGACCCACGCCTTCTTCCATCCGCCGGCGAACGCCGACGTGATCGGGCCCCCGGACGATCCGCCGCCGCTGGTGGTCTTCGTGCACGGCGGTCCCACGTCCCACGTCCCCCCGGTGCTCACCGCCGCCAAGGCATTCTGGACTACGCGCGGTTTCGCCGTGGTCGACTGCAACTACCGGGGGTCGAGCGGGTACGGCCGGGACTACCGCCGGTCGATGCGTGGTCGCTGGGGCGAGATCGAGGTGGACGACGCGATCGCGGTGGCCCGCGACCTGGCCCGGCGCGGCTGGGTCGACGGGGACC
>JBBSMS010000083.1:0-15715 GCA_038233055.1 Nitriliruptorales bacterium
CGGCCCGGGTGGTCAGGCCGCCAGCACCTCGCGGTCGAGGCCGATCGCCTCGGCGACCTGGTGCGGGCCCATCGCGCCGGCGGCGCGCGCGATCACGCGGCCCTGGGCGTCACGGAACAGCACGGTCGGCGCACGCCGGATGTCATGGGTCCGGACGACCTCCGGGTCGCGGCTCGCGTCCACCTCGTCCCAGGTGAAGCCGTCGGCGCGGGCAGCCACGTCATCCAGCGCGCGACGGACCTGGGGGCAGGTCCGACAGGTGGGGGTGCCGACCAGGGTGGCCGAGACGACGGTCGGGGCGACGACCGCCTGGTCCCCCGCTCCCGCCCCCGCCCCCGTCCTCGACGCGGGTGCGACCGCTCGGACACGACCCTGGCCGGACTGCCACCATCGGCCAACCAGCGCGGCCACGCCCACGATCGCCAGTACGACGGCCAAGCGGGCAATCACGACGCACCGCCCAGGCGCAGGCCCAGCACGTACAACTCGCAGCCGACGCACAACCCGGTCACCGCGAGCAGGGTCGACAACCCCAGCACGATCCCGACCAGCACCCAGCCCAGGGTGGTCGCCCCGGCCACCAGCGCGGCCAGTCCGGCGCCGGCGACCACCAGGCCACACGCCTGTGCGAACCGCGGCGGGCCGGGGTCCTCGGTGGCGGGCGCGGGGCCGAGGTCAGCCACGACCCGGAGGCCCCGAAAGGCCGCAGCCCACGGCGAGCGGGCGACGCCGAAGGTCACGGCGATGGCGAACACGGCCACCTGCAGCCCCACCAGGGCCATGCCCGCCGGCCCCTGGACGACCAGGGCGGTGGCGAGCACGGTGGCGGTGATGGTCGCGGACACCCGTGGACCCCGGACGTCGATCTGTCCGGTGTGGTGCGGGACGGTGGCGGTGGTCACGGTGGGCTTCTCGGCAGTCGCGGACGCGGTCGTGGCGACCCGGGGGTGTCGCCATCGGAGTGAACGTCATCCGGGCCCGAGACTCCCCCGGTGTGGTGGAAACCGTGGAAACCGTGGCAGCCGACGAACGGGACCGGACCGACGGGACGGACGGGCCGGGCCGGGCCGGACGGAAGAGCCGGGCCGGACGGAAGAGCCGGGCCGACGGGCCGACGGATCGATCCGATGGGCTGGGCGAGTCGGACGGTCAGGCCCGGCGCGGGTCGAGCAGGCCGGTGGCCTTGCGCAGCAGCAGGCGGATGGCGACCTTGCCGCGCACGTCGCGGATGTGGGTGACGTCGACGACTTCGTGGCCAGCCCGGTCGGCCCAGCGCGCGAAGGCGGCCGGAGCGCCCTTCAGATCGGTCAGCACCTCGATGTGGTGTCCGGTGCGGACGTCATCCATCGCCTGCATGGTCAGGGCGATCCCGGCCTGGTAGGTCCGGCCGCGGGTGTCCAGTCGTGACACCGGGCGCGGCTGGGCGCTGCCGGCCTCGTCGGCCCGGACCGTGATCCGTCCCCGGTCGGACGTCACCGCGGACGCCCCCCCGGCGGCGGCCACGGCGCCGCGGACGAACCCGCGGGCCAGGGCGTTGCCGACCTGGCCGTCCACCTCGCCGATCAGTCGCAACCCCACGTCCAGGCCCTCGATCACGGCCTCGGCATCGTCGCTGGTGACCACGCGGGCCTCGGGGAAGGCCGAGCGCAACCCCTCCACGGCCACCACGACCGCGGCCGCGAGGTCGCGGGACTGGGCGCGCCCGGCGGTGGCGTCGACCAGGCGTCGGCCCTCTGCCTCGGCCAGCAGTTCCAACTTCTCGGTGTGCTCGACCAGCCCGGCGATCAGTTGCACCACCACGTGCACGCCCAGTTGGCTGCCCGGCGGCACCCGGACGTCGCCGCCGCCGCGAGCCTGTTCACGGGCGATGTAGACCTTGGCGGGCCGGCCGCCCTTGGGATTGCGACGGGTGCCCACGACGACCAGGCCAGCATCGGCGAGTTGGTCGAGGTGGCCGCGCGCCACGTTGGGATGGAGCCCGAACATCTCGGCCACGTCGCGCGCCGACACGCCATCGCCGTCGGTGCGCAGGCGGCGGTAGATGCCCGCCCGGGTCGGTGCGGCCAGCACGCCCGCAACCGGGTCACGGCTCGCCCCGACGACAATGAGTGGCTCGGGGGCAGGCGGGGTCATGGGGATGGGCTCGACGCGACGACGGGGGAACGGGACGACGTCTGCAGGGTCATGGCCCCGCCGGCAGGCTGACGACTGTCGTGGTGGAAACCGTGCAAACCATCGGCGCTCGCATGGAAGGGCCGCCTCAGCCCATGCCTCGGAACCAGGGGATCCCGGCCAGCACCAGCACCAGCGAGGCGAGGGTGAACAGGCCCAGCACGTTCGGCGGACCGTCACCGCGACCGGGGCGGGCGGTCCCGACCTCGAACACGCCCAAGGCGCCGAGCATGGCCACCGGGTGCCACATGGCCAGGAACGGCCCCTGGCTCCAGCCCTCGTTGCCGACGTACAGCACCAGCCCCAACACGACCTGGAGGGCGAACACCCCGCCGACGATGCGGACCCAGGCCGGGACGCCCTCGCGGGCACCGGTGAAGGCCCAGACAGCGACCGCCACCAGGCCGAGCAGGACCAGCCAGCGCAGGCCGGAATGGGCAGCGAGCACGACGTCCATGGCAGGCCTCGATGGATCGGGAATGGGGGGTTTCCGGAGACCGGCGCAGCGCCGGTCGGGACGTCCGCAGGCTATCCCCCGGCGAACGGGGGCACGATGACCACCTCGGCAGCCGCGGCGAGGTCCACCGACGTGTCGTCGGCGGCCACGGGCTCACGGTCCACGTACACCGTCGCCGATCCCAGTCGGGCCGCCATCAGGTCGCCGTGATCGCGCGCGAGCGCAGCAAGCAGCGCCGGCACGGTCGCCGCGTCCACCTCCACCTCGCGAGCGCCGGCCGCATCGGCCAGGGCGGCGAACAGTCGGACATGCACGTCAGCAACCTCCCCGGCCGGGACGGCCACCGTCGACGGCCACGACCGGCCGCGAGTCGTCGTCGCGGGCGACCGCCTCGAACCCACCGGTCCGGACCGCCACCTGCAGGGCACGACCCAGCTGCTCGCACCACCCGATCGTCAACCCGTCCTCGAGCCACAATACGGCACGATGGCCGGCGCGTGCACCGCCGACGTGGCGCCCATCGAGACCCCCACGACCGTCACGTGGCGATGGCCGTCGCCGCGCAGCGCGGCCACCGCCGTGGCGACGTCGTGGCGCTCGCGGTCGCCCAGGGTGGACCAGCCCCCGGATCCGCCGTGGCCGCGCAGGTCCAGCGCCAGCACGGTCGCGTCGTGTTGCAGGACATCGGCGAGTCGTGCGTAGGCCGGCTTGCGGGCGCTGGCCGCGAAACCGTGCAGGAGCACCACGGCCGGGACCTCCGCAATCGGCCGCGAGCAGGCGGGACCCGGCAACCACCCGGCCGACAGCCAGACCCCGTCAGGCGTGCGCAGGTGGCGGCGGGAATGCGGCGTGTGATGGCCGCCGACGGTGCCCCGGGCCTCGAGGAAGCGCCGCAGCGGACCACGTCGGGCGGCCACCTCCGCGCCACACGTCGCGCCTCCCACCGTGCGACCGGGGTCGGTGCGGCGGTGGGCTGCGGGTGGGGCCGCGGCAGGCGACTCCGGCAGGCGTGAGGTCATCGCTGTCTATGCTGCCAGAATGCATCTGTTCGTGCTGACCAACCGCGCCACTGGCGCCAAGGGCCTGCTCCCGTCGCTGGAGTTCCTCGCCCACACCGTCGTGGAGGCCTCCCTCGACTCGTCACGGGTCGCGGGCCTGCGCGACGTCGACGCCGTGCTCGTCGACGCCACCGACGACCTGCGCGAGGCCATGGCGGTGTGTCGACGGGTGACCGCCCACGAATTGCGGCGACCACTCGTGCTGGTCGCCAGCGACGCCACACTGGCGGCGCTCAAGCTGACCTGGGGGTTCGACGACTGGCTGCTGGTGACGGCGTCGCCGGCCGAACTCGAGACCCGCCTGCGCCTGTCGGTGGACGCGGTGGCACGGGACGCCAGGGAACCGACGGCCTCCGTCGGCGACCTGGTCGTGGACGAGGAGAGCTACCAGGTGCGGCTGCGGGGCGAGGTGCTCGACCTCACCTACAAGGAGTTCGAGCTCATCAAGGCCATGGCCAGTTCCCCCAACCGCGTCTTCACGCGTGACCTGCTGCTGCAGGAGGTGTGGGGCTACGACTACTACGGCGGCTCCCGCACGGTCGACGTCCACGTACGGCGGCTGCGGGCCAAGTTCGGCCCGGAGTACGAACACCTGATCCAGACCGTCCGCGGCGTGGGCTACAAGCTGGTCCCGCGCCAGCCCGGCGACCGCCGGGGCAGCTGACGGGCGATCGTCAGTCCTGCTCGGAATCGGGGTCCAGGCACAGGGCCACGTCGTCCCACTGGGTCTGGAAACCGGCCGAGTCGTACAACGCGATGGCGCGCTCGTTGGAGCGGTCGACCCACAGGATGATCTCGTCGCGACCCACCTCGGCGAGGTGGGCCATCCCGGCGGTCAGCAGCGCCCGCCCCAGCCCTTGGCCCTGGGCCCACGGCGCGACGGCGAGGTTGTAGGTCTCGCCCCGCGTGGCGTCGCGACGCTTGGTCCAGTGGATGCCGGCGATGCGGTGGTCGTCGGTCGCGGCGACCAGGAGGTCCTCGTCGCGGTACCACGGATAGGCCCGGCGCCGTTCGAGTTCGTCGCGGGTCCAGCCCCCGTCATCGGTCCCGTCATAGGCGTCCAGCAGCACGGCCAGGACCCCGTCGAGGTCGTCGTTGGTGACCGCCCGGATGCCGATACCTTCCGGTGGCTGGGACACCTCCACGTCATCGAGCGAGCGGCCCAGAACGCCCAGGCGACGCTTGACCCCGAACCCGGAGGCCGCGACGGCGCGGAGCTCGCGGGGACTGGAGAAGCGCAGCCACGTGACCAGGTCGCGGTCGCCGACCTGCTCGTGCTGCCAGTCCAACAGCAGCGGCAGGACGTCAGCGTCGGCCAATGACACGACGTCGCCACGCGCGCAGTCGTCGCGGTCGACGATGGCGGCGTAGCCCACCACCTCGCCAGCACGCTGGGCCACCGCGGCCCGCCACCCGGTCCGGGACCGGCGACCGAACAGTCGGGCGAGTTCGGCCTCGTCGACGACGTCGCCACCACGGGCGTCGCCGGCGCGCGCCAGCAGGTCCGCGACGCGTGACGTGTCGACCTGGTCCAGCGGGACCACCGATGTCTCAGCCATGCTGCCTTCCCTGCCGCGCGACCTGCGTGTCCACGAAGCGTAGGGGAGGGGTCGCCGGGGTACCGGATGGCCGCCCCGGCGCGATCCCTGCGCTCGTGGCCGGCGACGATCGTCGCGCTCGGCGTCGCACGGTTCGACTCGACCCCGGGGACCGGGTAGACTTCTCGTTCGTTCGTGCGCTGGTCCAGCAGGGGCCGCTAGCTCAACTGGCAGAGCATCGGACTTTTAATCCGCTGGTTGCAGGTTCGAGTCCTGCGCGGCCCACGACCAGCCGGTACCACTGACAACGCGACACCACGTCGCAGCATCGCCTATCGTCGCGCAGGCCGGTCCGGCAACGGACCAGCACCAGGACATCATCTGGACCTGTGGAGCAGTTTGGAGTGCTCGCCACCCTGTCAAGGTGGAGGTCGCGGGTTCAAATCCCGTCAGGTCCGCGTTTCGGCTCGTACCGGGTTCGCCCGGTCGGCCGACCGGCGACGTCGCCCCCGGGAACCACCCCGAACGGTCCACCCGGGCCGACCGCCACGGTCAGGTAGCTCAGTTGGTAGAGCACACGACTGAAAATCGTGGTGTCGGCGGTTCGACCCCGCCCCTGACCACCATCTGTAAACGCCCCTGATCGGCCTGCTACGGCCCGTTCAGGGCGTTTGGTCGTTGGTGCGGGATGCATCCTCTCCCACTGCCTGTCCAAACCCTGTCCAAACCCGCGCGGCACCGCGTAGGGTTGGCTCAACAGGACGGGGAGTCGGCTCATGGGCATCCGCGAGCGCGGGGGCAGCTGGCAAGCTCGACTGATGATCGGCGGTCGCACCTTCAGCGGGTCGTTCCCGACCCGTGAGGCGGCCGAGCAGTGGGAGACCATCACCCGCGCGCAGGCCATCCAAGGGGCTCTTCCGACCTCGGTGACCGTGGCGCAGTACGCGGAGCGGTGGATGACGACCTACGACCACGCCCCGGCCAACACCCGGCGGTTCCACCGCGCCCATCTCGACCGTTGGATCCTCCCGCACATCGGCCGCAGCATCGCCTCGTCGGTCACCCCGTCGGACATCACCCGGCTGATGAACCTGATCCTTCGTGACGGCACCCCCGCGACCGCCGACCGGGTGTACCGCACACTCTCGGCACTGTTCCACGCTGCCCAGCAGGACGATGTCATCGCACGCGTCCCGACACGGAGCAAGCGACACCGGCCGCGCAGACAGACCGCACCCCACGAAGTCCTCGAACGGGCCCAGGCGCGGCGCATGCTGCTCCAGCTCGGTGGCTGGCAACGCGACGCCGCCCTGCTGCAACTGTCGTTCGGCGCCAGGGTTTCCGAGATCGCCGGCCTGACCGCCCACGACGTGGACCTGGCTGCCAGCAAGCTCAGGATCGTCCGTCGGGTGTCGGTCGACACGGTCCGGGCGACCAAGAACCACCGGGCCCGGATACTGGCGATCCCCAGCGCGACGCGTGCCACCCTCGAGAGACTGGTCGTCGAGCACGGCGCTGCCGAGCCGCTGCCCAACCTGGCCGACCGGGAGCACGACGCCAAGCAGTTCGCCCGTCGCTGGCTGATCCAGACCTCGACCGGCCGGCATGTGTCGCTCACGGCCTACAACCGCGCGCTGTCGGCCGCCTGCGAGGCCGCCGAGGTTCCGACCCTGTCGTCGCACGGGCTGCGTCATACGTACGTCTCGTGGATGATCGACGCCGGCCACTCGGCCGACAAGATCGCCTTCTGGGTTGGCGACACCCCCGAGACCGTCCGGCGCGTCTACGCCCACATGCTCGAGGCCTCCTCCGAGCCGGCGGCCGCGGAGATCGACGCTGCGCTCGGTGAACTGGGCTGACCCCCGCTGATGCACACTCCGGCGGCGACGGGGACCTTGGAACTGAGACGTATCAGCCCCGGCCTAGCCGGCTTCAGCGATCCGATGCAGGCGCTCGTCGAGAACGGCGACGTCGATCTTCCAGCGGGTGCCCAGGTGCAGGCACGGGATGTCGTGCTCGAGGAGTGTCTTGCGGAGTGTCGGCCAGGACACGCCCACGTACTCGGCGGCCTCCTGTCCGGACAGCCACACGGTCGGGGCTGGACGGGCAAGGCGTTCCTCCAGGGACGTTTGCGCCCGCTCGCTTCGAGAGGGAGCACGGACCGGCTCATCGGCGGCAGTCTCCTCGCGATCGTCGGGACCCTCGGGCGTGATGCGGGGCGTCATGGTTCCTCCTGGACATGGTTCTCCTACACCACGACTGCCCACCGACGTCTTCGAGTTGTGACATCTCGGTGCCTCCATGTGCGGCCGGCGCGCGGCCCCGGCTCGAGCTTGGGAAGGCTCCACGACCCGCCACTGCACCCTCAGATCCGCGAAGACCTCGTAAGGGCTCCGACGGGGGCATCCGTCGACAGCGTCCCCCCGGGGCCGGTCGTGGGCGAGTCCGCCCACTCGGGCACCGACGCGAGGGCGCAACTTCCGGTTGGTGCCCGGGAAGTCGCTCGGGGCCGGCGGTGCGTGGGATCAGTGCCGAGACCGCCGTTGCGGACCGCCACCGGCGTCCTGGTCGCGGGGCGGGGCGGCTGCCAGCAGGTCGTCGAGGGTCGTGGAGGTCCGGGGCCGGTGCACGGTCAGGCTGACTCCGCTGTTGCAGGCCGTGGCCACCGCGGTGGCCACCAGTCCGGTGTTGGTGGCGTCCAGCCGCGGGAGTAGCTCACCGAGCCGAATCTCGTGTCGGCCGGACAAGGAGAGGGCAACGGCGAGGATCGACCACTCGGAGCCCGACGCGACAAGTCCGCGGCCGGTCCGGTCGGTCAGGCGATCGGCAACGGCCGGCCAGTCGATGGCCGCCATGGCCGCGCCTCCCCCAGATGGCGCCCAGGTCTCCACGTGGCCGGCCAGGTAGAGGCGGTCGGGCCAGGTGCCGTGGTCGACGAGGAGGTCCACGGCGGCCTCGGTCGGTAGGTGGCCGTGGGCCCCTGCACGGAGCATCGCAGCCAGCTCCGGGGGTGGGCCACCCCGGTTCTTCGTCGCATCGCCGTCAGTCATGGGTCGGTTCCTTCCTCCGGTCCTCACGTGCAGCCGGGTTGTGGCCCTCATGCGGGACAGCTGCTGACCCCACCCCTGCTCGGCGACGACACGCGGCAGGATGTCGGCGACGTGCTCGAGGCCAGTTGGCTTCCTTGCTCCACGACGGCCCGGGAGTCTTGGATCACCGTCTTGTTGAAGTCGCTGCGTGCAGTCAGCCACGGCAGAACCTCAGTCAGGTCTGGGTGGACCACTGCCCCGACCCACCTCCGTGCCGTGACAGCTCACCGCATGTTTGTGCGGCCCTCGCACAGCCCCGTCTCACTACGCCGTGACCGACCCGTCACCAAATGCCTCACACCAATGCATCAACCGATCCAGTCGGTGCGCACCGTCCGCACGGGGATGTCACACCACGCCCACCCGGCGAGGCAGTGGTTGCAGTGACGGCGAACGACGGGCGCGTGGGTGTTGTCGGTGAGGAAGGTCCGGGCAGGTGGTGCGGTCGACTACTACGTCGGGCAGGTCCGATCAGGGATGGCCGACTACTACCTCGCCGAAACGGGCCGGACGACCCCGGGCCGCAGTGAGGGGCTGTATGCCCCGGGCAGTGCCTGGTGGGGCGGCGGTGCCACCGAACTTGGCCTGGCCGGTGCCGTCGGCGACGACACGTTCGTCGCCCTGTTCGACCGAGCGGAACATCCCGACGGGTCGGGCCGACACGTCGGACGGCGGTTCCGCCAACCAGCCGCTGCCAGCGTGTTCGCCGAGGCGGCAGCTGCTGCTGCCGACAGGGTCGACGATCCCTACCGCAGGTGGATGGCCAAGCACGAGTTGAAGCGCAAGGGGCCGCAGGCGTCGGTGGCGGCGTGGGACTGCACCTTCTCCCCGGTCAAGTCGGTGTCGATCCTGTGGGCAGCCGGTGACCTGGATGTCCAGGAGCAGGTGTGGGCCGCCCACGAGACCGCCGTCGATGCGGGGCTTGGGTATCTGGAGGAGCATGCGGCGTTCGTGCGGGCGGGCCGCAACGGGGTGCGGGTGTTGGAGACGTCGGGGTTGGTCGTGTCGCGGTTCAACGAGTGGACGTCGCGGTCCGGGGACATGCAGATCCACACCCACTGTCTCCTGCTCAACCGGGGCAACACGAACGAGGATGGCAAGTGGCGGGCGTTGGACGGTCGGGCAGTGCTGGCCGCCAAGGCCGGTGCGGGTGCCCTCTACAACCGCACCCTCGAGACCGAACTGACCCGACGTCTCGGGGTCGACTGGCGGGACCGGCCCGACGGATTGCGGGAGATCGACGGGATCGACGACGACCTCATCGGGATGTTCTCGACCCGACGACGGGCCATCACCGACCGTGTCGACCGGCTGGTCGAGGCGTATGAGGCGAAGTATGGGGTGGCGCCGTCGCCGACTGTGCAGTGGCGCATGGCCCAAGACGCCACCCTGGCGACCCGCCCCTCGAAGAAGGAGCTGACCGCCGCCGACCATTGGACAAGTGGGAAGCAACCGCGATCGCGCAGGGTCGTCGGTTGGCCGGGTTGGCAGATCGAGTCACCGGTGGCGGCCGAGGTCAGCGTCGGCATCTGTCGGTTGCAACCTGTCAGCAACTGCTGGAGCGGCTCGCCGACGTCCCGCGGGCGACCTTCTCGCGCCACGACCTGCTTCGGGCTGCGCTCGACGTGATCGACCCATCCGGCCACGACGCCAGCGAACTGCGCCGACGGGCCGAGCAACTCGTGGAGGCCACCGTCGCGAACCCGAAGCTGGTGCAGGTGTCCGCCCCTGACGTCGTCGACGTGCCCGAGGGGCTGCGCAGGTCTGACGGGTCGAGCATGTATGACCAGCCGGGTCGTGGCCGATGGGCGCTGAGCCACACCATCGACGCCGAGACGTGGCTGCTCCAGGCCGCCAGCGAGCCGGGTGCGCGCACCATCGCCGGTGACGTGTTGGAAGCGGCTGCGAAGCAGCACGGACTCGGTGACGAACAACGACAAGCCGTCGTCGAACTGCTCGGCGACGACGGCCGGGTCAGCCAATTGGTCGGACCCGCAGGAGCGGGCAAGACCCGCGCGCTTCGTGCCGCGGTGGATGCGTGGGGGGCAGGCGGCGGCGAGGTGGTCGGGCTGACCGTTTCGCAGGCGGCTGCGAATGTCCTCGCGGCCGAGGCCAACGTCGCCGCTGCCAACACGGCGAAGTGGCTGCACGAGACCTCGGCCGGCCGCTGGTCGATGCCGGACGGGGCGCTGGTGCTGGTCGACGAGGCCTCCATGGTCGCCACCGTCCAGCTCGTGGCGATCGTTGACCAGGCCCGTCGATCCAACAGCAAGGTGGTGTTGGTCGGCGACCCGGCCCAGCTGGCCGCCGTCCATGTCGGCGGGGCGTTCGACCTGCTGGTCGAACGGCACGGCGCCGTCCGGCTCACCGAGGTGCGCCGGTTCACCGCCGACTGGGAAGCGGCCGCCAGCCTGCAGCTCCGCGCCCGGGACCCGGGCTGCCTCGCCGAGTATGGGATGCGGGGTCGTATCCACTCGGGAACGACCGACCAGGTCGAAGCCGACCTGTTCACCGCTTGGCACGCCGACGCTGCCAGCACCAGCGGCGGGCTCCGCCGGACGGTGCTGATGGTCGTCACCACCAACGAACAAGCCGCCGTCCTCAACGACCGTGCACGCACAGTGATGATCGACGCCGGCGTCGTCGACGGGTCAGGCCCGACGGTGACGGCGCGCGGCAACGCCGCCTCCATGGGGGACCACGTCGTCACCCGGCGCAACCGGCGCAGCCTGACGACTTCCAACGGTGGATGGGTGGTCAACGGCGACGTGTGGACCATCCTCGCCGTCCACCGCAACGGCTCCGCCGACGTCCGCCGACACCACGACCACGCGACCGTGACCCTGCCCGCCGACTACCTCGCCCAGCACGCCCACCTGGGCTACGCCACCACGGCCCACCGCGCCCAGGGCATGACCATGGACGTCAGCCACGCGCTGGCCACCGCCGGCGACTCCCACGAACAGCTGTACGTCGCCGCGACACGGGGCCGCGACGCCAACCACATCTGGGTCGCCGTCGACACTGAACGCGACCAGATCCGCGACGACCACGACCTCCCGACCGCTGAACGGATCCTGTCTTCCATCCTCAACCGTCGCGACCCGAACCGGCTCGCCGCCCACCAGACCATCGCCGACTCCCAACACGAAATCACGTCACTGGGCCGGCTCGGTGCGATCTACGAAGACGCCTGCCGCCGCGCCACCCGACACTGGGCCGCGACCACCCTCGCCCACCACGGCATCGACTCCACCGGCGACCCGCAATTGCCCGCCCTGGTCGCCAAACTCCGACAACTCGCGCTCGACGGACACGACCAGCAGCAACTGCTGACCCGGGCCGCACAGGCACCACTCGGCCACGTCCACTCTGCCGCTGGCGTTCTGCACTGGCGGCTCAACGACGCCACCACAACGGCCGCTCCGGTCCAGCCCCGAGGCCTGTCGTCAGCCATCCCTCCCATCGACAACGACGACACCGCCCTGGCACGACAGGCCGTCGAACTCATGCGACACCGTTGGCTTGAACTTCGCCTCCAGCTCTCTCACGAACGAACCCCTCGCTGGGTTGGGACGCTCGGCCCCCGCCCCGCCAGTCGCGAGATGCTCGACAGTTGGCTGACCGCCGCCACGGCGGCAGCCGCCTACCGCGAACGCTATGAACTCCCCGACCACACCGGCCTGATCGGCCCGCGCCCCTCCGCGTCGCGCTCCGACGCCCGTGCCGCCCACCACCACGCACAACACGAGATCGACCGCCACCTGGCCCGCACCCTCCATGGACTCAACGACGACCAGCTCGACCGGCTCGAGCGCAACCAGCAGCACGTCCTCGACACCATGCCGACCTTCGACCCCGAACAGCTCGACCAGGCTCACCGCATCCGAGACAGCCTCAAACGGCAGAAACGCACCGCCGCCGACCCGACCGACAAGGCGCACCTGCAGCAGCTGCTCGAGAAAGCCCATCGCGACGTCGCCCGGCTCGAACACCTCGCCCGCGAACACTCCGGATGGCGCTGGGCAGCGGCCCGCGCGACCGACACGCTTGGCCAGATCCGTTTCGCCAAGCGGCAACTCGCTGCCAAGCATCCCGTCCACACCGCTCGTCGGCGAAGACACCGGATCCGCTGAGCTGACCCTCGTGGCTCGCTCCAGGGCGGACCCGGATCTCCGAGGACCGAGATATCGCAGCTCTCAAGTGCGGGCCGAAACCTGCGAGAGCCGGGGGATCTCCGAGGTCGCGGCAACCTCGCCCATGCCTCCACCCCAGCGATGTGAGTTGCGCATCCCGATGTGACTTGGCCCCGCCTGGTGCAGGGAAGTCACATCGGGGCGCGGTTGTCACATCGGAGATGAGGCCATCGGAGAGCCGCTGATCTCCCAACTCTGGTAGGCGCCGTCCAGGCCTCTGGGGTCTGGGGGATCTCCGATGGTTGCACCGCCCGCGGCTCGTGGAGCTCGACGAGGCGGCCGGGCTGGCCGGTCTCGTCGGAACTGGTGCCCTGGGCCGTTGAGTTCGGCGATGTCGTCGAGGTTGATCACGAGGTACGCGTCGGCGCGCCTGGTCCCCCCCGGACGAGCCGAGCCGGACCCACCACGCCTGCCTCCATTGGATGTCGACCGCGGCACGTCGCCGGCCTAGGATCGGTGCTCCGGGGAGGTGGTTCGACATGCAGACCCGCGGGCGCCGGCTGGTGGTGGGCGGGACGGCCGTGCTCGTCGTCGTCGCAGCCACGTGGGCCGGTCTGGCCCTGGCCGATCTGTCGGCCGCCGAGCCTCCGACGGGCCCGGCCGTGTCCACGCCCTCTCCGGTACCGGCCGCCGCCGTCGAGGTGCTGGTCGACCAGGCACTGCCGCCACCCCGCAGCTCCAGCGACGTGTCGCTGGAGGAGGCCCTGGTCCGGCGCGGCTCCGTCCGCGAGTTCAGCGACGAGCCCGTGTCCGGGCCGGACCTCGGCCAACTGCTCTGGGCGGCCCAGGGCGAGCGCGAGGGGCCCGGGCGCACCGCGCCGTCGGCCGGTGGGCTCCTGCCGCTCGAGGTGTACGTGGTCGCCCGCGACGGGGTGTGGCACTACCAGGCCGACGGCCACCGGCTCGGTCAGGTTCGCGCTGGGGACTTCCGCGACCAGCTCGCCGTGGCCGCGCTCGACCAGCGCGCGTTCCACTCGGCGCCGGCTGTCGTCGCGATCGCCGGGGTCGAGGCCCGCATGACCACCAAGTACCACCAGCGTGGGCGCCAGTACGTGATGATGGAGGCCGGCCACGCCATGCAGAACCTGCTTTTGCAGGCCGCGGCCCTCGGGCTGGGCGCGGTCCCGACGGGCGCCTTCCGCGACGATCAGGTCGCCGCGATCCTCGACCTGCCGACCGGGTCGCGTCCGCTGTACCTCGCCCCCGTGGGCCACCCCGCGCCGGGCCGTTGACCGAACGAGGAGTCACTCGCATGACGATCGAGCACCCCGCGGCCACAACCCGCGTGGTCACGGCCGGCCTGTCGGTCACGACCGCGCTGGGGATCGTGGCCGTGCTTGCCGACGACCCGGACGTCCCTGCCACCCCGACGAGGCCCGACACGGTCGAGGTGGTCGTGCCCGACGGCGTCGACGACGACGCGGCCCGTGACGCGGTCCGGGAGTGGCTCGACCGCGACGGCGAGCCGCCCCAGGCCCCCCGGGTGCTGCTGGACGCCGACCGTCCCGACACGGTCACCCGGAGCAGCTGACGTGGACCATGCTTGGATGGCCATGGGCAGCCGCGCGCACGTGGTGGTGCACGGGGGCGACGAGGTCGGCTTGGTCGAGATGGCCCGGCGCGCCGTCGAGGATCTCGAGGTTCGGTGGAGCCGGTTCCGCGACACCTCCGAGGTGAGTCGCCTGAACGCCACCCGCGGGGCGCCCATGGCGGTCAGCGGTCCGACGCTACTGCTGGTCGCACTCGCGCTGCGAGCGCAGATGCTCACCGACGGCTGGTTCGACCCGACCCTGGCCCCCGATCTCGCCGCGTGGGGCTACGACCGCACGTTCGGGGACGTTCGGGACGTGCCAGCACGTCGCGAGGTCGGGCGGCGGCCGACCGGCGGCGACACCGTCGAGCTCGACCGTCGGAGGGGAACCGCCACCGTGCCGCCGGGCCTCGGATTCGACCCCGGTGGGATCGGCAAGGGGCTGGCCGCCGACCTGGTCTGCCACGACCTGCTGGCCGCTGGTGCGTCAGCCGCGTGCGTGAACCTGGGTGGCGACCTGCGGGTCGGCGGCATGCCACCCGGCCGGGACGGCTGGCAGGTCGGTCTGGCTGCCGAGGCGTCGGCGACCCGTGCCGCCCCCGTCATCGTCCTGGGCGAGGGTGGCGTCGCGACCTCATCGAGCGCGGACCGGCACTGGCGGGTCGGGCAGACCCCCGTGAGCCACTTGCTCGACCCCACCACGCGCCGGCCTCGCGCCCCGACGGACGAGGCCACGACGGTGGTCGCGACCTCGGCGTGGCGGGCGGAGGTCCTCGCCACGGCCGCGACCGTGCGCGGCGGCGCCGACATCGACGACTGGGTGGCGCGTCGCGGTGGCCGCGTGGCGAGGCGGCAGGACTCGGACGCGGCGTCGCGACCGGGACGGGGTGCGGCGTGACCTCGCAGGCCTGGTGGTTCGTCGCCCGCGCGACGGGGATCGTCGCCTACCTGCTGCTGGTGATCGGGGTCACCACCGGACTGTTGGTGTCCAGTGGGCTGTTGCTTTCACGGGTGCGCGGGGACTGGCTGCTGGACTGGCATCGCTTCCTCGGGGGACTGGCCACGCTGTTCACGCTGGGCCACTTGGTCGGCCTGTGGCTCGACGACGTGGTGGACTTCGGGCTGGCCGACCTGCTGGTCCCGCTCGTGGCCGAGTACCGGCCAGTGCCCGTCGCGCTGGGGGTCGTTGCATGGTGGCTCCTGGTCGCCGTCGAGGTGACCTCCCTGGCCCGTGACCGCCTGCCGCGTCGTGCCTGGCGGCTGGTGCACTGGCTGTCCTACCCCGTGTTCGTGCTGGCAACCGTGCACCTGCTCACTGCGGGCACCGATGCGCGCCACGTGCTGGTGCTGGCCGTCACCGGTGCTGCCGTGGCGGTGGTGGCCGTCACTGCCCTGGTGCGGTTCCGCGCACCGTCGCGACCGTGACCGACCAGCCCAGCCGCCTCGTCGAGCTCCACGAGCCGCGGGCGGTGCAACATCGGGGATCCGCTGCTCCCGACACGTTCGTAGCCGCCGTGGAGACCTCGGAGATCTGCTGGTAGCGCCAGTTAGCGGGCGGTGGCCGACATGAGGACGAAGGTGGGGTCTCGGTGGAAGGATTGAGCGGATTGGTCGTAGCCGACGGTGGTGTCGGCCTTGGCGTGTCGGGCGGCGCGTTGCATGTCGCGTAGCGGA